>NZ_JAMQIF010000003.1:3025-145619 GCF_023845855.1 Clostridium sp. ZBS2
ACACGCATTTAAAACAGAGCTAAATATAAAATAAACAGCACCTCTAAAATTTTAGAGGTGCTAATATTGTTATTAAGTATAATTAATAGATATTATCTATTGTTTTTTATTTCATCTAAACAATTAGTACAAACATTTTTTCCTTTATAGTTTATAACGTCTCTTGCATCTCCGCAGAATATACAAGCTGGTTCATATTTTTTAAGGATTATTTGTTCACCGTCTACATAAATTTCTAAAGCGTCTTTTTCAGCAATATCTAAAGTTCTTCTTAATTCTATTGGAATAACAATTCTACCTAATTCATCTACTCTTCTAACTACACCTGTTGATTTCATAAAAATTCCTCCTAATTACAATGTTCGACATTCTACTCTGACATATTACCAAGTATGTAATATAAAGTCAATATATATTTTATGTTTTTTGTATAATAAGTTACAAATTTCAACTTTAATAAACATTATATATAAAATATACTACCATATTTTAGAAATGTCAATAGAATTTTTAGAATTTTTTACTATACAATATAAGATGATTTTAATATAAAAAATTGCATTACTACTGAGGTTAAATGGGATAAGCCTATATTAAAATAAAAAAAGTAAAAACAATTAGTAAAAATTAGAAAATATGGATAATTACCAATTTGTCATATAAATATTAAAAAACACAAAAAAATTTAAAAATATATAAAAAAACAATGCATATTGTCTTAAACAGACAAAAAATATTATTTTTCCATATAATAATTTAAAACAATTATAAATAAAACAGAAAATATAAAACAATTAAAAAATAGAAATTATAATTTATATACTAAATTTTTGAATTATCATATATAATAAAAACATATTCAGATTATTATAATGGTAAAAATAACTTGTAATAAGTTTATTTTTACTATATAATTTATTTAAATATACTAAGAAAGTGTGGGATATTATATGAATAATCATATGGAGTCGTCTTATATAAAAGAAATAGTTGAAAAAATATCTGAAAATAGTTTAGTTTCATGTGAAGATCTACCAAAGTATGATTTATTTTTATCTCAAGTTATAGACTACTTAAATGATAAATTTATGGATGAAAAATTCACTAATAACATAGTTCAAAATTATATAAAAAGTGAAGTTATCACAAAACCAGAAGATGGTAAAAAACGAGGATACACTAAAATACATTTAGTTCAGCTTGTATTATTAAGTTATATGAGACCAGTGCTAACTACTGATGAAATAAAAAAAGTATTTAGTTTAGCATTTAACGAAATAAATGAACGAGATGATGATATAATTTGTTGGCAAGATGCTTATAAAATATTTTCAGAAATACAAGATGAAAGTTTAGATGAATATTTAAAAGCATCCTTAGAAAATGAAAAAAAATTAAAAGAAAGAGTTAAATGCTTAAATTTAAAAGAATCAGAAGAAGAAAGAATAACAGTCTTTCTATTAGTTTTATCATTAATAGCAGAAGCAAGTGTAATTAAGAAATTAGTGCAAAAAATAGTAAATGAATATCATGCAGATTAGGCATATGAAAATAAATAACAAGTAAAATATTTGAATGTGCCTTAATTAAATAAGAGGAATAAGAGTATGAAGAGATTAATTAAACACTTACTCAAATAAATTATAATTTATTTGAGTAAGTGTTTTTTAAAGAAATATAATAAGTTTTGTAATATTTTATTATATTTATACAAAAAATACTCTTATATATGTTATTTTAAAGTAGTATTAGTATACACTTTTTGTTTTTTGTTCATATAAAATAAAAAGTTTATTTATCTATTTAAGTATGTTAAAATATTCATGTTAGTTTATCAAAAGAAGTAGCTTTATGATAACTAATTTAATGAGATAAGATAATTTTTATAAATAATTAATATTTAGAATTTAAATATTTGTTATAATTTAGTAGAAATGAATTATCAAAACAATAAATTGGTAATATAAGTAAAATCAAAGGAGCGAGGAAAATGAATATTCCATTAATTGATTTAAAAGCTCAATATAAGTCTATTTCTGAAGATTTAGATAGAGTAACTAAGGAAGTATTATCTTCTGCAAATTATATTATGGGAAAAAATGTATCTGATTTTGAAAAGGATTTTGCAGATTATATAGGCGTTAAGCATGCTATTTCAGTAGGAAATGGAACAGATGCATTAGTTATTGCATTAAAATCTTTAGGAATTGGAGCAGGTGATGAAGTAATAACTTCAACATTTACTTACTTTGCTTCAGCTGAATGTATATCTGCTGTAGGAGCAAAGCCAGTTTTTGTAGATGCAGAAAAAGATACTTTTAATATAGATCCAAGCAAAATAGAAGAAAAAATTACTGAAAAAACAAAAGCAATTATACCTGTTCATATCTTTGGACAAAGTGCTGATATGGATGAAATAAATAAAATAGCTAAAAAATATAACTTAAAAGTTATTGAAGATGCTTGTCAAGCAGTTGGGGCTAAATATAAAGGAAAAATGATAGGGGCATTAAGTGACATAGCTTGTTTTTCATTCTTCCCAACAAAGAACCTTTCATGTGCTGGTGATGGTGGTATGATAGTAACATCTGATGATAATATAGCAACTATAGCTAGAGCATTAAGAACTCATGGAAGTGGAGAAACAGGACAAAAAGCATATAATTTATTAAATAATATAAATGAAGATATAGATAGATCTAATACTGGGGATGATACAGTATATAATCCATTAAAGTACTACAATTATTTAATAGGATATAACTCTAGATTAGATGCTATTCAAGCAGCAATATTAAAGGTGAAATTGCCTCATTTAGATAAATGGAATTCAAAGAGAAAAGAAATAGCAAAAATATATGATGAAAACTTTAAAGATTCAAAAGTCGTTACACCAAGTGTTAGACAAGAAAATGAATCAGTATATCATCAATATGTATTACAAACAGAAGATAGAGAAAAAATGTTGAATAAACTTAAAGATAAAGGTGTGGCAGCAGGGGTATATTATCCAGTTCCATTACATTTACAAAAAGTATATCAAGATCTTGGATATAAAGAAGGGGATATGCCAGTTGCAGAATATCTTTCACATAGAACATTTGCAATTCCTGTTTATCCAGAATTAACAGAAGAGCAAATAAGATATATAATTGATTCTATAAAGGAATAGAGAGGTATAATTTATGGATAAGAAGTATTTTGTACATGAGTCCAGTTATATAGATGATAATGTTGAAATAGGAGAAGGAACAAAAATATGGCATTTTTCTCATATTATGAGTAATTCTATAATGGGTGAAAAATGTAATATAGGTCAAAATGTAGTTATATCTCCTGGAGTAAAACTAGGTAATGGAGTTAAAATACAAAATAATGTATCTGTGTATACTGGCGTTATTTGTGAAGATGATGTATTCTTAGGACCATCTTGTGTATTTACTAATGTAATAAATCCTAGAAGTTTTATAGAAAGAAAAAGTGAATATAAAAAGACTATTATAGGAAAAGGTTCATCAATTGGAGCAAATGTAACAATAGTATGTGGTCATAACATAGGAAAGTATGCTTTGATTGGAGCAGGAGCTGTAGTTACTAAAAATATACCAGATTATGCTTTAGTTGTTGGAAATCCAGCAATAGTTAAAGGATATGTATGTAAATGTGGCTCAAAGTTAGATTTTAAAAATAACAAAGCAATTTGTGAAAGTTGTAATGAAGAATATCTAAAATCTGATGAAAAAGTTGAGTGTGTAGATTTAGGAGGTATAAAATAGATGTCAAGATTAAAGCAACAATTATTAGAAAAAATAAATAATAGAACTGCTAAAGTAGGCGTAGTTGGATTAGGATATGTTGGTTTACCATTAGCTGTAGAAAAAGCAAGTGCAGGATATGAAACTATTGGATTTGATGTTCAAGACCAAAAAGTTAAAATGGTGAATGAAGGTAGTAATTACATAGGTGATGTAGTAGATGAAAAGTTAAAAATGTTAGTTGATGATAAAATACTAAGAGCTACTACAGATTTTAGCTTTGTAAAAAATGTAGATACTATTTGTATATGTGTACCTACACCACTTGATTTATATAAGCAACCAGATTTATCATATGTAGTAGAATCAACTAAAAGTGTTGCACAATATATGCATAAAGGTATGTTAATAGTACTTGAAAGTACTACTTATCCAGGAACAACAGAAGAAGTTCTTAAACCTATATTAGAAGAAAGTGGATTAAAATGTGGAGAAGACTTTTTCTTAGCATTCTCACCAGAAAGAGTTGACCCAGGTAATAAAAACTTTAACACTAAGAATACACCTAAGGTTGTTGGAGGATGTAGTGCAGATTGTACAGAAGTTGCAGCAGCATTATATAGAAATATTTTAGAAGGTGAAATACATACTGTTTCATCACCAGCAGTAGCTGAAATGGAAAAAATATTAGAAAATACATTTAGAAATATTAACATTGGATTAGCTAATGAAATGGCTATACTATGTAACAGAATGGGAATTGATGTATGGGAAGTTATAGATGCAGCTAAAACTAAACCATATGGATTTATGCCATTTTATCCAGGTCCAGGTCTTGGAGGACACTGTATACCGCTTGACCCATTTTACTTAGAATGGAAAGCAAAGGAATATGATTATCATACAAGATTAATAGAAACTTCAGGAGAAATAAATGATTCAATGCCTGAATTTGTATTAGATAATGTAATGAAAATATTAAACAAACATAAAAAAGCACTTAATGGATCAAAAGTTCTAGTATTAGGAGTTGCATATAAGAATGATATCGATGATTATAGAGAATCACCAGCATTTAAAGTTATTGAACTTTTAGAAAAAAATGGAGCAGATGTTATTGTAAATGATCCATATTGTGAAGTTTCCAAATATAAGAATAAAGTCTATAATTCTGTAGATTGGAAAGAAGTAATTGATGACAGCGATATTGTTATAGTAACAACTAACCATAGCTGTTATGATTATGAAGATATAGTAAGTAAGGCTAAAGTTGTTTATGATACAAGAAATGCAACTAAGAATGTAGTTAACAATAGAGATAAGATTTATAAATTATAGAATTATATTGATTTAGATACTAATCTATGTTTTGAGAAAATGTCAATATTGTTCTAAAACATAGTAAAAATATTTAAAGTTTAGTTTATTATAGGATTTAGTGCTCAGTAAGCATTAAGTCCTATAATTTTGTTGAAAACATGAATATTTATTTAAAATAAACTTTATTTTTATATTATGAATATTTTATAAATTTTATCTATAAAATATGAGAATAGAGATATAATGTTTAATGGGTAAAGATTTTAAATATTTTAATTAGTAAGCTTTGTAGGAAATTATGAAATCTGTTTATGGCTTGTTATCATAATTAATTCATTTAAAGGGATAAAGGGAATGTGGTATAAATATAATTTTATATAAGAATTAAATGAGATGATAATATCTAAAGATAGGAAATGGTGATTTAATGAGTCATACGAAGATGAGTTTAAGAGAAAAATTAAGATTATTATTACACTTGATTGTAAAAGTAAAAAATGATGATATTTTTGCATTAGCATCTCAATTAGCATATTATTTACTTTTATCATTCTTTCCATTTATTATTTTCTTAATAACGTTAATAGGATTTAGTAATATGGATTCTATACAAGTATTAAATGGAATAAAAGCTATAGTTCCAGAAGCGGTATTTGAATTAACTTCATCTATAATAGTTGAGGTTTTTGATAAACAATATACAGGTTTATTAGGAATCTCAATTTTATTAGCTTTATGGACTTCATCATCAGGTTTTAGAGCTGTAATTAAAGGTGTTAATAAAGCTTATGGTTTTAAAGAAAAGAGATCATTTATAAAAAGACTAATAATTTCTATGCTTAGTGTAGTAGCATTGGCAGTAATTATAATATTATCATTGTCTATGCTTGTATTTGGAAATGTAATAGGAAGTTATTTGGTAAAAATGATTCCTTTTACAAAAATAATTATGATTTTATGGAATATATGTAGATATGCTTTTGTTGTGATTATGATGATATTTATATTTGCGTCAATATATAGATTTACTCCGTCAAAAAGATTAAAATGGAGAGAAGTAATACCAGGATCTATATTTAGTACAATAGGATGGATAATAACATCTTATGGATTTTCTTTTTATATAGATAATTTTAGGAATTTTTCTAGATTTTATGGAAGTCTTGGAGCTGTTTTTATATTGATGACTTGGTTGTTTTTAGTTTCAATTTTATTTATTTTAGGAGTAGAAATAAATTGTGTGTTAGATGAATTTAAAAACCAATTATAAGAATATTGTATTTTACTGAATATAATTACATTAACTGGATAGAATCAATAAAGAAATATTCAGGAGGTGTAATATAATGAATAAAATAGTATTAGTAGGAAATTTTATAAAGGACCCTGAACTTATGTATACTGAAAAAGATAGTAAAACATACAGTAAATTTATAATAGCTGTAGATAGACCATTTAAAAGTTTAGATGGTACTAGAAAAGCTGATTTAATTCCCGTAGTAGTATGGGGCAAAAAAGCAGAAGTTATATGTCGCTATATGAAAAAGGGCGATAGTATAAGTTTAAGTGGTAGATTAAGAACTGGAAGTTATGAAGATAAAGACGGAAATAAGAAATACATAGCAGAAGTTGTTGGTGAAGACTTTAAGTTCTTAGGAAACAAAAGGCCGGAAAAAGTTATTGCAGAAAATTAAAATAATATATAATTTTAATTTTCTGCAAGTGAATAAAATTGAAGTGAACTCTGTTAAGTAGATACAGTAAAAAATACTGTTGTAAAACCTACTTGACGGAGTTATTTTTATTCTTTAGGACTTTATTTTATTTATAAAGTTTTAAAATATTAGAAAAATTTAAGAAATAATATACCAAATATTGAATTAATAAATAAATGTGATATAATAAATAATGTAAACGATAACTAAAAAGTTTTCAGTTTTCAATTTTCAATTATGGTTACAATGAAATTTATGGGGTTAAAATGGGAAAAAATAAACCATCTTAAAATAGATTTAGGCTATTTAAGGTGGTTTATTTTTATTCTATAACAATGTATAAACATATATAAATATAAGATATATATTAAAATTAAAATTAAATTATTGCAATTAGATTAATATTCGACAAATACTTTAAATTTAATTTTAAATATATTTATTTATACGGTGATAAATAGCAAGTTTGAAAATTTATTGTCAATAAAAAATATATAAATAACTAATTATCGGGACATGCTTTGACATTTTATAAAAGGTTAATGTGATAATATTAACATGTGTTACAAATTTAAAAGGGGTTGAGTAATTATATGGATATTATAGAAGAATATACATCTATAGATACTGAAAACAATTTTGAGTATAAATATAGGTTAACCAAATCACTGTATAAAGGAATAACAGGATATGGCATAGAAGTACAAAGCCAAAACTCAAATACCACTAATGAGGTATTTTATGAAAAGGATTCAGTAAATTTAATTTCTATAAATAGACACAATGTTAAAGCTTTACTTACTAAATTATATGAAAACAGAGTTTCACCACTACATCTTATAGACATTATTGGTGAGTATGTAGACGAGCATGTATGTGAATTTGACAATTTTACTTCAAAGGAAGTTGCAAATTAATTGTTAAATATTACTTAAATACTTTATTTAGTATATACTAAATAAAGTAACTTTCTGAGAAAGGGGTAATATTTTGATAAGAGGAATTGGAACAGATATAATAGAAATTGAAAGAATAAAAAAAGCTATTGAAAGTAATCCAAATTTTATAAATAGATTTTTTACGCAAAAAGAGATTGAATACTTTAAATTAAGAAGATTTAATGCTAATACTATATCAGGAAATTTTGCAGCAAAAGAAGCTGTAAGTAAAGCATTAGGTAGCGGTTTTAGAGGATTTGGATTGAAGGATATAGAGGTATTAAGAGATGAACTAGGAAAGCCAATAGTGAATTTAAGTGATAAATTATATAAAATGTTTAATTTAGATAATTATAATATTTTTATAAGTATATCTCATAGTAATACTGACGCTATAGCATATGCAATAATAGAGGTGATATAACATGGAAATTATGTCTTCTAAAAAGTGTAAACTAATTGATGAGCTAACAATTAATGAAATAGGAATTCCTAGTATTGTTTTAATGGAAAATGCAGCTATATCAATATATAAGGAAATATATAATATGGGTGATAGTTTTCTTGTAATATGTGGTCAAGGAAATAATGGTGGAGATGGTTTAGCGATTTCTAGACATTTATTCAATAATGGTAAGAAGGTAAAAGTTTATATTGTTGGAGTTAATGAAAATTATAGTGATGATTTTAAATTAAATCTAAAAATATTAACCAATCTAGAGAACATAGAAATTAAAAAGATAAGATCAGAGGAAGATATAGATATTAATTTAGTTAACGATATTAAAAAATTTGATGTCGTAGTTGATGCTATTTTTGGTATTGGATTAAATAGGGATCTTAAAGGTTTGTTTAAAACTATTATAGATGAAATTAATGTTAACTCAAATATAATTGTATCAGTAGATGTTCCATCTGGCTTAGATTGTGATGAGGGAGTACCAAAAGGAATTTCAATAAGAGCAAATTATACGTATACATTTGAAGTTATAAAAAAAGGATTCTTAAGTTATAAAGCAATTGAATATTTAGGAAATATTAAAGTTGTAAATATAGGTATTCCCCAAAAAATTAAAAAACAAAATAATGATGGAATTTGTATATTAGATGATCCTGAATATAAAAAGTTAATCCCAAAAAGAAATATTTATGGACATAAAGGAAACTATGGTAGAGCAATTATAATTGCAGGTAGCAGTGGGTTTACAGGGGCAGCATTTATAACTACTGAATGTACAGTTAGAAGTGGTGCTGGATTAGTAACTTTAGTTTGTCCTAAAGAAATACAACCTATATTATCTAATAAATTGATAGAGGCTATGACTTTAAATACAGAAGATGAAAAATTAAATGAGCTATTAAAAGGAGCTCAAGTCATTGCCATTGGACCAGGACTTGGAACTGGAGAAAAAGAGAAACAACTATTTGAAAAGGTTGTAAAGCAAACAACTTGTCCAATAATCATTGATGCAGACGCAATAACATTATTGTCAAAAAATAAGTCATTACTAAAATATTTAGAAAATAGAGCAATTATGACACCACATCCAGGAGAATTAGCTAGATTTTTAGATATAAAAATTAGTGAAGTTGAAGATGATAGAATTAGCGTAGTAAAGAAATTTTTTAAGGATTACAGAATAAATTTATTGTTAAAGGGTTATAAGACAGTAATTTGTGTTCATAATAAAACTTACATAAATGAAACGGGTAATAGCAAAATGGCATCAGGTGGAATGGGTGATGCCTTAACAGGAATAATAACTGGACTAATATCTCAAGGAGTAAACATTGAAGAAGCAACTGTTTTAGGAACTTATATACATGGAAAATTGGCTGATGAAATTTCGCAAAACTCTTTTATAGTTAATGCAAGAGATATTATTAATAATTTACCAACAAAAATTAATAACATTCTTAATTAATTAAGAATAAAATAAAAAAACTTTTCATAATAGTAATAAAGTATTAATAAAGCTTTGGAGGATTAATGGAAAAGAAAAAAAAGACAATTAAAAGTAAAATGCTTTTATCTACTTTATTACTTATACCAATTATCACTATTCTATTGATAGTTTTATTTAGACATATTTTACTTCCGACTAATGAAGACATTTTAAATTATGTTAAGAACATAAAAGAATATAGTACAGGCGTAGAATATATATTTAAAAATTCAAGAGGTGAAATTAAAGAATTAACTACACAATATTATAGCGATAATAAAGGATTGAGAATTGAATTTGGACAAGATAACAAAACAATAAAAGTATATAACAGCGGAGAAATACAAGTTAAGGACTATCAAGGTGATGAATTTAAACTTGATGGGAATATGGACGTTATTTATCCACTAGCATCAATAAACAATATTTTATCTAATAAGATGTTAGGTGAAATAAAAGAAAACGTTAAAGAATGGGGTGATGGAAACTACCTGGAAATTGATTTGAAGTATGATATGAATAATAAACATTTTGAAAAAGGAAAATTTTATATAGATAAAAAAACAAAGTCACCTATATTATTAAAAATATTTGATATTAACGGAATTGAAAGAGTTATTATAACTTATAAAGATTTTAAAATTGAAAAGAATTTAAGTGATGAGTTGTTTTAATCAATATATGTTTTTTAAGATAACCTATGATGATAAGGAAGAATGGAAACCACATAAAAATTGAAATTTTTATATTATCTTTGTAGTTAATGTTCTTCCTAAGAATTAAATAAGTAAAAAACATTGGAATTAAATAAAATTAAGCCATATTAATATCAAAATAACATTAGCTTAAAATTATTTTATAGAAAGTATCATAAAGATACATACGTTTTAAGTAAATAATTGTTACAAATAATATAAATAAATAAAACTCTTAGTTTAATAAAAAATATATAACAAAAAAAGGACAATTCTTTTGACAAATTGACATAATTTGCAATATAATAGATATATACATAGGATTTTTACTACTATGGAGGAGAAATTATGTCACATTTTAAGGATAATAAAAAAAATTACGATATATTTTGTACAAATAAAAAAAAGAGTGAATTTATGAGCGACTCAATAATATTATATATTGATGATACGATTGAAGATATGAGTTTAGTCGATTTTGAATACTCAATGATAAAGGGTTATCAAGATATGGCAGAATTAAATTTGGAACTTTCTAGAGATGGGGTTGAAAAGCTATTAAGTGATATTAATGAATATGAGATATGGCTTTGCGGAGAGTGATTATTTGAAATGGCAACTATGGTAGTAAAAAGAGGAGATATATTTTATGCTGATTTAAGTCCTGTTATAGGATCTGAACAAGGCGGAATACGTCCCGTTATTATAATACAAAACGATATAGGAAATAGATATAGTCCTACTGTTATTGTAGCAGCAATAACATCACAAATAAACAAGGCTAAACTACCTACTCATGTTGAAATATCTTCAGAGGAGTATGGTTTAAATAGGGATTCAGTTGTATTATTAGAACAAATAAGGACTTTAGATAAACGAAGATTAAAGGAAAAAATTGGACATATGACTGATTGTGATATGAAGAAAGTCAATAAATCTTTGATTATAAGTCTAAATCTTAATTAAAAAAAAGGATAGAGTGAATCTATCCTTTTAAAGCATACAGAGACACTTTCTATAGTAATAGCATATAAACTAAGGAAAGTGTCTTTTATTATATAATAAATTAAATTTTTACTTTAGCTAAAGATTCTTTTATTTAAAACATATCTAATTTATAAAAAAGGAGATGTTTCAGTGTTTGATGATTATAAACCAAAAGATAAATTTAGTAGAAAAGAACGAGTATATAAAAAGTTAAAAGATCTTACTAAAACTATAAATTTTAGTGAAACGTTAGAAGAAAAAATAGGATTTGAAGCTAGTTACATAGCTAAAGAATTAAATATATCTAGAAATAATGTGAGTAAAGAATTAAATTGTCTTGTAAATGAAGAGCTGGCAGTTAAAATTCAGGGCAAACCAGTATTATATCTAGATAAGATTTATTTAGAACTAAAATTTGGTATAACTATAAAAGAATCAGTAATAGCCCAATATAGTTCATTAAGTAAAATATTAACAAATGAAATAAGTTTGAAAAAAGATGAAGAGTTTAAAAATATAAAAGATATTAGAGAATTAGATAAAGAAAAACTACCTAAATATAAAAAAACTATTTTTAAAAGCATAATTGGTAGTGAAGATTCATTAAAATCACAAATTAAGCAAGCAAAAGCAACAATATTATATCCACCTAATGGATTACATACTTTATTAATCGGACCTACAGGTGTTGGGAAAACTACATTTGCTGAAGCTATGTATATATATGCAATAGAATCAGGAAAACTTACGAAGGATTCTCCATATATTATATTTAATTGTGCAGATTATGCAGAAAATTCTCAGCTTTTACTTTCACATTTATTTGGACATGTAAAAGGAGCATTTACTGGTGCAAGTTGTGAAAAAAAAGGATTGGTAGATCAAGCTAATGGTGGAATATTATTTTTAGATGAGGTACATCGTCTATCTCCGGAAGGACAGGAAATGCTATTTTCATTAATGGATAGGGGAAGTTATAGGAGATTAGGAGAATCTGAGAATGCAAGAAAAGCTAACATATTATTTATAGCAGCAACAACAGAAAATCCTAAATCAGCTATTTTAGGAACATTTTTAAGAAGAATTCCTGTAACAATCAAGCTGCCTAGTTTAAGTAAACGTTCACTAAAGGAACGAATGGAGCTTATTTGCCAATTTTTTAAAAATGAATCTGTAAAAATTAAGGCTCCATTAAAAGTATCTAAAGAAGTATTAAAAGTATTACTACTTTATAAATGTCCTGGTAATATCGGTCAGTTAAAGAATGATATTCAACTTATTTGTGCTAATGCATTTGTTGAATATATTACAGAAGAATATGAATATGTATATGTAAAGTTATCTCAAATTTCTCAAAGATTTAAAGAAGGTTTATTTACAATTGAAGATAAAAGACAAGAACTAATTAAATATTTTGATTTAAATGATTTTGAATCTATAATATTTAATGGTTCAAGCGAAGAATCAGACGACAATTTAAATGGATTATTATTGTATGACAACTATAATACTGAAGGAGATTTTTATGATTTAATGCTACAAAAAGCTCAGAAGTTTTATGTAGACGGATTATCTATAAAACAGATTAGGGAAAATATAGTTAATCAAATCCAATATAGATTTAATAATACAGCATCTATAGAAAAATCTGAAGACTTAGAACTTGATAAAGAAGTATTATCCAAAATAGTAACACCAGAGATTGTTGAGATTATTAAAGAATCATTTGTAGAAGATTCACATGACTGTATTAAGAATATAGATACTAAATTAATGTATAGTTTGGCATTACATATAGAAACTCTTTTGGAACGATTAAGAATAGGAAACATAGTTATATACCCTAAATCTGAAGATAATTATAAAAATTATAAACAAGAATACAATCTTGCAACATTAATAAAATCTAAAATAGAAGAAAAATTTTTTGTTAAAATACCTAATGATGAATTAGCATTTATAACTATGTTCTTGCGTTCTGTAAATACTAAAAAAGAACATGGAAATATTCAAGTTTTAGTAATTGCGCATGGTCATGGAACTGCAACTAATATGGTTGATGTTGCAAAGACGCTTTTAGGATATGATTGTATACATGCATTAGATATGCCATTAGAAGAAAAAGTTGAGGTCACTTTAAAGAAAGCTATAAATACAGTTAGTAAAATAAATAAAGGAAGTGGAGTTTTACTACTAGTTGATATGGGATCTTTAGCAACATTTGGAGATGTGATTACGGAAAAAACAGGAATAGAAACAAGAACTATAAAAATGGTTAGTACACCTATGGTTATTGAAGCAGCAAGAAAAGCTATGACTTCAAATATAAATATGGATATATTAGTGAATAATATAGAGAATGTTAGCTCATTAATTGGAGGTAGAGTAAAAGTAAACACAGAAAATATAGATTCAAGAAATTTGGAAATAGGAAGTAATTATGAAAATATAAATTGGAAAAAACATATTATAAAGTTATTAGATGAGGCACTTACATTCTTAAATGTTGAAAAAGCATCAGAAATATTAAATCAAGTTTTAGAAAAAATAGCTACAGATTGTGGTAATAAAATTGATGATAGCTTGTATATAAAATTTTTATTTCATTGTTCTTGTATGATAGAACGAGTTATAAGAAATGAGTCTTTACCATATAAAAAATTTTTAACAATAAAAAATAGTAAGAATAAACTTTTTAATATTATAAAAAACAATTTTGAATTAGTTGAAGAGATATTTGGGATTTCTATTCCGGACTCAGAATTAGCATACATAGTTGAGATGGTTGATATTAGTTTTAATATAACAAAAAATTAAAGTTATGTTTTAGCAAAGTGTTGATATATGCATAAGCAAAGTGGACAAAATGTAAAAAAAGGAAACTCGACTTCTGATAGTCGCTGAGTAAGTTCGAGGAGCGAAATATAAAATTCCGACTCTCACTTAACAACACTAAAATAAGTATAGTCCCATTTTAGCTTGTTCCCAATATAAAATTGAGACAAGCAGTAAATTTGACAATACTTATTAAGTGTTCTAAAAATCCAATTACAATGCCACTTGGCCTATTGCATATATCAACACACATTTAAAACAGAGCTGAAATGTAAAAAAAATGTGTATTTATATAAATAAAAAACTAAATGTGTATTTACATTTAGTTTTTTTTAATACACGTTTAATACACATTTAATACACATAGGGTGATACTAAATTAAAATGTATATAATTAATTTATTTAGCATTAAATAAAATTATTTTATGAAATATTATATGATTTTTGTTTATTTAAACGTTAACAATACTGGGGTTAAAGGGATATCTATTATAAAATACTATTTTTGATACACATTATATTAATTTTTTGGCAAGGGACTTGCTTAATAAATAAGTATAAGAAAAACTAAGGAGGTGTCAAGGCAAGATGATAGGAATTTTATTGGTGACTCATGGAAAATTTTCAGAAGAAATAGTAAAGAGTGCGGAACTTATTGTAGGAAAACAAGAAAAAATATTAACATTAGGACTTCAACATGGAGATAGTGTTGAAATGTTAGGTGATAAGGTTAAGGAGTCAGTTCAATCTTTAGAAGATGGTGATGGAGTTTTAGTATTAGTAGACCTTATGGGAGGGAGCCCTTATAATGTAGTTGCTCTAAATTCAAGTAAATTATCAAGTATTAATTTTAGATGTATAACAGGTGTTAATTTACCAATATTACTTGAAGCAATTACAATGAGAGAAGTTTATAACTTAGATGATTTAACTGATCATTGCGTGGAAACAGGAACAAAAGGAATTAAAGAATTATTTAAAGAAATGGAATTATTAAAAAGGAGTAATTAATTAAAAAGGAGAGGATAAATATGTTAAATATTGTTTTAACAAGAATAGATGATAGATTAATACATGGTCAAGTAGCAACAGCTTGGTCTAAAATTACAAAGGCAACTAAAATAATAGTAGTAGATGATGCAGTAGCTCAAGATCCATTTATGGAAATGGTTTTAAAATCAGCGGCACCATCTTCAATTAAAGTTGAAATATACGGAGTAAATGATGCTATTAATGCTTTAAATAAAGATGATGACGGAGAAAGAGTAATAGTTTTAATTAAGACTCCAATGCCTGTTCTTAGTCTTGTAAAAGCTGGAGTAGCAATAAAAGAATTGAATCTTGGAGGAATGGGTGCAAAACAAGGTAGAAAACAATTCTATAAGAATATTTCAGTTTCAGATGAAGAAAAAGAAGCATTTAAAGAGCTTAAGGAATTAGGTGTAAACGTTTTTGTGCAAATTGTTCCTGATGCAAAGCAAATTCAATTAGATAAAATATAACAAATAAACTTTAACTATACATAGGAGGGATCAGTATGAATGTTACAATTTTACAAGCTGTATTAATAGGATTTTTCTATTATATATCATGGAGTCCTTGGTTTACTTATGCAGGATTCTTTACATTTAACAGACCTTTAGTAGCTGGATTTATAACAGGAATAATATTAGGACATCCTTTAGAAGGTGCATTAATAGGAGCTGGTATAAATGTTATTTATTTAGGATTTATATCAGCAGGAGGAGCTCAAATGGGAGATCCTGCTTTTGCTGGATATGTTGGTACTGCACTTGCAATAATTTCAGATTTAGATATTGAAACTGCAATGGCAATAGCAGTTCCTCTTGGCACTATTGCAACAATTCTATGGATAGGAAAAATGACAATCAACTCATTCTTTGTTCACTGGGCAGATAAAGAAGTTGAAAAAGGAAATATTGATGCCGTCGGATTTATAAATGTAATACCGCCACAAATAGCACTTTTTTTACTAAGCTTCATACCTGCAGCATTAGTTGTATATTATGGACCTAATGCAGTATCAGGACTATTAGAAGTTCTAAGTCCTAATGTATTACATGTATTTAATGTAATAGGTGCAATGTTACCAGCATTAGGTATTGCAATGAACTTAAAATTAATAGGAAACTCATTTACAATGCCATTCTTTGTATTAGGAATCATAATGTCAGTTTGCTTTAAGCTTGATATAGTTATTATATCAATAATAGGAATGGTAATCGCATTAACTGTAACTGCTATAAAGAATAGTAATTCTACTTCTAATGCATAAAAGGAATTTGAGAGGAGGAACTATATATGTCAGAATTAAATGTTATGCCTACAAATAAGCCGGTTGAAAATGATGAAATTAAAACTTTAACTAAAAGAGATGTAATAAAATCTTGGATTAGATGGTTTATGTTTGCACAATCAAATTATAACTATGAAAGAATGCAAGCTACATCCTTTGCACATTCAATGTTACCAATAGTAAAGAAGTTATATAAAGATAAAGAGGATAGAAAATCAGCAGTACAAAGACATTTAGCATTTTTTAATACTGAACCTATTTGTGGATCTGTAATTCATGGTATAACTATAGCTATGGAAGAAGAAAAATCTAATGGTAAGCCAATAAGTGATGAAGGATTTAATGCTATAAAAACAGGATTGATGGGACCTTTAGCAGGCGTTGGTGATACATTAACACAAGGGATTATTACACCTATTTTGCTTGCAATATGTATAGGTATTACTAATACAGGAAATATTGCTGGACCAATAATATTTTTAATATCACAATTTGCTATAATGGGTGGTATATCATTTAGCTTATGGATGAGTGGGTACAACCTTGGTAAAAAAGCTGTGGAACAAATATTACAAGGTGGAAAAATAAATAAAGTAATTGAAACTGCATCTGTACTTGGTACTCTTGTAATGGGTGGTCTTGTTGGTAGATTTGTTGATTTAAAAACTAATATAAGTTTTAATATGGGAGAAGTTGATTTCAGTTTACAAACAGATCTTTTAGATAAATTAATGCCAGGATTAATACCGTTTGCTTTGACATTAATAGTATTACAAATGGTTAAAAAAGGAGTTTCTCCAATTAAAATAATGGGAATACTTATAGGTGCTGGTGCTATTTTAGGAGCTTTAGGTATATTCTAATTAATAAAATTTTTAAACACTATTTAAATTAATAACCATTTAACTCATTATATAATAAATCGATTATCTAAAATACATAAATTATATTTTAAGGTAGGGTGTTGATATCTGCATATGCAAAGTGGATAGAGTAATTGAACTTTACCTACTGTATATATCAACACATATTTAAAACAGAGCCAATAAAAAAATTTCAAATTTAAATATTGTTTTTAAGATAATCCTTAAGTTGTATATGCCATGAAAAACAAATTTCATGGCATATATTAATTATTATGGGTTATCGAAGTGGAAAAAGTATAGCATATTAATAAATAGTGTATACAATATAAGAAAATAACGTATACAATATAATTATTAATATATACAAATATAATAAATCATGATAGAATAAAACTGTTGAAAAATGAAAAGAATATGTTCTAGGTGAGGAATTTAATCATAGGAGGATTATAGTATGAATAATAACAAAGAAAAGCTTCAAGAAATATCAAAGCTTATAAGAAAAGATATAGTAACTATGCTTACTGAATCAGCATCAGGACATCCGGGTGGATCTTTATCAATAGCGGATATAATGAGTGTATTATTTTTTAATGAAATGAACATAGATCCTAAAAATCCTAAGAATCCTGATAGAGATAGATTTGTATTATCAAAAGGACATGCTGCACCAGCTTTATATAGTGCATTAGCAAGAAAAGGTTATTTTGATGTAGAAGAATTAAATACTTTAAGAAAGATAGGATCTAGATTACAAGGACATCCTAATATGAATGATTTACCAGGAATTGATATGTCAACAGGTTCATTAGGACAAGGAATTTCAGCAGCTGTTGGAATGGCATTAGCAGGTAAATTAGATAATAAAAATTATAGAGTTTACACTATATTAGGTGATGGAGAACTTGAAGAAGGTCAAGTTTGGGAAGCATCAATGTCAGCAGCTCACTATAAATTAGATAATTTAACTGCATTTGTAGATTATAATGGACTACAAATAGATGGAAATATTTCAGATGTAATGAATCCAGCTCCAATTGATAAGAAATTTGAAGCTTTTGGATGGAATACTTTAATAATAGATGGTCATGATTATGATCAAATTTTAGCTGCAATCGAAAAAGCTAAAAACACAAAAGGACAACCAACAGTTATAGTATGTAAAACAGTAAAAGGTAAGGGTGTTTCATTCATGGAAAACCAAGCAGGATGGCATGGAGCAGCACCAAGCGTAGAACAACGTGATCAAGCATTAAAAGAAATTGGAGGGGAAAACTAATGGGTAATAAAATAGCAACTAGAGAAGCTTATGGTAAAGCATTAGTAAAACTTTCAAACATGAATAAAGATGTTGTAGTATTAGATGCAGATTTATCAAAGTCAACTAAAACAGCAGATTTTAAAGCAGCTGCACCAGAAAGATTTATAAATATGGGAATAGCAGAAGCTAATATGATGGGAGTTGCATCAGGTCTTTCAACTTGTGGAAAAGTTCCATTTGTTAGTACATTTGCAATGTTTGCAGCAGGTAGAGCATTTGAACAAATTAGAAATTCAATTTGTTATCCAAAACTTAATGTTAAAGTTTGTGCAACACATGCAGGATTAACAGTAGGAGAAGATGGAGCATCTCATCAATCAGTTGAAGATATTTCATTAATGAGAAGTATCCCTAATATGACAGTAATAAATCCAGCAGATGCAATTGAAACTGAAGCAGCTATTTTAGCTGTATCAGAATATAAGGGACCTTGTTATGTAAGACTTGGTAGATTAGCAGTTGAAAATGTAAATGACAATGCTGACTATAAGTTTGAAATAGGAAAAGGTGTAACATTAGCAAATGGAAATGATGTTACTATAGTAGCAACAGGAATAATGGTTAAATTAGCATTAGAAGCTAAAGAAGAATTAGCTAAAGATGGAATAGATGCAAGAGTTATTAATATTCATACTATAAAACCTATAGATTCAGAATTATTAATAAAAGCAGCAAAAGAAACAGGTGCTATTGTTACTGCTGAAGAACATAGCATAATTGGTGGATTAGGTTCTGCTGTATCAGAAGTATTATGTGAAGAAATGCCAGTTCCAGTATTAAAAGTTGGAATTGAAGATACATTTGGTGAAAGTGGAAAGCCAGAACAATTATTAAAAGCATATGGATTAACAACTGAGAAAATAGTTGAAAAAGTTAAAAAAGCAGTATCAATTAAGAGATAATTAATTTTAATTATTAAGGTAGCAATATTTTTATTTATTGCTACCTTATTTTTATTTCTTTGATATAAGTAAATTATGTGATTTTTTAGGCTAAAAATGTTTAATAATAAGTATAAAATTTTAGATATAGTAAAATTAGATTTAAAATAGTAAAGTAGAAATTTATTTAGCAAAAAGAATATTGATATTGTAAAAAAATAATGGGAAAATATAGAGGAGTTATTACATACTTTGAATAATAAAAGGCAATAGTGGAAATATAGATATATATTTATAAATAGGGGGAATGATTATGAGAAGTTTAATAAGAGAATATGGAATAATGACAATAGGTATAATACTAGTTGCATTAGGAAATGAGTATTTTTTTATACCTAATAAACTTGCTGGTGGTGGAATAACTGGAATAGGTATTATAATAAATGAATTTGCACCTAATATTTCAGTTGGAGGAATAACTTTTATATTAAATACTATATTATTAGTTTTGTCATTTATATTTATAAATGGTGATTTTGGGGTTAAAACAATATATGCAAGTTTAGGATTATCAATAATAATGTGGATTGTAGAGAAATTCTTTAGTCCAGTTGCTATAACAAACGATCTTATAATAGCAACAATATTTGGAACAATAATAGCAGCTTTCGGTATGGCATTAGTTTTTAATCAAAACTCATCTACTGGAGGAACTGATATATTAGCTAAAATGTTAAATAAATTTTTAAATTTAGATATAGGAAAGTCATTGCTTATAGTAGATTTTATTATTACGTTTGCAGCAGCTTTAGTATTTGGAATAGATATAGGTCTATATTCAATGCTTAGTGTAATAATATTAGGAATTCTTGTAGATAACTTTATAGAAGGATTCAATATATGTAAACAAGTAATAATTATTAGTCAAAAAAATGATGAAATTAGCAAATATATAATGGATGTATTAGGTAGAGGCTGTACTTTTTTAAAAGGAATAGGCGGTTTTACTGGAGATAATTCAACAGTTTTGTATGCTGTATTAAGTAGAAATCAGTTTATAAAATTAAAAAGATTTATACAGGAGACAGATTCAAAGGCATTTATAGCAGTTGGAGAAGTGCATGAAGTCTTGGGAGAAGGCTTTAAAGATATACAAATGGATTAAATATAATAGAATTTTTATATTTAAGAAATTTGTATAACATTAAAAACTCTTCTATGATATAATTATTTTGTAAGTTTTACAGAGAAATTGTATAATTTCATCCAAAGGAGAGTTAATATGATTGAGTTTAAAAATATATCGAAAATTTATGATAATAATGTAAAAGCGTTAAGTGATGTAAATATAGAAATAAATTCAGGCGAATTCGTTTTCTTGGTAGGACCAAGTGGATCAGGAAAGTCAACATTTATTAAGATGATATTAAAAGAAGTAGAACCAACTAATGGGAAAATAACAATAGGAAATAAGGATTTATCAGCTATAACTAGAAAGCAAATACCTTATTATAGAAGAAAAATAGGTATGGTGTTTCAAGATTTTAGACTTATACCTAATTTAAATGTATATGAAAATGTTGCATTTGCTATGAGAGTAGTAGAAGCATCACCAAGAGAAATAAGAAGAAGAGTACCTATGGTATTATCATTAGTAGGTTTATCTCATAAATATAAAATGTTTCCTAATGAATTATCTGGTGGAGAGCAACAAAGAGTTTCACTTGCAAGAGCATTAGTAAATAATCCATCTGTTTTAATAGCTGACGAACCAACAGGTAACTTAGATCCAGAAACAGCTAGAGAAATAATGGAATTATTAGATGATATAAATAAATCAGGAACAACTGTCTTAATGGCAACACATGCAAAGGATATAGTTGATTATATGAAAAAGAGAGTTATAGCAATTGATAGAGGAGAAATAGTAAGAGACGAAAAGAGAGGTAAGTACGAAGATGAGAATTAATACAATTACATATTTTATAAAAGATGCATTTACTAGTTTAAAAAGAAATAGAACTATAAGTTTTGCCTCAATACTTACAGTACTTATAACTTTCTTTGTTTTAGGAATATTTATATTATTAGCAGGTAATGTAAACCAAGCTATTAGTAGCGTTAAAGATAAAGTTGATCTTGAAATATTTCTTAAAGATGATATAAAACTTATTGATCAAAGAGAAATAGAATTAAAATTAAGAGAAGTAGATGGCGTAAAAGATGTTATATATCAATCAAAAGAAGAAGCATATAAGAAAGTTCAAAAAACAACAAGTGAAAATGAAGGATTATTACAAGGATATACTTTAGAACATAATCCATTTCCAGCATCATTTACCGTAAAATTAGAATCACCAGAAGATGCGGAAAATATAAGCCAAGCTTTAGATGGATTTACAGGAATTGAAAAGATAGATAATCAAAAAAAGGTTGTTGACGGAATTGTAAAATTGGTAAAAGGTATAAATGTAGTTGGTGGAGCATTATTTATAGTTCTAGTTGGAGTATCTATTTTCTTAATAATGAATACAACTAAATTAACAGTTTATTCAAGAAGAAGAGAAGTTGGAATAATGAAATTTGTAGGAGCCACTGATTGGTTTATAAGATGGCCTTTTATAATAGAAGGTATGGTAATTGGAGTTTTAGGTTCTACATTATCATGTATAGTGTTATTCTTTGCTTATAAGGGAGTGTTTAGTTGGATAGCATCAATGATGATGTTTGTCGCTCTTGTTCCTCCTATATATGTTTTAAAAGTAATGTTATTGGAATTTGTAATTGGTGGAATTTTAGTTGGTGGAATAGCTAGTGCATCAGCTTTAAGAAAATTCTTAATAGTATAATTTCTTATAAATAAGAATAAAATTAACTTATAAATAAAAATAATGGACCAAATATTCTTTAAATATTTTTAATTATTAGAATAAATAGAGTATTAATACTTTGTTTATTCTAATAATATAAATAAGTAAAATAATTAAAGAGTAATGGTTTATTATTTTTTTTAAATGTTTTATATTATATCTATAAGCCCAAATAACTATATAAATAATTAAATAGGTATTGATTTAATATATTGTGGTTGTACATTGTTGGATAACGATTTCTAAGTTTTAGATAGTAGTTAAAATTAAAATTTAACAACCTTTAAGAATAAAAAAACAAAATACATATAAATATTAGAAATATTTTTATAACACAGAATACGAAAGGAAGTCTAGAACTGTGAGTGATTTAAGAAGAGACGAAGAAAAGTCTAGAATAAGTAAGGCGTGGCGAATAATCATAAGTACTGCTATGTTACTAGTGATTGGAACTGGATGCATATTTGTAGGAAATTATTTAGCAACTAAAGGTATATTATTAACTACAGCTTCACAAAAGGTTTCAAGTGAATTAAAACAAATGAAAGATGTAGATAAATATTCAGCGCTATTTCAAGTAAGGGAAGCTTTAATATCAAAATTTGATGGTGAGATAGATGATAATACATTGCTAGAGGGTGCTATTAAAGGTATGACAGCATCGTTAGAAGATCCATATACAGTATTTATGAATAAAGAAGAGTTTAGTAAGTTTATGGAACAAACTACTGGTAGTTTTATGGGGATAGGAGTTCAAGTTGGGGTAAAGAATGATCAAATAACAATAATATCTCCTATTGAAGGCTCACCAGCAGCTTCAGCAGGATTACAATCTGGTGATGTAATACAAAAAGTAAATGATGTTGAATTAGATGGAACAGATCTTGATAAAGCAATATCTATGATTAGTGGAAAAGAAAAAGCAGAAGTAAAATTAACTATTGCTAGAGGTCAAAATAGTCCATTTGATGTAAATGTAACAAGGGATGTTATAAAAGTTGAATCAATAAAAGGAGAAATGATTGATTCATCTATTGGTTATATACAATTAACATCTTTCATGGATGAAAATATTACTGACGATTTTAAAAACAAGATAAATGAATTAAAGAATTCTGGGATGAAAGGTTTAATATTGGACTTAAGAGGAAATCCAGGTGGATTGCTTTCACAAGCTGTTGGAGTAGCATCTCAATTTATACCAGAGGGAAAAATAATAACATATACTATTGATAAATATAATAATAAAGCTGAATCACCATCTATTGGAGGAATAGCAGAAGGATTTCCATTAGTATTACTTGTTGATGGAGGAAGTGCTAGTGCTTCAGAGGTTGTTACAGGAGCGTTAAGAGATTATAAAGTAGCAACAATTGTTGGAACAACTACATTTGGAAAAGGAATAGTTCAACAACCTATTAGATTTTCAAATGATATAGGTGGACTTAAAGTAACAGTTTCAAAATATTATACCCCTAATGGAGAAAATATTCATAAAAAAGGCATAGCGCCTGATTATGATGTGGAGATACCTAAAGATTTATTTAAAGAAAAATATTCTAGAGATATAGATCCACAATTTAATAAAGCTTTACAGCTTATAACTGAGAAGCTTAATTAGGGGGATTAATATGGAATTAACATTTTATACATTAAGAGGGGTCGCTGGTGCAATAGTAAATCCAGGATTAATGATTGTACTAATCTTTTTAGGGATAATATTATATTTTAAAAATAGAAATTTGGTTATGATGCAAAGATTAATTCTAGGGGACAATATAAACACTCCTCTAGAACTAACTTTATCACAAATTGTATTAGGAATAATAGCAGGTGCAATAGGCAGTGTTATACTTAGCATATTAGGAATAAGATTTTGGGAAAACTCAGGTATAATATATTTATTTATGATTTCAATAATTTTAATGTTTGTAAAACCAAGATTTATATGTTTTTCTTATTCTGGAGCTATATTAGGAATTATAAGTATAACAATTAGTCTATTATCAAATGTATTTCCGTCATTAAAGAGTACTACAATTTTCAATATTGATATAATATATCTTATGACATTTATAGGTGTATTACATATTGTTGAAGGTTTTTTAGTAATGATAGATGGAGATAGAGGTTCTATTCCTATTTTTAGTAACAAAAATGGAAAGATAATAGGTGGATTTTCTCTTAATAGATATTGGGTTTTATCTATAGCAATATTAATATTAGCGTTGTCTAATAATGATACAAGCAATTACATAACAACAACTATATCAACACCTAAAGGATGGCCATTTATAAGTGGAAATTTAACAAATAAATTATTAGCATTAAGCACAATATCAATAATGCCATTTTATGCTGTAATAGGTTATTCATCAATTACATTTACAAAAAGTAAAAAAGAAAAAGCTGTTCACTCAGGACTTTCTATATTATTTTATGGAATATGTTTAACTTTAATAGCTCAAATTGCAAGATTTGGACTTGGTTTTGAAATAGTAGCAATAATATTTGCTCCACTTGCACATGAAGTGATGTTAAAAATCCAAAGAGATAACGAAAATAAACAAAAGCCTAAATTCATTAGCGATGAAGAAGGACTAGTTGTATTGGAGGTTGTTCCTAGAGGTATAGCATATAATTTAGGAATAAAGCCAGGAAATAAGTTAATCTCAGTGAATAATAGTGTTGTAAATTCTGAAGCAGATGTACTTATTATTTTAAAAGAAAATTTTTACAATGTTACTTTTAAAATTAAAGACTTAAGTGGAATAATAAAAGAAATACCAGTTAAAACTAGTAAAGGTAAGAGACTTGGTATGCTCTTAGTTCCAAGAACAATAAAAGAGAAAGATAAAATATGTATAAAAGAAAATAAGTTTTCTAAGATATTAAAAAATGTAAAAGAAAAACACTAGTAGTTTTATTTTATAAGTTGAAAAACAGTTGATATTTTAGTGTAATTCCAATGTCAGATCGCAATTATATTAAAATATCAACATTAATGTAAAATAGCAACTATATAATATAAAGTCAGTAATTCTTATTGAATTTACTGGCTTTTTTCTTTAATAATTGGCTGTATTTTAGCAGTGTGTTGATATATACCACTTTACCTATTGCATATATCAACACATATTTAAAACATAGCCTAATAATTTATAAAATCTTTGAAAATTGAAAAAACTAATAATTTAGAATACTTTAATTTAGAATTAAAAATCAAGTATTAGAAGTAGAGAATTAACTTTGTTGATGAATTATTGAATGAGTTTATGTTGACTTAGGTTATAATGAAAAGTAAAATATAATAAAATGCATACGAATGTTTGTTCGCAAAAAAGAGGTGTTAATTATGGGAGAATTTAAAATACATTCAAAATTTAAACCTATGGGGGATCAGCCACAAGCTATTGATACTATATTAAAGTCAATAAAGCAAGGTAATGAGTTTCAAACTTTATTAGGAGTAACTGGATCTGGTAAGACATTTACTATGGCTAATATAATAGAAAATTTACAAAGACCAACTCTAATTTTGGCTCATAATAAGACTCTTGCAGCTCAATTATGTTCTGAATTTAAAGAGTTTTTTCCAGAAAACATAGTTGAGTACTTTGTATCTTATTATGACTACTATCAACCAGAAGCATATGTACCACAAACTGATACTTTCATTGAAAAAGATGCATCTATAAATGATGAGATAGATAAGCTTAGGCATTCAGCTACATCAGCACTTTTTGAAAGAAGAGATGTAATTATAGTGGCATCAGTTTCTTGTATATATGGACTTGGTAATCCTGATGAATATAAAAAATTAACTATAAGTTTAAGAAAAGGAATGCAAAAAGAAAGAGATGAGATAATAAAAAAACTCATAGAGATTCAATATGAAAGAAATGATATAGATTTTTCAAGAGGAACATTTAGAGTAAGAGGAGACTTATTGGATATCATTCCATCATCAACTTCTAGTAAAGGTATAAGAATAGAATTTTTTGGTGATGAAATTGATAGGATAAGAGAATTTGATGTGTTAACGGGAACAATAATAGGGGAAAGAAATCATGTTTCGATTTTCCCAGCATCTCACTTTGCAACTTCAAAAGAAACTGTAGAGAGATCATTAGGTGAAATAGAGAATGAATTAGAAAATAGACTTAGAGAATTGAATTCACAAGAAAAGTTATTAGAAGCTCAAAGATTAAGACAAAGAACAAACTTTGATATAGAAATGATAAGAGAAATGGGTTATTGTAGCGGAATAGAAAATTATTCTAGAATTTTAGATGGAAGAGCACCAGGTACACCGCCAAAGACATTAATAGATTATTTTCCAGAAGATTTTTTATTATTTATAGATGAAAGTCATGTTACATTACCTCAGGTAAGAGCAATGTATGCTGGAGATAGGTCAAGAAAAAATACGTTAGTTGATTATGGATTTAGATTACCATGCGCTTATGATAATAGACCACTAAAGTTTGAAGAATTTGAAAAAAAGATAAATCAAGTCATGTTTGTTAGTGCAACACCAGCACAATATGAGTTAGATCATTCACAGTCTATAGCGGAGCAAGTTATAAGACCAACTGGATTGTTAGATCCTGAAATTGTTATAAAACCAGTAAAAGGTCAAATTGATGATTTATATACAGAAATTCAGGAAACAATATCAAGAGGATATAGAATATTAATTACAACATTAACTAAAAGAATGGCAGAAGATTTAACTAAATATATGATTGAACTAGGTGTAAAAGCCACTTATATGCATTCAGATATTGACACTATTGAAAGAATGAAAATTATTAGAGACTTAAGACTTGGTGAATACGATGTTTTAGTTGGAATAAATCTTTTAAGAGAAGGATTAGATATACCAGAAGTTGCACTAGTTGCAATTTTAGATGCCGATAAAGAAGGATTTTTAAGATCTGAAACTTCTTTAATTCAAACAATAGGAAGAGCCGCTAGAAACTCAGAAAGTAAAGTAATAATGTATGCAGACAATATTACAAAATCAATGAAAAAGGCCATTAGTGAAACTGAAAGAAGAAGAAAAATACAAACACAGTATAATGAAGAGCACGGAATAATACCACAAACAATTAATAAAGAGGTTAGAGATGTAATAGAGGCTACTAAAGTAGCAGAAGAATCAACAGAATATGGCGTTGAAGAAACAAAATCTTTAACTAAGAAAGAAATAAAGAAACTTATAAAAGAATATACAGACGAAATGAAGCTTGCAGCTAAAAATCTTCAATTTGAAAGAGCAGCACAGTTAAGAGATAAGATAGAAGAATTAAAAAGAAAAGAGGGATAAGATGAATGATAAGATAATAATTAAAGGTGCAAAAGTTAATAATTTAAAAAATGTGAGTTTAGAGATACCAAGAGATAAATTAATAGTATTTACAGGATTATCAGGCTCTGGGAAATCCTCTTTAGCTTTTGATACATTATATGCAGAAGGGCAAAGAAGGTATGTTGAATCACTATCTTCTTATGCTAGGCAATTTTTAGGACAGATGGATAAGCCAGATGTTGAATATATAGAAGGATTATCTCCAGCTATATCAATAGATCAAAAAACTACAAGTAAAAATCCAAGATCTACTGTTGGAACTATAACAGAAATATATGACTATTTAAGATTACTATATGCAAGAGTAGGCATTCCGCATTGTCCTAAGTGTGGTAAGGAAATTTCTAAACAATCTGTGGATCAAATAGTGGATAAAATAATATCTTATGGGGATAAAACTAAAATTCAAATTTTAGCTCCAATAGTTCGTGGAAGAAAAGGAACTCATGAAAAGATATTAGAAAATATTAAAAAGAATGGTTTTATAAGAGCTAGAATTGATGGAGAAATGTATGATTTAACTGAAGAAGAGGTTAAACTAGATAAAAATAAAAAACATAATATCGAAGCTATTATAGATAGAATAGTAATAAAGGAAGATATTGAAAAAAGAATTACTGATTCTATAGAAATGGCATTAAAGCTTGCTGATGGTTTAGTTATAGCTAATGTAGTTGGTAAAGAGGATATATTATTTAGTGAAAATTTTGCTTGTCCAGATTGTAGTATTAGTATAGATGAATTAGCACCAAGACTATTTTCTTTTAACTCACCTTTTGGAAAATGTGATTGTTGTGATGGTTTAGGAACTTTATTTGAATTTGATGAAGATTTAGTTATACCTAATAAAGAGTTAAGTATTATGGATGGCGCAGTAGCAAGTTGGGGTGCAGGTAGACTAAAAGAAGAATCGTGGACATTTGCTATATTAAAGGCATTAGAAAGAGAATATGATTTACGACTTAATGTACCAATAAAAGATTTAAGTAAAGAAGAATTGAATTTATTATTGTATGGTACAGATGGAAAGAGAATCAAAGTTGATTATGTAAAAGAAGGTGTAAAAGCTACTTATAATTATTCTTATGATGGAGAGATAAATTCTTTAAAAAGAAGATATAGAGAGACTAACTCAGATTACATAAAGAATGAAATAGAACAATACATGAGTGATAGTTATTGTCCTAAATGTAAGGGAGCAAGGTTGAAGAAAGAAGCCTTATCTGTTAAGGTAGGTGAAAAAAATATATATGAATTTACTACAATGCCAATAAATGAAGAGTTGGAATTTTTAAATAGTTTAGAATTTTCACCTAAAAATAAGATAATAAGTGAACAAGTCGTAAAAGAAATTAGAAATAGACTTCAGTTTTTACTTGATGTAGGATTAGATTATTTAAATTTATCAAGAAAAGCTGGTACTTTATCAGGCGGAGAATCTCAAAGAATAAGATTAGCAACACAAATTGGATCATCACTTATGGGCGTTTTATATATATTAGATGAACCAAGTATCGGTTTGCATCAAAGAGACAATGATAGACTTATAAGTACCTTGAAAAATTTAAGAGATGTAGGAAATACAGTTATTGTAGTTGAACATGATGAAGATACAATAATAGAAGCTGATTGTATTGTTGATATTGGACCAAGAGCAGGAGAACATGGTGGAGAAGTCGTTGCAGTAGGAACTGTAGATGAAATTAAATCATGTAAAGAATCAATAACAGGTCAATATTTAAGAGGTGAAAAGTATGTTGAAATTCCTAAGGAAAGAAGAAAAGGAAATGGAAAAGAAATAAAGGTAATAGGTGCAAAGGAAAATAATTTAAAGAATATAACTGCATCAATTCCTTTAGAAACTTTAACAATAGTAACTGGAGTTTCAGGGTCAGGAAAAAGTACATTTGTTAATGAAATCTTATATAAAGGATTAAACAGATTAATAAATAAAAGCAAAAATCCAATAGGAAACCACAAAGAGATATTAGGTTATGAAAATATAGATAAAATCATAGATATAGATCAAAGCCCAATAGGGAGAACTCCAAGATCAAATCCTGCAACTTATACAGGAACTTTTGATGTAATAAGAGAATTATTTTCTCAAACTAATGAAGCTAAAATGAGAGGTTATAAGCAAGGAAGATTTAGTTTTAATGTTAAAGGTGGAAGATGTGAAGCTTGTTCTGGTGATGGAATAATAAAAATTGAAATGCAATTTTTATCAGATGTTTATGTACCTTGTGAAGTATGTAAAGGAAAAAGATATAATAGAGAAACTTTAGAGGTAAAATACAAAGGTAAAAATATAGATGACGTTTTAAATATGACTGTAGAAGAAGCATTAGAGTTCTTTGAAAATATACCAAGAATAAAAAATAAATTAAAAACATTAAATGATGTTGGATTAGGATATATTAGATTAGGTCAACCATCTACTCAATTATCAGGTGGAGAAGCGCAAAGAATTAAACTTGCATCAGAACTTTCAAAAAGAAGCACAGGAAAAACATTATATATTCTAGATGAACCAACAACTGGTTTACATATAGATGATGTTAACAGACTTATAGAAATATTACAAAGATTAGTTGATGCGGGTAATACAGTTGTTGTTATTGAACATAATATAGATATGATAAAATGTGCTGATTATCTAATAGATTTAGGTCCAGAGGGTGGAGATAAAGGAGGAACTATTGTAAAAACAGGAACTCCAGAACAAATAAGTAAATGTGATAAATCATATACTGGTAAGTATTTAAAGAAATTATTGTAATTTGGTTTTAAGTTATTAATTTTTTATTAAGATATCATCTACGAGCTTTTATAATATAGACATTTGTATACGATAAATTTTACAATATAAATATGATATTAAATATAATGTGAAAATAAATTGATAATTATAGAAAACATAGGAATATTATAAAATAGTACGTTTTACTGATAAAAACAAAATGATATGTTTATAATGTCATAATTACTCTTTTTGTTGTATAATCATTATTATGATGTAGTAAATATGTATTGAGGTGAAGTTATGGATTTTTCAAAAATATCCGCAGGAATATTTGCAGCAATTTTCATTGTGGTTTTATATTTTATAATTTATTATGCATTAAAAATAATGTATAAAGATATAAAAGGTGGAGGAAGAAGAAGAAGACCGACTAATTCTAGAGGTAATTTTGGTTTAGAGGTATTAAAACCGGGCGAGTCTACTGATTTAAAAGAAGGTTCGGTAATTCCAATAAGAAACGATTTAACTGTTGGAAGAAAAGAAGAAAATTCTATTTCCCTTTCGGATCAGCACGTTTCAGGTAATCATGCGAGAGTATTTGTAAGAAATACTGGATTGTTTATTGAAGATTTAAATAGTACAAATGGGACTTATGTTAACGGAAATAAAATAAAAGGTAAACAAAAGTTATCTAACAAAGATGAAATAAGAATAGGTACTTCTACATTTAAAGTTCTAAGCTAGAGATTTAGCGGATGAGGTGAGATAGTGAGACGAAAAGGTGATACTAAGTTAATGATATTAACTTATATATTGTGCATGGCTCTTTTTGTGAATTTAGCAATTTTAAAAGATCCTATAGATAAGGGTGCCATATATATGGGTGCAATAATATGTGTGTTAATAACAGTAGCTAAGATTTTAATGAATAAGTTTTATCCTAATGGAGATAAATTTTTATTTATATTTTCATGTATATTGTCAGTTATAGGTATAGCTGTATTATATAGATTAGATGTTACAGTGGCTATAAAACAATTAATATGGGTTATAGCAGGGATTGTAATATATATGTTTATAGTACTTTCAATACCTGATATACGGGAGTTTGTAAAATATAAAAATGTATTCTTAATTATAACATTAATGTTAATGCCATTAGCATTAATGTTTGGTTCGAAAATATATGGAGCTACTAACTGGGTATTTATTGGAGGAATGGGCTTTCAACCGTCGGAATTTGGAAAGGTAGCATTTGTACTGTATCTTGCTGCAGCACTTCAAAACTATGAAGATAAAAATAATATAAAAGAGGATTTTAAACAACTTTGGGAACCGGCTTTGGTAGTTATGTTTTCATTAGGGTGTATGGTTCTTCAAAAAGATTTAGGATCAGCTTTAATATTCTTTGGAATAGCAATTACAATGCTTTATGTTGGAACAGGAAAAAAGAAATATGTAATAATAAGTTTAATTCTATTTTTAGTAGGTGCTTTTATTGCTTATAAGTTATTTGGTCATGTGAGACAAAGAGTAGAAATTTGGAGAGATCCTTGGAGTGATACAACTGGTCAAGGATATCAGATAGTTGAAGGAATGTATGCTATAGCATCAGGAGGATTATTTGGCAGTGGTCTTGGTCAAGGATATCCAGGATTTGTTCCAGTTAATACTTCGGATTTTATATTTGCAGTAATTTGTGAAGAACTTGGAATAATAATAGGTCTTGGAGTTATGATTATATATTTCTTAATGTTCTATAGAGGAATGAGAAGTGCTGTTTTTATAAAAGATAGATTTTCTCAATTAACTGCAGTTGGTTTTAGTGCCATGATAGCTTGTCAAGTATTAGTTATCATAGGTGGGGTTTTTGCGGTAATACCATTAACAGGTATAACCTTACCCCTTGTTAGTTATGGTGGTTCCTCAGTTATAACCATGTTTTTTGCGCTTTCAATACTGCAAAAAATATCAGAGGAGGACTAACTATGAAGGATATTTCAGATAGTGTAAAAAAAGTGATGATAGTTTTTCTATTTTGTTTCGTAGCTCTTATTTCTTATATAGCATATTTTCAAGTTTTTAATGCTCCGAAAATAGCAGAGCAACAAGGAAATAAAAGATTAAGTGCAAGAAGAAATGAAGTACTTAGAGGAACTATATATGATAGAAATGACAATGCTTTAACTAAAAGTGAAAAGAATAATGCTCTTACTCAGAAAAGAGAATATATATATGGTGATTTATATACTCATGCTTTAGGATACGTAGATCCAATATATAGAGCTACAGGCCTAGAAGCAGCATATGATAAAGAATTATCAGAGTATAGCTCTATTGGTAATACATTTTTAAACTTAACTAAAGATTTTTCAATGGATAATTTAAAGGATGCTTTTAAGCAGAGAAAAAAAGAAGAAAATAAAATAGGTAATAGTATAATAACTACTTTAAATACCAATATTCAAAAGGTAGCTTATGATGCTCTTGGAAAGAATAAAGGTGCAGTAGTTGCATTAGACCCTAAAACAGGGGAAGTTCTTGCAATGGTATCAAAGCCAACATATGATCCCAATAATTTAGAGGCAGCAATGAAAGCAGCTAATGAAGGAAGTGCGGATGATAGTCCACTTATAAATAGAGCGACTGGGGGATTATATCCACCAGGCTCAACATTTAAAACAGTGACTCTTACAAGTGCTTTAGAAAATATAGCAGGAATAACTAATAGACAATTCCAAGATGATGGTAAGCTTGTATTCAATGATAGTCATTCATTAAGCAATGCAGGTGGAGCAGCTTATGGAAGCTTGGATTTAAAAAATGCATTTAGAGTGTCAAGTAACGTTGTCTTTGGTGGTTTAGCAATGGAATTAGGCAATGATAAATTGAAATCTACAGCAGAAAAATTTGGATTTAATAATTCTATAGAAGCTGATGGATTTACAATACAAAAAAGTCAATTTCCAACACTAAAAAGTTATGAAGTTGGAAGTATAGCACAAACAGGAATAGGTCAAAGTAGTATATTATCTACGCCTATGCAAATGGCTTTAGTATCTAGCACAATAGCTAATGATGGAGCTATGATGAAACCTAAATTAGTTAATAAAGTTATTGATAAGGATGGAAATACAGTAAAAACAGTAAATCCTGAAAAATTAAAACAAGTTATGGATGCAAATGAAGCTGCTATAATAACAGATTATATGAAAAATTTAGTTGATTCTAAATTAAATAGTAGTTGGAGTATATTTAGAGGTACAGAAACTTGTGGTAAAACAGGAACAGCAGATTATCAATTACCAAATGGCCAAGATGCTAAACCTCATTCATGGTTCATAGGTTTTGCACCAGAGAATAATCCTAAAGTTGCAATAGCTGTTATTGTTGAAAATGGTGGATATGGATCAGGAGTCGCAGCCCAAGTTGCAGGTGAAGTTATACAATCTGCATTATCAAATCAAAAATAAAAGAATAAGTTCTGTTTTAAATTTATGTTTATATATGAATAAGTATAGTCCAATTTTATCTATTACATAATTAACACATATTTAAAACAAAGCTAAAATTAAATATATTTAACTAACGCTATGTCTAGATGGTGTGTATAATGTAACACTATCTAGACATAGCGTTAACTAAATGTTGATATTGTAATATCGATAGTATATTATAATATCAACATTATTAGAATACAGAAAAATATAATTTGCGGAGGTGATGATAATATTTGACTTTAAAAATCAACTTAAAATTTTACCAGATAAGCCTGGGGTATATTTAATGAAGAATTCTCTTGGTGAAGTTATTTATGTTGGAAAAGCAAAAATACTTAAAAATAGAGTAAGACAATACTTTCAAAATTCAAAAAATCATTCTGAAAAAGTAAAAGCTATGGTAAAGAATATTGCAGAATTTGAATATATAATCACTGACTCAGAAATGGAAGCATTAATATTAGAATGTAATCTAATAAAAAAATATAGTCCAAGATATAACATACTTTTAAAGGATGATAAGTTTTACCCGTTTATAAAAGTTACTATAAACGAAGAATTTCCTAAAATTTTTATTACTAGAAAATATGCAAAAGATGGTAATAAATATTTTGGACCATACACTAATATAGCTTCTGTTTATGAAACTATGAACTTAATAAAAAAAATATTTCCAATAAGAACATGTAAGAAAGCTATAACAGAAGGTGGTAATCCAACTAGACCATGTTTAAATTATCATATAAAAAAATGCAATGCACCTTGTGCAGGATACATATCTAAAGAAGAATATAGAAATATGATAAGTGAAGTAATGGAACTTTTAAGTGGAAAGAATAAAGATTTAGTGAATAAACTTCAAAAAGATATGGAGAATGCTTCACAAAACTTAGAATTTGAAAAGGCAGCTTCATTGAGGGATAAAATAATAGCTATAGATAATATAGTAGAAAAACAAAAAATCTTTAAATCTCAAGAAGGAGACGAAGATTTTATTAATTTATATAAAGATGAAAAAGATTGTTGTGTTCAAGTATTCTTTCTTAGAGGTGGAAAAGTTACTGGCAGAGAACATTTTATATTGGAAAATAGTACATATCAAGAGGAAAGTAGTATTCTATCTCAGTTTATGATTTCCTTTTATGGGGGAACGCCTAAAGTACCTAAACATATTTATATCCCTAAAGAACAAGATACTGAAATTTTAGAAGAATTTTTAAAAATAAAAAGAGGTTCTAAAGTTAATGTTAAAGTGCCTAAAAAGGGAAGTAAAAAAGAAATGTTAGAATTAGTAAAAAATAATGCAAAGCTTACTTTAGAACAATTTAAAGAAAAGTTATTAATGGACAAGGAAATAAATAGAGGGTGTTTAGAAGAACTGAAGGAACTTTTGAATTTAGATGATATACCAAATAGAATAGAGTCTTTTGATATATCTAATATACAAGGCGTAGATTCAGTTGGTTCTATGATAGTCTTTGAAAATGGAAAAGCCAAGAATAGTGATTATAGAAGGTTTAGTATAAAATATGTTAAAAATGGTAATGAATATGATAGCATGAGAGAAATTTTAGAAAGAAGATTTACTCATGGATTAAAAGAAGTAAAAGAAATACAAGAGAGAAATCTTAAGTTTTCAAATGGAAAGTTCTCTAATTTTCCAGATCTAATTATGATGGATGGTGGAAAAGGTCAAGTTAATGTAGCTAAAGAGGTATTAAATAAGTTGGATATAAAGATACCTGTATGCGGATTAGTTAAAGATGATCACCATTCAACTAGAGGGATTATTTATAATAACGAAGAGATTATTATAAATAGAAGCTCAAATCTTATGCAATTTATAAGAAGAGTACAAGATGAAGTTCATAGATTCGCAATAACATATCATAGAAGTTTGAGAGATAAGAGAACACTACATTCAATATTAGAAGATATACCTAATATTGGTGCAAAAAGAAGAAGAGCGTTACTTATGAAATTTGGAAGTGTTGAGAATATAAAAAATGCTAAATTAGAAGAATTATTATCTACAGAATCAATAGATAATAAGGCTGCAGATAGTATTATATCTTATTTTAAAAAACATGAACATAATTCATAATTTATGCTATAATAATACGGAAATAATAATATTTACTTAAAAAATCAATATAAGTATTTGAGGAGTTTTATCATGAATCAAAATAAAAACTATAGAGTTTTATTTAGCAATTTATACAGAGATACACAAATGCAAGAAAATGCAAAAATGAGTGAGCATATAAATTTTAGAGTTGGGGGACCAGTAGATATACTTTTAACTCCAAATACTAAAGAACAAATAGTAGAAACAATAAAGATATGTAAAGAAAATAAGATACCTTTTTATGTTCTAGGAAATGGATCTAATGTTTTAGTTAAAGATTCTGGAATAAGAGGAGTTGTTATAAAGTTATCTGAATTTAATAATATAGTTAGAGATGGAAATATAATAAAAGCAGAAAGTGGTGCGTTATTAAAAGATGTATCAGCTGAAGCTTTGAAAGCATCATTAACTGGATTTGAATTTGCATGTGGAATCCCAGGTAGTGTAGGTGGAGCTGTATTTATGAATGCAGGTGCTTACGATGGAGAGGTTTCTTTTGTAATTAAAGAAGCAGAAGTTATGGATGAAGAGGGAAATATAATAACTCTGTCAAAAGAGGAATTAAAATTAGGCTATAGAACATCAATAATAATGAAAAAAAATTATATAGTAATAAGTGCGACTTTCTGCTTTGAATCTGGAGAAAAAGACAAGATTGAAGGACGAGTATCTGAATTAACAAACAAAAGAGAAGAAAAGCAACCTTTAGAATTCCCATCTGCAGGTAGCACATTTAAAAGACCTGAAGGTCATTTTGCTGGTAAGTTAATTCAAGATGCAGGATTAAAAGGTTTTACTTTAGGTGGAGCTGCTGTATCAGGCAAACATTGTGGTTTTATAATAAACAAAGGGAATGCTACAGCTAAGGATATTCTAGATTTAATAGAATATGTTCAAAAAGAAGTAAAGAAACAATTTGATGTAGATTTATATCCAGAAGTTAGAATAATAGGTGAAGATTAATCATATAATATTTAAAAAAATAAAGAACTCAAAAGNNNNCTTTTGAGTTCTTTATTTTTAAAAAAGGCTATGTTTTAGCAGAGTGTTGATATATGCCACTTTACCTATTGCATATATCAACATGCATTTAAAACAGAGCCTAAAAAAACTCTATATTGGAATTTTTAAAGTAGATATTTAGTAGAAAATTTTTAGGATTTTAAACCCAAGTTTTCAATTCTAATCTTTTTATTTTAAACTAAAAGGCGTGATACAACTACTTTGTTCTTATAATATTGATAAAACATTTAATTAAAAATAGTCATAGAACTTTTTTTATTACAATGTATACTCTATAATATGTTATAATTTTAAGATGATAGTTATTAAATAAGTTATCGTTTATAGATAAGGAGGTCTTATTAGATGAGATTTGTGATAGTTACAGGATTATCAGGTGCAGGTAAAACACAAGCAACTAGAAGTTTAGAAGACTTAGGATATTTTTGTGTTGATAATTTGCCACCTAAATTAATAAATAAATTTGCAGAGTTATGTTCTCAAAGCGATGGGAAAATTGATAAAGTTGCATTAGTAATTGATATAAGAGGAGGAGTCTTCTTTGATGATTTATTTGAAACTTTAAATTACTTAAAGGAAAATGAATTTAAATATGAAATATTATTTTTAGATGCCTCAGATGAAGTTCTTATAAAGAGGTTTAAAGAATCAAGAAGAAGTCATCCATTATCACCAGATGGTAGAGTTTTAAATGGAATAATTCAAGAAAGAAGCAAATTAAGAGAAATTAAAGACAGAGCAGATATAATAATTGATACATCAAAATATGCTATAAGAGATTTAAGAGAAAAGATGAATGAACATTATGGGGATAATATTGAATCAGAAAAGCAATTATCAATTACTGTATTAAGCTTTGGATTCAAATATGGTATACCAGTGGATTCAGATTTAGTATTTGATGTAAGGTTTATACCAAATCCATTTTATATACCTGAACTTAAACAATATTCAGGCAATGATAAATCAGTAAAGGACTATGTATTAAAGCAGGAAGAAACTATTACTTTTATAGAAAAGTTACAAGATATGCTTGAATATTTAGTACCTAATTATATAAAAGAAGGAAAAAGACAACTTATAATCTCTATAGGATGCACAGGGGGAAGACATCGTTCTGTAGCAATTGCTAATGAGATTCATGAAAGATTAAATAAAGGAAATTACAAAGCAAAGATAGAGCATAGAGATGTTGGTGAAGATCTTCATAGAGGAGAAAAGAAACTATGAGGATAAAGGAATTAATTAAACCGGGAATCAAAGTTAAGAGGTGGCTCTTCTTTGGTATATTTGGGATATTATTAATTGCATTTGGATTTACAGAATTAGTAACTCATAGAGTATATGATTTATATTATAAAATATTTTATGTATTTTTAAATATTACAGGAATTTTTGTTTTGTATATTTCGGTAACTGAAAGTATGAAATCAATAATAGCATTAGTAAATAGAGGATATATAAAAGTATCTTTTGACAGTAAAAAGATAGAAAGTTTTATAGAGGAAAAGAGATTATTAATAAAGGGACCTAAGATAGTAGTTATAGGAGGCGGAACAGGCCTTTCTACTATGCTTAGGGGACTTAAGTACTATACATCTAATATAACTGCAATAGTAACAGTTGCTGATGATGGTGGTGGATCCGGAGATTTAAGAGAAGACTTAGGAATGCTTCCACCAGGAGATATAAGAAACTGTATATTAGCTTTAGCAGATACAGAGCCTATAATGGAGAATTTACTTCAATATAGATTTAAAGAAGGAAAACTGAAAAACCAAAGCTTTGGTAATTTATTTTTAGCAGCAATGGATGGAATTTCTGATAATTTTGAAGAAGCGGTACAAAAAATGAGTTCTGTATTAGCAGTTACAGGAAAAGTTGTTCCAGTAACTTTAGATAATATGGAACTTGAAGCAACCCTTAAAAATGGAAAAGTGATTAGGGGAGAATCTCAAATACCGGAAGAAGCTATAAAACAAAATTCAAAAATAAGAAATTTTAGAATTATACCTGAAAATGCAAAGCCATTAAAAGAAGCTATAGAAGCTATAAGAGAAGCTGATGCCATCGTTATGGGACCAGGAAGCCTTTATACAAGTATAATACCTAATTTATTAGTAAAAGATATAGCAAAAGAAGTAAGAAAAAGCGAGGCATTAAAGTTTTATATATCTAATATAATGACACAGCCAGGTGAAACTACAAAGTTTAAAGTATCAGATCACTTAAAGGTGTTACAAAAATATGGTGGTAAAGATATAGTGAATTATGTTATTGCTAATGTTGGTGAAGTGGAAAATGAATTAAAAGAAAAGTATAAATTAGAAGATGCTGAATTAGTTAAACTAGATAGTGAAGCTGTAGATAACTTAGGAATAAAAATAATTGGTGACAATTTAGTTAAAATAAGTAAGGGATTTATAAAGCATGATGCTGATAAATTAGCTCAAGTTTTAGTTGATACTATTATGGAAAAGAAATTGCTATATGATAAGAAAAAGATAATAGAATATATGTATTTATCTCAGCGTATTAAAGAAAGAGTAAAAGAAGAGAAAACTAAATCAATTCTAAAAAAATTATAGATAAGGGGAAATAGGATGTCATTTTCATCTAAAGTTAAAGGCGAAATATGTAGATATGTGGATATGTGTAAAGAAGATGCATTAGCAGAAATATCTGCAATAATGAAAGTGAGTGGAACCATAGCTTTTAGTGGAAGTGGTTTAAGCTTCAAAATGACCACAGAAAATCCAGCAAGTGCAAGACTAATATTTACTCTCTTAAAAGAACATTTTAATATACACTCAAAGCTTATGGTTAAAAAAAGTAATTCTCTAAAAAAGAATAATATTTATATGGTTGTTATTTCAGAAGATATGGGTGTTAGAGAGCTATTATACGAGACTGGAATACTACAAGATATTGATGGCATAATGAACTTAAATTACCGAATTAATAAGAGTATGATTGAAACAGAAGAGAACAGAAGAGCCTATATAAGAGGTGCTTTTATTGGTGGTGGAAGTATAAGTAATCCAGAAAGAACATATCACTTAGAATTTGTTACTCATAGTGAAGAATATGCTATAGATTTAAAGGATATTATAAATACTTTTGGATTGAATTCTAAAGTTATCCAAAGAAAAAGTAGTCATATAATTTATATTAAAGAAGGAGAACAAATTGTAGACTTACTTAATATAATTGGTGCTCATGCATCTCTATTAGAACTTGAAAATATACGTATAATGAAGGAAATGAGAAATAATGTCAATAGACTCGTTAATTGTGAAACTGCTAATTTATCTAAAACAGTTAACGCTGCAGTTAGACAAGTTGAAAGTATTAGATTAATTCAAAATAAAATAGGATTACAAAGATTACCACAAAATCTTAGAGAAGTAGCAGAATTAAGATTAAATTATCCAGATGAGTCATTAAAGGAATTAGGACAAATGCTTGATCCAAAAGTTGGGAAGTCTGGAATAAATCATAGACTAAGAAAAATTGAGAAAATAGCAGAAGAATTAAGAACCGGAAACTAAAAGAAATGCTATGTTTTAAAGGGGTGCTGATATTTTAGTATAAAGCTCGTGGACTGAGGAATTTACTTTAAGAACTCTAAAATAGATACTAGTCCAATTAATGCATGCTCCCAATGTAAAATTGTGACAAGCAATTAATTCAACAAATATCTATTAAGAGTTCTAAAAAGCAAATTCCAATGCCACTACGCCATTATGCTAAAATATCAAATTCACTTAAAATATAGCTAAATATAAAAATATATACTAAAAGGGATGGTGAATTTATGTTTACACATATAGTATTTTTTAAATTAAAGGACCCAACTAAGGAAAATATAAAGTTTGTTGAGGAAGCTTTATTAAGTATGAATGGAAAGATTGAAGAACTTAAGGAATTAGAAGTTGGTGTTGATGTTATAAGAAGTGAAAGAAGCTTTGATATTGGAATTATAACTAGATTCGACTCTAAGGAAGACTGTTTAGCTTATGATATTAATGAATATCATGTGGAAAAAGTTAAAAAGGTTGTTGGACCTTATGTAGAATGTAGTAAGTCATTAGATTTTTAGAATGAATTTAATAAAAGCTACGTTAGATGCTTTGTATCTAACGTAGCTTTCTCCATCTTAGTATTGTAGTTTTTTTCATTTATAATTAATTTTACGGTAGGAATTTCGTTAGGAAATCTATTAATATTGTTATAATTGATATATGAAATTAGTAGTATGGCTATAATACTAATAGGAATTAATTTACGCATATTTAACACCTCTTAAATTAATTATACAATACACTTATTTTACGCATATTGTATTATAAAAGAATTTTACTAAAGTTAGTGTTTTGGTTTAAGAATTAATATTGTTAGTCTATAATTATATATAGGTGGTGATTACTTTTTGGAAAAAGTTGAATTTTTAAATAAGCTTAGAGAATTTAATAGTATTGTGTGTATAGCTCAATTTGGTAGTTACGGAACTGAATATTGGATAAGGGATAGAAGTGATATTGATTTAGCTGTGATTGTAAAATCAAACATTAGTTTTCTTGATACATTAGATATTGAAGAGGAACTTGTAGAATTAGCAATGGAATACTATAATTATGATAAAATTCATCTTACATTTATATTATTTAAGGAATTCGAAAGCAAGTATGCAAGGATTGCAGTAGATAGTAATAATAAATATATAGTTGATGAAGAAGCATGGTATGATTTTCAACACTATGTTTTAAAATTTGTTAGAAATAATGAACGATTGGAGAAGATTTTAAAGATAGATGAACAGTATAGTTATTTTGGAGGTGTGATAGATGAGTCCTTACTATAAGTATAAAAAAGAAAAGTTCTTAGAAAAATATAAGGCTGCTTATAATAACTTAAGTGATTTAAAGGAATCTATTAATCAATATAAAAACACTAATAGTAAAATAATTAGAAGAGCTATGTTTGCATTTTTTCAAGATTTCTGTGAATATATTATTGATATGTGCGAAAGTTATATAATCATTAACGATGGAAGAGTGAATAGTACTACAACTTCATTAAAATTAATAGAACAAGCTTTTAATGAGGGATTTTTTGATAAAAATCTAAAGAACTGTTTATCTATGGCAGTGAAGTTAAGAAATAGATACACTCATGATTATTATCAGAGAGAATCTAGTGAAAAGCAAATTGAAGATTTTTGCTTTCAAAAATTAGCTTACTTAGAAATATTTTTAGAGGAAAGTAAAGAGCATGTGATATTAAAATATAAGGATAATAGTAAAAATAATTAGATATATTTAATTTTTATGGAAAGGAGGTACATTACTGAGATGATGTCAACTAAAAATGAGAAAGAAATAGGGATAGCTGATAAGGAAAGAAAAGACTTTGTTCATCTTCATCTTCACACTGGATATAGTTTATTAGATGGATCGGGAAAAATAAAAGAAATCATGGCAAAAACAAAAGAACTTGGAATGAATAGTATAGCTATAACTGATCATGGAGTTTTATATGGACTTGTAGATTTTTATAAAGCAGCCATTGAATATGGGATTAAACCAATACTTGGATGTGAAGTATATGTTGCAGGAAAATCTATGAAAATAAAGCAACCTGATAAAGATAATTCAACATATCATTTGGTTTTGTTAGTAAAAAATGAGATTGGCTATAGAAATTTAATGAAGATAGTATCTACAGCATCAATAGAAGGGTTCTATTATAAGCCTAGAGTGGATCACGAGTATTTAAAGGCACATAGTGAAGGGCTAATAGCTCTTAGCGCTTGTTTAGGCGGAGAAGTGCAATCTTATGAGTTGAAAGGTAACTATGAAAAGGCTAAAGAAACAGCACTTTTATATAAAGAAATATTTAAAGAGGATTTCTATTTAGAAATTCAAAATCATGGCATGGATGAACAAAGAAAAGTAAATGAAGAAAATATAAAGTTATCTAAAGAATTAGGAATACCATTAGTAGCAACTAATGATGTTCATTACATAAAAAAAGATGGTTATAAATCACATGACATATTAATGTGTATTCAAACAGGAAAAACTGTGGATGATGTTAATAGAAGAAGATATCCTTCAGACCAGTTCTATTTAAAATCTCCTGAAGAAATGTGGGAAATGTTTTCTTACATACCTGAAGCATTAGAGAATACTGTGAAAATTTCTAAGCAGTGTAATTATGAATATAAATTCCATGAATCTAAGTTACCTAAATTTCCATTACCAGAAGGTGAAGAACCTTATAATTATTTGAAGAATACTTGTTATATGGGATTAATAGAGAGATATGAGGAATTTAAAGAGTTTAGGGGGAAGGATCTAGATTATGCTAAATTAGATGACTTAAAATCTAAAAATGATTCTGCAAAAGATCTTATAGATAGGCTTGAATATGAGCTTCAGATAATAAAACAAATGGGATATATTGATTATTTCCTAATTGTTTGGGATTTTATTAAATTTGCTAATGATAATGGAATACCAACAGGACCTGGGCGTGGTAGCGCCGCTGGCTCAATAATTGCATATACATTAGGAATAACGAAGATAGATCCAATAAAGTATAGTCTAATATTTGAAAGATTCTTAAATCCCGAAAGAGTATCTATGCCTGATATAGATAGTGACTTTTGCTATGAGAGAAGACAGGAAGTAATAGATTATGTAGTAGAAAAGTATGGAGAAGATAATGTATCTCAAATTATAACCTTTGGAACAATGGCAGCTAGAGCATGTATTAGGGATGTAGGTAGAGCTATGAATTATAGCTATAGTGAAGTTGATAAGATATGTAAAATGATACCTACAATGCTTGGTATAACTATAGAAAAGGCACTTGATTTTAATCCTGAACTTAAAGAGATATATGATAAAGACGAAAGAGTTAAGTCATTAATAGATATGTCAAAGGACTTAGAAGGACTTCCAAGACATTCATCAACTCATGCAGCTGGTGTAGTTATTGCATCAACGCCATTGGTTCAATACGTACCTTTACAAAAAAATGATGAAATGATAGTAACTCAATTTGGAATGACTACATTAGAAGAACTAGGATTATTGAAAATGGATTTCTTAGGTCTTAGAACATTAACTGTAATGAATGAGGCACTTAAAATTATAAAAGAAAATAGAAATATAGATATAGATTTAGATAAAATCGATTTTGACGATAAAGAAGTTTATAAGATGATAGGGGAAGGGAAGACTGCGGGAGTATTCCAATTAGAATCTCCTGGAATGGTATCATTCATGAAAGAATTAAAGCCTGATTCTTTAGAAGATATAATTGCCGGAATTTCATTATATAGACCAGGTCCAATGGCTGAAATACCAAGATATATAGAATGTAAGAGAAATCCTGAGAAAGTCAAATATGATGCACCAGAACTAGAGGAAATACTAGATGTAACGTATGGAGTAATGGTATATCAAGAGCAAGTTATGGAGATAGTTAGAAAGCTAGCAGGATATTCTATGGGACGAAGTGATATGGTTAGAAGAGCCATGTCAAAGAAGAAACATAAAGTCATGGAAGAAGAAAGAAAGAATTTCATTCATGGAATTATAGAAAATGATGAAGTGGTAGTTCCAGGATGTATTAGAAATGGAATTAGTGAAGAAGCAGCAAATAAGATCTTTGATAATATGATGGATTTTGCTTCGTATGCATTTAATAAATCCCATGCAGCAGCATATGCAGTAGTTGGATATCAAACTGCATATTTAATGAAATATTATCCTGTAGAAATGATAGCAGCCATGTTAAATTCATTTATGGGAAGTAGTGAAAAAGTAGTATATTATATTTCGAAAGCTGAAGAATTGGGTATACAAGTACTTCCACCAGATATAAATGAAAGTTTTGCTAAATTTACTGTTAAAGGAGAAACTATCAGATTCGGTTTGGCAGCTATAAAAAATGTTGGTATGAATTTAATAAATAGTGTTGTGAAAACAAGAGAGAATAAAGGTAAATTTGATTCATTATTTGATTTCATTAGTAAGATAGATTTATCTGCTATAAACAAAAGAACTATTGAAAGTTTAATAAAATCAGGAACATTTGATAGCTTTAAGATATATAGATCAAAATTATTGGCTGTATATGAAAAAATGGTTGATAGTATTTCAAGTGATAGAAAAAGAAATATAGATGGACAAATAAGTTTGTTTGCATCAGATGATATTTATGTACCAGAAATAGAATATCCAAATATAAATGAATTTGATAAACGTTCATTATTAACAATGGAAAAAGAGATGACGGGATTATATATATCAGGTCATCCATTAGATGATTATGCACAAAGTTTAAAATTTCAAACTTCAAATGAAATAGGAAAAATATTTTCACATCATGAGTTATTAGATGATACTTTAGAAATTCCAATGCTAGATGATGTTATTATTAATAATGAATCTGGAATTAATGATAATGATAGAGTGATTCTTGGTGGAATATTAACACAAGTGAATAAAAAAGTTACAAGAAATAACACAATTATGGCATTTTTACAATTAGAAGATTTAACTGGAACCATAGAGGTTATAGTTTTTCCAAAAGTATTAGATAGAGTTAGAGAACTATGCAATGAGGACGATCTAGTAATAATTAAAGGTAGAATAAGTCTAAAAACAGATGAGTTGCCTAAATTAATATGTGAAAGTATAGAACCTTTGGAAAAAATAAATGCTTCTAAAATATATTTAAGAGTACAAAATACTATTAAAGCAAAAGAATTAAGTTTAAATTTAAAGGACTTAATAAAAAATTATAAAGGTGATACACCTATTTATATTTTTGCAGCAGAGCAAAGACAGCAGTTTAGAGTTCCAAGAGATAGATGGATAGATATGAATGAAGAATCTTTAGATTTACTAAGAAAATTTGTTGGAGATGAAAATGTAAAAGTGATAGAATTATAGTTATTAAGGGTATAATATCTAATAGTGTAAAATAAAAAATAATCATAATAGTATATGATTTTAATTTTACTTGGTTATAATATAAGTTGAGTGTTATTTAAAAATATATAAAATTAGTATATAATCTAATATGTTAACACTATTTTATTTAATAATTATCATGATAAATAAAGAATTATATATAATATTGTCTAAAAAATCACTAAATATGTTATGGATTTTTTAGATAAAAATATATTAATATCAAAACTTATCTAAATATGATTGATAAATATTACATTTTTATGTACAATTGTTAGTGGTTAATAAGATATGCATAAACTATGCGCAGGTAGGACTTTGGGTGTCCTAGTTGTTTTTTAAGGAGGAATATATTATGAAGAAAATAGCTATTTTAACAAGTGGTGGAGATGCCCCAGGAATGAATGCCGCTATAAGAGCAGTAGTAAGAACAGCCATTGATAAAGGACTTGAAGTTATGGGAGTTCAAAGAGGCTACAGTGGATTACTTAATGGTGAGCTATTTGCAATGAATAGAACATCAGTATCTGATATTATTCAAAGAGGTGGAACAATCCTAAGAACTGCTAGATGCCCAGAGTTCAAAGATGAAGAGGTAAGAAAAAGAGCAGTTAAAATACTAAATGCTTATGGTGTAGATGCTTTAGTTGTTATTGGTGGAGATGGATCTTTCATGGGAGCCAAGTTACTATCAAAACTAGGAATCAAGACTATAGGATTACCAGGAACAATAGATAATGATTTAGCTTATACTGATTTCACAATAGGATTTGATACAGCATTAAATACTATTGTTGATGCAATAAATAAAATAAGAGATACATCAACTTCTCATGAAAGAGTTTCAATAATTGAAGTTATGGGAAGAGATTGTGGAGATTTAGCTCTTCATGCTGGTATATCAAGTGGAGCAGAAGCTATAATAGTTCCAGAAATGGGTGACTTCGATAGAGATGCTCTTTGCAGAACTATATTAGAAGGTAAAAACCATGGAAAAACTCATAGTATAGTTATTCTTGCAGAAGGAATTGGTGGAGCAGAAGAACTATCAAAATATGTTCAAGAATTAACAGGAATAGAAGCAAGAGCTACAATTTTAGGTCATATTCAAAGAGGTGGAGCACCATCAGCTTCCGATAGAGTTTTAGCTTCAAGATTAGGAGCTAGAGCAGTAGATGTTCTTCTACAAGGAGAAACTTCAAGAGTAATAGGAATTAGAGATAATCAAATTATAGACCAAGATATAGATGAAGCATTAGCTATGGAAAGCAAATTCGATATAGATCTATATAATGTAGCAGAAGTATTATCACGCTAATAAATTTTTATTTATATAAATTTTTATAAACTAATTAGAATAAAGAGGAGTGTACTTACATGAGAAAGACTAAAATGATTTGTACTATTGGACCAGCAAGTGAAGACAGAGAAATATTAGAACAAGTAATGTTAGCAGGAATGAATGCTTCAAGACATAACTTTTCACATGGTGATCACGAAGAACATAGAGGAAGAATAGAAAAAGTTAAAGAATTATCAAAGAAACTTGATAAAGAAATAGCTATCATTCTTGATACAAAAGGACCAGAAATAAGAACTGGAAAATTCGAACCAAACAAAGTTGAATTAGTTAAGGGTACAGAATTTACAGTATATGCAGGAGACATGTCAGTAGTTGGAGACACTACAAAATGTGCAGTTACTTATGAAGGATTAGCTAATGATGTTAAGCCAGGAAACACAATCTTAATAGATGACGGTTTAGTAGGATTAACTGTTAAATCAGTAAAAGGAAACGCAGTTATCTGTGAAGTTCAAAATACTGGATTAGTTGGAACTCATAAAGGTGTAAATGTACCAGGAGTTTCAATTCAATTACCAGCTCTTACAGAAAAAGATAAATCAGATTTAATATTTGGTTGTGAAATGGGAGTTACTATGATAGCAGCTTCATTCGTAAGAAAAGCAGCTGACGTAGTAGCTATAAGAAAAGTTCTTGATGAAAATGGTGGAAAGAACATCTTAATCTGCCCTAAAATTGAAAACCAAGAAGGTGTTGATAACATCGATTCAATCTTAGAAATCTCTGATGCTGTAATGGTAGCTAGAGGAGATCTTGGTGTTGAAATTCCAATAGAACAAGTACCAGCAGTTCAAAAAATGATCATCCAAAAATGTAATGCAGCTGGAAAGCCAGTTGTTACTGCAACTCAAATGTTAGATTCTATGATCAGAAATCCAAGACCAACAAGAGCTGAAGTTTCAGACGTAGCTAATGCTATCTTAGATGGTACAGATGCTATAATGTTATCAGGAGAAAGTGCTAACGGAACTTACCCAGTAGAAGCTGTTAGAACTATGGCTAAAATTGCTGAAGAAACTGAAAAACAATTAGCTCATAAAGTTGCTTACTCTAACAACAAATCTTCTATGTCAGAAGTAATTTCAAGAGCAGCATGTAATGCAGCTAATGAATTAGAAGCAACTGCTATAATTTCTTCAACTCAAACAGGAGCTACTGCTAAGAGAATATCTAAATCTAGACCAGATTGTACAATCATAGCTGTTACTCCAGATGAAGTAGTAGCAAAACAATTAGCATTCTCATGGGGAGTTTATCCAATAGTTGCTGATAAAATGTCTTCAACTGACGAAATGATGGTAAAATCAGTTGAAATAGCAAAAGAACATAACTATGTTAAAAATGGTGATACAGTAGTTTTAGCTGCTGGAGTTCCAGTTGATAAAACAGGAACAACTAACCTATTAAAAGTTAGCGTAGTAGGCGAATAATAAATTTATAATAAAAAAGCTTTCGATTTTATTCGAGAGCTTTTTTATTCTTTTTATTAATTATTTTACAAATAATTTTAGTTAAATAATTAAATGTAAAAATCATTTACAAATAATTTACAAAATAATTATATTATGCTATGATAGAATGTATATTATTTATTGTATTAGACAATAATTATAATAAGGAATTAATTGGCAACTGATTCTCTATTTGCACCCTTAGGGGTGCCTTTTTTTATGGTTTTTTAGTGTGTTGACATGTGAATAAGTAAAGTGGACTGAGCAAAGAATAAGTTTTATTATAATGGAGCAAAATAAGTCATAAGGAAAATATAAGAAAGAGTGATAATTATGACTATGTTAAATTGTGCAGCCATGAGTTGCGTACATAATGAAGCAGGAATGTGTCAAGCAGGATATATATTAATTGAAGGAAATGATTCAACAACGACTTTAGAAACAAAATGTTCCAGTTATAAATCAAATAAATTCATTAACCAAGTAAAGGCACTTGCTAATACTAATTATGTTGGAGAAGTAATGCAATTATTTTCTTCTATGGATGAAGTAAAGATGAATCCTCAAATTAATTGTCAGGCAGTAAATTGTTTTTTTAATTCTTCAGGAAAATGTGAATCAAGAAATGTAGCTATTTCTGTTGATAAAAATGATCAGTTTAAGGCTATGTGTGAAACTTTTGTAAAATAATATTTTTTATAAAGTTTTTTCTAGCATATATATGATTATATATAAATCTACTAATTCATATTAGCCTTAGAGATTTTTCTACTAATGAATATTTGTTTACTATGGATGAATAATTAAATATATAATTAGTAAGGAAATATAAAACTCAAAGGTTTGTTAATTAAGCTATTATATAAAACTTATAATGTGATATAATTTATAGAAGTTATAATTAAATAAAGGTGGATTTTAAGTTGATAGAAAAAAATAAAGAATACATTTTAGATATATTATCACAAGGATATGAAGGCGAAGGAGTAGCTAAAATAGAGGGGTATCCTGTATTTATTCAAGGAGCCTTACAAGGTGAAAAAGTTAAAACAAAAATTATAAAAGTTAAGAAAAATTATGCATATGGTAAGATAGAAAAAATACTTAATTCATCAGAAGATAGAGAAGAACCTAAATGTTCAAATTATAAAAGATGTGGTGGATGTTCAATTCAACATATGACTTATAAAAAACAATTAGATTTTAAATGGGAAAGAGTAAAAGACTGTATAGAGAAGATTGGTGGATTATCTAAAGATTTAGTTAAGTATCCTATTGGAATGGAAGCTGATCCGTATAGATATAGAAATAAAGTTCAACTTCCAATTGGAAAAGTAAATGGTGAAGTTGTAATTGGATTTTATGCTCCAAGAAGCCATAACATAATAGATTTAGATTATTGTTTAATTCAAGATAAAGTTGCAGATGAAGTGGCAAAGCTTACTAAAGAATGGATTAAAAGAAATAACATTGAACCTTCAACAATTGATGGTGAATTTAATCCTAACGGAATTTTAAAACATTTAATGATAAGAAGAGGATTTAAAACAGATGAAGTAATGGTTGTTCTTGTTGCTACTACTTCAAACATTCCTAAATTAGATGAATTTAAAAATATAATATTAGAAAATATAAAAGGAATAAAAAGTATAATATTAAGTATAAACTCTAAAAATACAAATGTTATTTTAGGTGAAGAATGTATAACATTATATGGTGAAGATACTATTAAAGATTACATAGGAGAATTTAAATTTAATATATCTCCATTATCATTTTTTCAGGTTAACCCAATTCAAACTGAGATATTGTATAATAAAGCATTAGAATATGCAGGGTTAACAGGCAATGAAACTGTTTTTGATGCATATTGTGGAACTGGAACAATAACTTTATTTTTATCTAAAAAAGCAAAAAAAGTGTACGGTGTTGAGATAATAGAACCTGCAATTATTAACGCTAAAGAAAATGCTAAACTTAATAATGTGGATAATGCAGAATTTTTTGTGGGTAAGTCTGAGGAAGTAATTCCAAATCTTATAAATGAAGGAATAAAAGCTGATATAATAGTTGTAGATCCACCAAGAAAGGGTTGTGACATTAAATTATTAGAGGCAATTGGAGAAGTTAAACCAGAAAGAGTGGTTTATGTTTCATGTGATCCAAGTACATTATCTAGAGATTTAAAAATCTTAGATGAAAAAGGATACAAGATTATTGAAATTCAGCCGGTAGATATGTTCCCACAAACTAGTCATGTGGAGTGCTGTGTGTTGTTACAACGAGCAGATACGTAGAAATCCTTTGTTTTAGGAACTTTTTCAAATATATTATTTTCACTGGTGATGGGATAAAATCAGAAATAAGGTCATTAAGAACTATATCAATGTTTCTGTGGTAGTTGATATAGAGTGTGGGGATACAATAAAATAAAGGTCAAGAATCAAAGGGGTACCGTTAAAATGATACCTATTCTTCTCTTGTTTAGATGTTCAGAAATGAGCGTCTTTTTTCTTGCTATTTTTATACCTCGGTTTGTATATTTCCGTCGAAAGAAATATAATAAAATTATAGAGGTGTTATGCGTGGATTATATAACTACAAAAGAAGCAGCGAAAAATTGGGGAATCACAGACAGAATGGTAGTGTACCATTGTTCTGCTGGACGTATTAATGGAGATAAAAAAATAGGAAATACATGGATTGTTCTGATTGACACTGAAAAACCGGCTGACGGACGATACAAGAGCAGTAAAGTAAAGGTGGTGAAAATAAATGAAACAGATATTTTTAGTTGAGGATGATAAGGCAATTGCCAGAAACCTTGTGCTTCTGCTCCGCTCGGAGGGATTTACAGTTACTCACGCCACTACGAGGAGTGAAGCCATTACAACGCTTGCTGGGAATAAATTTGACTTGGCGTTGATTGATATTTCTTTACCTGATGGAAATGGCTTTACGGTTTGTACGGAAATCAAAGAAAAGCAAGATATCCCAGTCATCTTTTTGACAGCTTCCGGCGATGAATCAAGTGTTGTTACTGGGCTGAACATTGGAGCAGACGACTATATCACTAAGCCTTTTCGTCCGCGTGAACTGATTGCACGAATCAGAACAGCCTTGCGAAAAAGCGGACGTTCTCCATCGGCTTTTGAAATCTGCGGGCTTCATGTTGATATGGCAAGTGGAGTTGTGAAAAAGGATGGCAGTGAAGTTTTTCTTTCAGCCTTAGAATATCGTTTGTTGTTGATATTTATTAGTAACCCTAAAAGTATTATCACGAGGGTCAGGCTGCTTGACGAATTGTGGGACGCAGCGGGCGAGTTTGTCAATGACAATACATTGACAGTATACATCAAACGCTTACGGGAGAAGATAGAGAATGATCCAGCAAGCCCGCAAATCATTATAACAGTTCGTGGGACAGGATATAGATTGGGGGACGGGTATGCTTCGGAATAGAGAGTTTAGGCAGCTTGCCATTTTGTTCTTCTTAATAGTTGTTGCCACTGTAACGCTGGGATTTGCAATCAATAGGTTGGCTGGAATCCTTGCCATTGCTTCTTCAGTTACCTTTGGAACAGTATTTTTTGCTTTTACCAAAGCTAGATATAAAAGTATTGCGAAGATTTCAGATCAAATTGATCTTGTGCTTCATAACGCTGATCATCTGTATATTGGTGAATCAGACGAGGGTGAACTTTCCATTCTGCAAAGCGAGATAACAAAAATGATGTTGCGTATTCGGGAACAAAATGACGCATTGAAAAAAGAAAAAGAACATCTTGCCGATTCGCTGGCTGACATAGCCCACCAACTCCGCACCCCTCTTACATCCGTAAGCCTTATTCTGTCATTGTTAGAGAATAACTCTGACGAAAATGAACGAAAAGCATTGATACGGGAAACAAAGGAATTGTTTGTACAGATGGATTGGCTGCTTACTTCATTGTTGAAATTATCCCGCCTGGATGCTGGCATTGTGGTGTTCCAAAGTGAGCAGATAGATGTAAATAACTTGATATGCGCTGCACTTCGTCCGTTTCTAATCCGAATGGAGTTGCACGATATTGTTGTGCAAATAGATGTGCCGAAAAAGATAATTATTCAGGGTGATTCTGCTTGGCTTTCGGAAGCAATTCAAAACATTCTAAAAAATTGCATGGAAAGCGCAGGAGAGAATGGGAAGATTGAGATTGTCTGCACGGACAATTCATTGTTTACCGAGATTGCCATCCACGACAGCGGTGCGGGTTTTGAAAAAGAAGATTTACCATTCCTGTTTGACAGATTTTATCGAGGGAAAGTACCAAATGCTACAGGATATGGGATTGGATTGGCTCTTTGTAAGATGATTATAACACAGCAGGGTGGGACGATTACCACAAAAAATCACCCGCATGGTGGTGCGATATTTTCCATTCGTTTCCCAAAGTGACGAATCTCTCACCTGAAAGTCACACAGATGTAAGTTGAAGGTTATATTATATAGATAAACCATAAGAAAGGAGACTCACATAATGGAATTTTTAAAAGTTGAAAATCTATGTAAGGTCTACGGCAATTGCGAAAACCAAGTTACTGCCCTTGATCATGTTTCGCTTACAATCGAAAAGGGTGAATTTACCGCAATTATCGGTTCCTCTGGTTCTGGTAAATCAACTTTGCTGCACACCATAGCTGGTGTGGATGTACCGACAAGCGGAAAGATATACTTAGAGGGTCAGGATGTATATGCCCAGAGTAATGAAAAACTTGCTATTTTTCGTAGACGTCAGGTAGGACTGATTTATCAGTTTCACAACCTTATTCCTACTCTGAATGTGGTGGAAAACATCACATTACCTATACTGATGGACAAGCGGAAGGTCAACAAGGAGAGACTGAATGACCTGTTGGAGCTGCTTGGATTAAAAGAACGAAAAATACATTTGCCGAATCAGCTTTCGGGTGGCCAGCAGCAACGTGTTGCAATCGGTCGCGCATTGATGAATGCACCAGCGGTCATGCTTGCAGACGAACCAACTGGTAGTTTAGATAGCCGTAATGGACATGAGATTATTCAGCTACTGAAAGAAAGTCATAACAAATATCACCAGACTCTTATAATAGTTACACATGATGAAAACATAGCCTTGCAAGCAGACCGCATTATCTGTATTGCAGACGGAAAAGTAGTTCGGGATGAGAGGGTGAGAACATGAATATTTTAAATAAAGTTGCCTTGCAAGGAATGAAAAAAAGCCGCACCAGAACAATTGTAACGGTTATCGGAGTTATTCTGTCCGCCGCCATGATTACTGCAGTCGCTACCTTTGGCGTTTCCCTGCTGAACTATTTGGCAAACGGAGCGGCCAAGAAATACGGCGGTTGGCACGTCGAGTTTTTGAACGTTGATTCCTCTTTCGCACAGGAACGAACTCTCGACAATCGAGTTGCAAACACTGTAACATTTGAAAATATCGGCTACGCAAAACTTGACGGAGGGAAAAACCCCAACAAGCCATATCTTTCTATAGCCGGATTTAGCAAGGAGGCTTTTGGTACCTTGCCCATAACCCTGGTTTCAGGTAGATTGCCGAAAAACAGTGGGGAGATTCTTGTTTCGATGAGCGTTGAAGCAAACGGTGGTGTTAAATTCGCGGAGGGTGACAAGCTTTCACTTGCTGTCGGAAGCCGCATGAATGGCAACAAGAGTCTTGGTCAACACGACCCGTACACTTCTGGGGGCGAAACTCTTGTGCCACAAGACGAGAGAACTTACACGGTTGTTGGTATCTGCCAAAGACCCAGCTTTGAGGAACATTCCGCGCCGGGATATACATTGATAACGAAAGCAGATGCACAAGACAAAGCGGACAGCTTAAACCTATTTGTCACGCTTAAAAATCCGCGACAAGTACATGCTTACGCAAGCAGCATAGCCGGAAGCCATAGCTATGTCTTTAACGATAATGTGTTGCGCTTCATGGGTCTTTCGGACGATAATGTGTTCAACGTGTTTCTGTACTCGGTTGGTGGCATTTTGGTTGCCGTTATTATGATAGGCTCGATTTTTCTGATTTATAATTCGTTCAACATATCGCTGAACGAACGCACACACCAGTTCGGGATTCTTTCATCTGTGGGAGCCACAGCAAAGCAACTGCGAAATTCAGTGCTGTTTGAGGGCCTTTGTATAGGTGCGGTCGGCATACCGATTGGCGTTATCGTTGGCATAGGCAGCATCGAACTTGTGATTTCCGTTGTCGCCAGGAATTTCGGGAACGTTATGTATAGCAACGTACCTTTAACCTTGACAGTGTCTATCCCCGTAATTGTCGTTGCGGCAGCGGTCAGCATGGTTACGATTTTGATTTCGGCCTATATCCCGGCAAGAAAGGCTGCAAACACGCCAGTGATGGAGTGTATCCGCCAGACTAACGAGGTCAAGGTTGAATCCAAAGCCGTAAAAATGTCAAAACTGGCACAGCGCATTTACGGTTTGGAGGGAACTCTTGCACTAAAGAATTTTAAAAGAAACAAGAAACGCTATCGCAGCATTGTGCTATCCCTTGTTTTAAGCGTTGTGCTGTTTATATCGACCAGTGCTTTTGTAACGCATTTTAAGCAGGTGTCGGAGCGGGCAGTAGTGGTTACTAACTTTGACATCGTTTTGGCCACGCAGGACATGGACGATAGCAAAATGTTGCAGCTTTACGACAAACTAAAAACCGCCGACGGTGTTTACGAAGGCTCGTATCAAGCGCTTATGAAGTATTCATGCGCTGCCAAAGCAAGCGATCTTTCAGACTATTACTGGGAAGACGCAGGTTTACATTCACCGGATGAAACGGTTAATCTGCCAATGGAAATCCAGTTTCTTGATGACAGCGCCTATCTTAATATTATCAAAGGCTTGGGCTTGCCCGCAGAGGAATATACCGGGCAAAATGCGAAAATGATCGCCGTTGCCAAAATGACAAACCACATGAAAGATAATCGGGAGGAAGAGGTTGAGAATATTAGTGATCTGTTCAAGAGTTCTTCCATGAATTTTACCATCGCTCCCGAAACAAATGGCAATCCGAAGATGGAACAGGGGCGAAACGTAAGCATTAAGTTTGTTAATACCGTGCCGCCTGATGGACCCCCGATCCCAGAAAACTCCGGGTCGAAGAATCCGTTCTTTTTTAGGGTGATGGTCCCCTATTCGCTCAAAGAGAAGTTTGAAACCTCCGATACCCATGTGGCTATTAAGGGCTTGACATTTCGGTCAAAGAATCCCACACAGTCGGCGGCTAAAATGGAAGCGATGATTAAGGGTGCGGAAATTAAATCCAAGTATACCCTGTACAATTTTCATAAAATGCTTGATGAGAGCCGCAATTACGTATTCATTGCGAACGTGTTCGCTTATACTTTTATCATCATGATTTCGCTAATTGCAGTTGCCAATGTGTTCAATACAATTTCCACGAATATCAAACTACGTAGACGGGAGCTTGCCATGCTTCGCTCTGTGGGGATGTCTGACCGCGATTTCCAAAAGATGATGAATTTCGAGTGTGCCTTTTATGGCATGAGGGCGTTGCTCTTCGGGCTTCCCATAGCGGCAATCTCTTCTTGGCTGATTTACAAATGGATGGTCGGCGGGACGGACAATATCGATTTTGTGTTCCCGTGGGGCAGTATGGCAATCAGCGTGTTCAGTGTGTTCTTTATCGTGTTCATTACAATGCTGTATGCCATTAGCAAGATAAAAAAAGAAAATATTATTGACGCGCTTCGGGATGATATGACTTGATTTAAAACCGCCATTTCCATTTTTCAAAATTAGAAATTTGGAGGTGGCATTAAAGTCTTCCTTTTTAAGGATATGATGGTATGAAAAAAGAACATTAGTTAATATAAATTGCACTTTAAAGACATAAATGCTATACTAAAGAAACTACTTTTATAAAGTATAGAGGTGTGTGATGATTAAAAAACAAGTTAATAATATGGAAGTAAAAAAGAATAATAGAAATCGTATCTTCAGATATCTTTGTAAATGTGATAAGACTTCAAATTCTGAAATTGCTTATGAACTTAAGATGAGTTTGCCTACAGTAGCACAGAATACTAAAGAGTTAATGGAGCGTGGCTTGATTGAAGAAATAGGAGAGTTTCAGTCTACTGGAGGAAGAAGAGCAAAAGCATTTTCTGTTATTTCTGATTCTAGATTAGCAGTTGGGCTAGATATTACAAAAAATCATTTTGGGTTGTTGTTGACAAATCTTAAAGGGGAAATTTTGAAATATGATCGTTTCGATTATCAATATAGCAATGAAGAATTCTATTATTGTGAGATAGACAAAAAGATAGAAGAGTTTTTAGGAAAGAATCTTAGAGATAGGGAAACAATTCTTGGAATTGGAATTTCTTTTCCTGGGATTGTAAACTTAGAGAAAGAGATTATTTCATATTCCCATATGTTAGGGTTACAAGCATTATCATTCACAGAAGTAAGCCAATTCTTTTCTTATCCATGCTGTTTTCTTAATGATGCTAACGCAGGAGCATATGCGGAAGGGATTAATAAGGAATTTCAAAAAAGATTTTTTTATTTATCATTAAGCAACACAGTAGGAGGAGCTATTTTTAATTGTGATGAACCAATCCAAGGGGAAAATTTCCGATGTGGAGAGGTTGGACATATGACAGTTATTCCAGATGGAGTACCATGCTATTGTGGAAAATTAGGTTGTTTAGATGTATATTGCTCAGCAAAAAATCTATCTGATGTTACAGATGGTAAATTGTCACTTTTCTTTACAGCATTGGAACGAGAAGAAAAAGAAATTCTTAATATATGGGATAAGTATACCACCTATCTATCAGTAGCTATTAATAATATTCATATGGTTTTAGATTGTGATATTATTCTTGGAGGATACGTAGGAAGTTATTTAGAAAATCATATTAATGACATAAGACAGAAAGTGTTACAAAGAAATACATTTTCGGAAGATGGTATGTTTGTGAAAACGTGTAATTATAAGGTTGGTGCAGCAGCTTTTGGGGCTGCGTTGAAAGTAATAGAAGCATTTATTAAACAAGTATAATGTTAAAATGTGCTCAAAGAGAGGTCTCGTAACAGAGAACTCTTTTTTTTATATAGAATTTCTTTTCACTAAGAATAAGTTATATTGCAAAGTTGAGTTTTTATTTTTTAGAATAAATTTTAATAGTTTATTAATTGTCTGTATGTAAGGTGACATAATATAAAAAATCTGTGATTCTATATATTGACAAATATGTGTGCATATAATAAAATATAAACACATAATAAAAGTATTTTAAAAAGTATTTTTAAAAGTAAAAAAAGGGGGAAATGTTATGGAAGGAAAAATGAAAGTTGCAGTTATGACTGGAATTGGTCAGATGAAATTTGAGGAACGTGAAATTCCTAAAGCAAAAGATAATGAGGTTCTAGTAAAACTTGAATATGTAGGTATTTGTGGAAGTGACTTGCATTATTATGAAACCGGTGCTATTGGTGATTATGTGGTTAAACCACCATTTGTTCTTGGACATGAGCCAGGTGGAACTGTGATAGAGATTGGAAAGAATGTAAAGGATTTAAAGGTTGGAGATAGGGTAGCGTTGGAACCAGGAAAAACATGTGGACATTGTGAATTCTGTAAAACAGGACGATATAATCTTTGTCCAGACGTGGAATTCTTTGCTACTCCACCAATAGATGGTGTTTTTCAAGAATATGTTGCTCATGATGCTAGTCTTTGTTTTAAGTTACCTGATAATGTAAGTACAATGGAAGGTGCATTGATAGAACCTTTGGCAGTAGGATTCCATGCCGCTATGCAAGGAAATGCTAAAGCAGGACAGATAGCGGTAGTTATGGGAGCTGGATGTATAGGTTTAGTTACAATGATGGCATTAAAGGCAATGGGAGTTTCAAAGGTATATGTTGTGGATATCATGGAAAAACGTCTTCAGAAAGCATTAGAATTAGGAGCAGATGCTATTATTAATGGAAGTGAAAAGGATACTGTTGAAGAAATCATGAAACTTACTAATGGAAAAGGTTGTGATTTGGCAATTGAAACAGCAGGAACACAAACTACAACAATACAGACTATACACATGACTAAGAAAGATGCGACTATTGTACTTGTAGGTTATAGTAAGACAGGAGAAATGACATTGCCAATGAGTCTGGCATTAGATAAGGAACTGACATTTAAAACTGTATTCCGTTATCGTCATATTTATCCAATGGCAATTGACGCAGTTGCAGCTGGAAAGGTAAATTTAAAAGGAATTGTGACAAATATATTCACATTGGATGAAGCAAAAAAAGCAATGGATTATAGTGTAAATAACAAAGCTGATATTGTAAAGGCAGTTATTCGTATTTCTGAAGCAGAGTAGGAATAATATTTTATTTTTTAAGAACACCTTTGGAATGACTTTGTGAGAATTTCAGAGGTGCTTCTTGAAAAGGATTACCGTAAACTAAAAGTAAATTAATTTGTGATAATAATAGAATTATAATATAAATTAAAGAAATATAAAGTTTATATTAATTGGTAAATATGATTGTTACATTAAGATTTGGAGTGAAATTTTACAGAGAAAGACGGAAATCGGTTAAGAATAATTTAGTGAAATTATATTCTAAATCCCTGGTTTCTTATTTTTGGAGGTATTATATGTTATATATTGGAGTTGATCTTGGTACATCAGCTGTGAAATTATTATTAATGGATGAAACGGGGAAAATACATAATGTTGTTTCTAAGAAATATCCGTTGTATTTCCCACATACAGGTTGGTCAGAGCAGAATCCAGAGGATTGGTATGTACAGACTTTGGCAGGAATTAAAGAGTTAATTTTGAATTGTAAAAAGGAAGAAATTGCTGGTATCAGCTTTGGAGGGCAAATGCATGGTTTAGTTGTTTTAGATGTGCATGATAAGGTGATTCGTCCAGCAATTTTATGGAATGACGGAAGAAGTCAAACCGAGACAGAATATTTGAATAAAGTTATAGGAAAGGAGAAACTTTCTGAATATACGGCAAATATTGCATTTGCAGGATTTACTGCTCCAAAAATTCTTTGGATGAAGAAACATGAGCCAGAAAATTTTGAACGAATATCAAAAATTATGCTTCCAAAAGATTATCTAGCATATAGCCTAAGTGGTGTTCATTGTACAGATTATTCAGATGCTTCTGGAATGTTATTGCTTGATGTGAAGAATAAATGTTGGTCAAAAGAAATGATGAAAATATGTGGTGTGACAGAAAATCAGTTGCCTAAGTTATATGAGAGCTATGAAGTTGTGGGACAATTAAAGCATAATATTGCAGAAAAGTTTGGGCTTTCATCAAATGTAAAAATTATTGCAGGAGCTGGAGATAATGCAGCAGCTGCTGTTGGAACTGGAACAGTAGGTGATGGCATGTGTAATGTTTCATTAGGAACTTCAGGAACAATTTTTATTTCTAGTAAAACTTTTAGTGTGGATAATAATAATGCACTACATTCATTTGTTAATGCTGATGGGTATTATCATTTAATGGGATGTATGTTGAGTGCTGCTTCTTGTAATAAATGGTGGATGGATGAAATTCTTAATACTAAGGAATATGAAGAAGAACAGAAAAGAATTTTAAAACTTGGTGAAAATAAGGTATTTTATTTACCGTATCTGATGGGAGAGCGTTCACCGCATAATGATTCAAATGCAAGGGCAACTTTTGTTGGAATGACAATGGATACTAATAGAGAGGAAATGACACAAGCAGTATTAGAAGGTGTTGCATTTGGGTTACGAGATTCGTTAGAAGTGGCAAGAAGTCTTGGGATTAAAATTGAAAGTACAAAAATTTGTGGTGGTGGAGCAAAAAGTCCACTATGGAAAAAGATAATTGCAAATGTGCTTAATTTGACAGTTAATGTGGTCAAAAGCGAGGAAGGTCCCGGTTATGGTGGCGCTATTCTTGCAGCAGTGGGATGTGGTGAATTTTCTTCAGTAGAAGAGGCAACAGGTAAACTGGTAAAGATAGTTGATACTGTAAGACCTGAACCAACATTAGTAAAAAAATATGATGAACGTTATCAGAAATTCCGTCAGATTTATCCTGCAATGAAAGAACTGTTTCAGTCATTGGCAGAATAGGATATAAGAGCTAATAAAAGAAAGGAGAAAATTTATGAATAAGCTTGAACTTCAGAAAACTGCTGTTGAAGTCCGCAAAGGAATTGTATCTTCAGTACACAGTGCAAAAGCTGGACATCCAGGTGGATCTCTTTCAGCAGCAGATATTTTTACTTATTTATATTTTGAAGAAATGAATATTGATCCACAAAAACCAAAATATGAAAATAGAGATCGTTTTGTATTATCGAAAGGCCATACAGCACCAGCACTCTATGCGACTTTAGCACTGAGAGGATATTTTCCAGTAGAAGATCTTTTGACTTTGCGTCATATTGGTTCTTATTTACAAGGACATCCAGATATGAAACACATACCAGGAGTGGATATGTCTTCTGGTTCATTAGGACAAGGACTTTCAGCTACAGTTGGAATGGCATTAGCGGGCAAGATGAAAAAGAAAGATTACCGTGTTTATTGTTTGTGTGGAGATGGTGAAATTCAAGAAGGACAGATTTGGGAAGCAGCAATGTTTGCAGGATATCGAAAACTGGATAATTTATGTGTTATTGTAGATAATAATGGGCTTCAAATTGATGGTACAGTAGAAGAGATTTGTTCTCCATACCCAATCGATCAAAAGTTTGAAGCATTTAATTTTCATGTAATTAATATTAACGGTAATGATTTTAATGAAATTAAAAAGGCATTTGATGAAGCAAAAGAAACTAAAGGAAAACCAACTGCAATTATTGCTCATACTGTAAAAGGCTGTGGAATATCTTTTATGGAAAATAATGTAGGATGGCATGGAAAAGCACCAAATGATGAAGAATATAAAATGGCAATGAAAGAACTAAAAAAGGTGGGTGAAGCATTGTGGCAGAAGTAAGGAAAATAGCAACAAGAGAAAGTTATGCAAATTCTCTTGTTGAACTTGGAAAAGAACATGATGACTTAGTTGTTTTAGATGCAGATTTGGCAGCAGCGACAAAGACTTGTGTTTTTAAGAAGGCTTTTCCACAAAGACATATTGACTGTGGAATTGCAGAGGCAAATATGGCAGGAATTGCAGCTGGAATGTCTACTTGTGGATATGTTCCTTTTATTAGTACATTTGCAATGTTTGCAGCTGGACGTTCTTATGAACAGGTGCGTAACTCTATTTGTTATCCACATCTAAATGTTAAAATTGGAGCAACACATGCAGGTATTTCTGTTGGAGAAGATGGAGCAACCCACCAGTGTAATGAAGATCTAGCATTGATGCGTGTGATTCCTAATATGACAGTTATCAGTCCTTCCGATGATATAGAAGCAAGAGCGGCAGTAAAAGCAGCATACGAACTTGATGGACCTGTTTATTTAAGATTTGGACGGCTTGCTACACCTATAATTAATGATCGTGTAGATTATCAATTTGAAATTGGGAAAGGTATTATTTTAAGAGATGGAAAAGATCTTACAATAATTGCTACAGGACTTTGTGTAGTCGAGGCATTAGAAGCAGCTAACAAATTAGAAGCAAATGGAATTGATGCAAGAGTTATTAATATTCATACAATTAAACCAATTGATGTAGATTTAATTGTAAAAGCAGCAGAAGAAACAGGAAAGATTGTTACTGTAGAGGAACATTCAGTAATTGGTGGACTTGGTGGGGCAGTTGCAGAAGTGTTAGTTGAAAAATGCCCGATAAAAATGCTTAGGATTGGTATAAATGATGTATTTGGTGAATCGGGTCCGGCAGAGTTATTGATTAAAAAATATGGATTAGATGCACATGGAATATATGAAAAAATAGAGAAATTTGTAGAAGAATAAAGAAGATTAGTTTTTAAATTTTTTTATAAATCTGATAATTTTTTCATAAAATCAAAACTAGTAAATTATCCGATAGGTATGGAATTTAACCTGTATAGATAGAAATAGGACAGTAGTTGACAGTAGATAATTTTGAGTAAAAAACAAAATTATCTACTGTCTCTGTTCATATTAAGATATTTAAGAATTTGCTACCATAAATTATAAGTTCGTAGCAATGCTTATATTTTTTCATTCCTTTCACATTCCATGTAAATATCACTATAGAACTCTCTTTTAATTTAAAATATAATTTAATTTTCTCATTAAGTAATTAATTTTTAATGAGCCATATCTATCTTTGCTTTTATCATATATTTGTCTAATAATTTGCTTAAATATTTTATTTACTTTTTCCTATCAACTAAAAATTTATAGTTAATTTTACAATATTATATTAGCTGTATAGATTTTTTAACACCATTTCTGAATTATATAATAAATCTATAATCATATCTTCCGGTTATCATGTATATCTCTTATCATTATTCATATTATGTATACTTCTTTAACTGATATTATTTTACTTAGTTCGACTTGAATTATCATTAAATTTGTATTAACACCAGCTAATATATAATATGACTTTATTAATGTCAAAAAATAGATTGACTTATTTTTTTACCGTTTTATAATAAATATTATTTCAATAATAAACAAATACTAAATGTGTTGAATTAATAATATACACTTGCAATGTAAAAAAAGTTTAAAGAATAATTTAAAAAAATTAATTCAAATATATAAGCGTAATTAGAATTTATATATTACTATTTTAAATGTAGAAAAGGAAGATTAAACATGCGATCAATTATAAAACAAAACAATATTTCTAAATTGACCTTAGGAGGGATTTTAGTAACATTAGGTGTGGTGTATGGAGATATCGGAACTTCACCACTTTATGTAATGAAATCAGTCCTAAATGGTAATGGTGGCTTAGAAAATGTATCTGAAAATTTTATTCTTGGAACTTTATCTTTGGTTTTTTGGACAATTACTATTTTAACAACAATAAAATATGTCCTTATCACTTTAAAAGCAGATAATAAGGGTGAAGGTGGTATTTTTTCTCTTTTCACCTTAGTTCGTAATCGTGCAAAGTGGCTTATTATTCCTGCTATGATTGGTGGATCTGCACTTTTAGCTGATGGAATGTTGACACCCGCTGTGACTGTAACTTCAGCAGTTGAAGGGTTAAAGTTAATTCCAGAATTTAATACAGTTTTTGGTAGTCATCAAAATAGTATTATTACAATTGTAATAGTAATTATAAGTATTCTCTTTTTTATTCAACATTTTGGTACTGATTTAATTGGGAAAATGTTTGGTCCAATTATGCTTATTTGGTTTTGTAGTTTAGCATTCTTTGGAATTATTAATATTTCTCATGATTGGACATTATTACGTGCACTATCTCCGCACTACGGAATTAGCATTCTTTTTAGTAGTGAAAATAAATTGGGATTCTTTATACTTGGTAGTATATTTTTATCATCAACAGGTGCTGAGGCTCTTTATTCAGATCTTGGACACGTTGGTAAAAATAACATTTATGGAACTTGGCCTTTTGTAAAAATATGTTTATTATTAAATTATTTTGGTCAAGGGGCTTGGATATTGGCAGTGAAGAACAATCCTAACTTTATTAATTCGGAAGACTTAAACCCGTTTTTTCAAATGATTCCAAATAGTCTTCTGGTATTTGGTATAATAATTTCAACTTTAGCTGCAATTATTGCTTCTCAGGCATTAATTTCAGGGTCTTTTACACTTGTATCTGAAGCTATTAAATTGAACTTATTTCCTAAATTACATACTATGTATCCATCTAGTTCTAAGGGCCAACTCTATATACCAGCGGTTAATAGACTTTTATGGATTGTTTGTATTGGAATTGTGCTTTACTTTAAAAATTCCGAACATATGGAAGCAGCCTATGGATTATCAATTACAGTTACTATGTTAATGACAACTATTCTGTTATTTAACTATTTATTAAAGCAAAAGATTCCATTTATTATTGCTCTAGTTATGCTTATTTTCTTTGCTAGCTTTGAATTTTCTTTCTTTATTGCAAATGTTGCTAAATTTATGCATGGAGGATTTATAGCTGTTTTAATTGCCTGTGCAATATTATATGTTATGTATATTTGGATAAAAGGCTACAATATTAAAATGGAATTAGCAGATAATGTTCAAACTGAAGATTATATAAATCAATTAAATAGATTATGTCAAGATCCTGACCGTCCTAAATATACAACTAACCTTGTATGTTTAACTTCTACTCATGATCCTAAACAAATTGAAAGATCAATAATGTACTCAATCTTTGATAAAAGACCTAAGAAAGCAGATGTTTACTGGTTTGTTCATATTTCTGTTACTGATGAACCATATCAATCAGAGTATAGTGTAGATACTTTTGGAACATCTAATATTGTAAGAGTTCGACTAAAACTTGGTTTCAGAGTAGAGCAAAAATTAAATGTTTTTTTGCGTCAAATTTCAACTGAATTAGTTGAGAGTGGAGAAATAAAACTTCAATCTAGAACGTATACTATAATTCCTAATCGAAAAGTTGGAGATTTCCGTTTTATTTTAACTCAAGAAGAACTTTCATATGAATCAGGATTAGGTTTTTGGGATTCATTTATACTTAGGTCTAAATTATTTATAAAAAGATTTACCGTTTCACCAGAAAAATGGTTTGGGCTTGATACTAGTGATGTTTATATTGAAAAAATCCCACTATTTTTAGGACACACTGAGGGTACGATTTTAAAAAGAACTTCAAAATAATTTCGTTTGAATTTTATTCATTTTCTAGATTTATGTCATTGACCAATAATACTGGTAGCCAAAACTAAGTGCCTAAATCCTTATTTTGGGTGAAAATAATATAATAATAAAACATTAAAATGATATAAAAATAAATATATACATAAATACAAAAAAAAGGATAGTAAAACTAATTTACTATCCTTTTTGTATATTGATAAAATTTTAAATAGACTAGATAATTATATTAAAAATTATATTATGTTATTTATGAAATATCACCAAGTTCTTTTTAAGAAGAATTTGATGATATTTTTTTATTGCAATATAATTAACATATATTAACAAATATGTTGGGGCATTAAAGGGTAAAGGAGAGGTAGATATGAAGAAGATTAGTAAATCAGTGGTTAAAAGAGACCATAGTTCAAAAATTTCAGGAAAAGCTATCTACGTAGGAGATTATGAAGAAGATGATATTTTAATAGGTAAAATGCTAAGGTCAACAAAGGCAAAAGCAAAAATTATTGATGTTAAGGTTCCTAAATTATTAGATGGATATTACTATGTGGATAAAACAGATGTACCTGGGGATAACAAGGTTAACATAGTTAAAGACGATACACCTGTTTATGCAACAGACACAGTAGAATATATCGGAGAGCCTATAGGGATGGTTTGTGGTCCTAATGAAGAAATTATAAATAAAATATTATCTGAAATTGAAGTTATATATGAAGAATTAGAACCTGTTATTAATATAAGAGACTTTGATACAGTTTTTTTTGATTATAGATTTGGAAAAGGAGATGTTGAAAAGGCATTTTCAGAGGCAGATAAAATATATGAAGAAGAGTTCGAAACAGGTTATCAAGATCAAACTTATTTAGAAACTCAAGGACTCATGGCTGAAATTCTAGAAGATGAAAAGGTTTACGTACATGGATCTATGCAATGTCCATATTATGTTAAAGGTGCAGTTATGAGAGCTATGAATCTTGGTCCAGATAAAGTTAGAATAGCGCAAGATGCTACAGGTGGTGGATTTGGAGGAAAAGAAGCATTCCCATCTATATTAGCATGTCAAGTTGCTGTAGCTGCAAAAAAAGCTGGAAAAAAAGTTCGCTGTATCTTTGATAGAAGAGAAGACTTGGAGTTTACATCAAAGCGACATCCTTCATTAAATACTTATAAAGTAGCTGTGAAAAATGGAAGGGTTACAGCTATGGATATAGATGTAAAATTCAACGGAGGAGCTTATACAACTTTATCAGCGGTTGTTCTTCAAAGGGGAATTATATGCGCAAATGGCATTTATGATATTACAAATCTTAAAGTACGTGGAAGAGCTGTAAAAACTAATACAACTCCTAGTGGAGCATATAGGGGATTTGGAGCACCACAAACATTTTTCTCTGCTGAAGTCATGATGAATCATATTGCAAAGGATTTAGGAAAAGATTCTTTAGAATTTAAGGAAATGCATTTAGTAAAACAAGGAGATAGTACTTCAACTTCTGGTAAGTATCATTTTCCAGTACCAATTCCAAATATGATTGAACGCATCGATAAAGCTTGCGACTTTAGAAGAAAACATAAAGAATATTCTAATGATCAAAATGGAAGATATAGAAAAGGAATAGGAATATCTATGTATTTTCATGGAGCTGGTTTTACAGGTTCAGGTGAAAGGGACATTATTAAGGCAGTAGCTAAATTACACAAATACCCTGATGGAAGAGTTCAAGTACTTGCTTCAAATACAGATATAGGACAAGGACTTCGTACAACTTTTCCTAAGATAGTGGCAAAGGAGCTAAATTTACCTTTAGAAAATGTATTTTATGAATATCCAGATACGGATGTAGTACCAGATTCAGGTCCTACAGTTGCTTCACGTAGTTTAATGACTGTTGGGGAACTTTTACGTCGTGCAGCTATAAAACTTCGTGATCAATGGATAGAAGGAGAAGATCAAATTATAGAAGAGCATTATAAAGAACCAGATTTTATGATTCCATTTTATATTGATAAATTCCAAGGTGATGCTTATCCAACTTATTCTTGGGCAGTTAATGCAATAGAAGTTGAAGTTGATACTTACACAGGTCTTGCAAAGATACTAGGAGCATATGGATGCTTTGATATAGGAACGCCTATGGATTACAACATTGCTGTTGGTCAAATGGAGGGTGGATTCTTACAAGGTATAGGATATGCTTCAACAGAATATATGGTGGCAGATGCTAAGGGGCGTATCAGAAACAACTCTTTCTCAGATTATATTATACCAACAGCAGTTGATGTACCTAATCTTAAAGTAGATATGTATGTAGATGAAAAATATCCTTATGGACCTTATGGAGCTAAGGGTGCAGGAGAGTTACCTTTAGTTGGAGCACCAGGGGCTTATGCTGAAGCTATTGAACAGGCACTTGGACATGGAGCAAAGGTTAATCATGCACCATTTACAGCAGAAGATACAATAAAAGTTTTAATGGAGGAGGGAGAGTAAGATGAGTAATAATATAACATTTAAGCTAAATGGTAAAGAGGTAATATATGATGGAAAAGCTACTGATAGATTATTAGATGTGCTTCGTGATTATTATCATTTAAAAGGTGTAAAATGTGGTTGTAAAGAAGGTGAATGTGGAGCATGTTCTATTCTTATGGATGGTGAATTAATTAATTCTTGTATGGTAGCAATGGGAAGATGTGAAGGAAGTGAAATTGTTACTATAGAGGGGTTTAGAGAAACAGAACGTTTTAAAGTAATAGATAAAGCTTATGCTGATGTGTCAGCAGTGCAATGTGGATATTGTATTCCAGGAATGGTACTAGCTACAGAAGCTATATTATCTAAGAATCCAAATCCTACATTAGAACAAATTAGAGAAGGAATTTCTGGAAATTTATGTCGTTGCACAGGATATAATGCTATTGTAAAGGCAATTAAAATTTCAGCAGAGGAGGGAAAGGGATTATGGTAAATGGTTTTATGCCTAAATCTTTAAAGGAAGCTTTAGATATTCGTTCAAATTATGATGTTGTTCCATATGGTGGGGGAACAGATTTAATGATTGAAGGACAAAAAGATGTTAACTATTTGTTTTTAAATAAAGTTCCTGAAATGAAATGTATTGTTGAAGATGAAGAGTATATCAGAATAGGAGGATCATGTACTTTTACTGAGGTATTAGAATCTGATATTGTTCCTGAAATTATGAAACAAGCTGTTTCAAGAATTGCTGCACCTGCTATAAGAAATTCTGGAACCATGGCAGGTAATATAGGAAATGGTTCAGCAAAGGCAGATTCTGTATTGATTGAATATGTTACAGATGCAAAAATAGTATTATCATCTGCTTCAAATACTAGAATAGTTAATATTGATGATTTCTATAAAGGAAGAAAAGAGCTAGATTTAGGAAAAGATGAATTGATAGTAGAAATTTTATTGCCTAAAACTGGTTTAGAGAATTATTACTATAAGAAAATAGGAGCTAGAAATGCATTAGCGATATCTCGTGTTTCATTTGCTGGGATAATAAAAATTGATGATGAAATAATAAAAGATATTGCAATTGCTTTTGGAGCAGTGTCAGGTACAGTATTAAGATTTAAAGAATTAGAAAAAATGATGATAGGTAAAACATTAGTGGAGGCAAGTAAAATAAAAGAAGATTTCATTGATGCATATAAACAAAAAATTATACCTACAAAGGGTAGAGTTTCAGCCGATTATAGAAAAAGGGTATGTATTAATTTAATAAAGGATTTTTTAAATGAGAAAGGTATATAAGAGTTAAGTTAGAGCAATAGAAAATTGTAATATTAGCATTTATTAATTATAAGATAAGAATAATATTTAATATATTTTTAGGATATATTTTATAAGAGAGCGAGAAAGTATATATTTACTTTAATCGCTCTCTTTTATTATGATATACTTGGATTTTTAATTTAGTAATAAAAATATATAAAGAAACTTAAGGTTAATTTTAAGAGAGTTTAGGATTAAATACATAAAAATTTAAGTGAAACTTTTTTTAGTAAAATATCAATGGTATTATATTAATATATTTAAATAAAAATTATTTAGCTAAATTATATAATAATTATTTTAAGAGATACGAAAATTTACAAAGGAAGCGAAATTATAAACGTATGAGATTAGATAAATTTTTGGCAGAATCAGCTGTTGGTAGAAGAAAAACTGTTAGAACTTATATTAAAGATGGAATGGTAAAGGTTAATGGTGAAATTATAACTGAACCTTCAATAGATATTAGTGAAAAATTTGATGATGTAGAATACCTTGGAAAAAAAGTTATTCATACTGGTAAGGTATATTATATGTTTAATAAACCATCAGGATGCATTACTGCAACAAAAGATAATATTCATAGAACAGTATTTGATTATTTTAACAATCAAAATATGAGTGGAGTATTCCATGTTGGGAGATTGGATAAAGATACTGAAGGATTATTGTTGCTTACTAATGATGGTGAATTTGAGCATAAAGTAATGTATCCAGAAAAACATGTTGAAAAAACTTATTTCTTTTGGGCATTAGGTTCTTTAGATGATGAAGATAAAAAGCAATTAGAAGAAGGTCTTTTTATTGGAAATAATGAAGTATTAACAAAGCCTGCAAAAATAGATGTACATAAATCAGGATCATATATAGAATTTAAAGAAGAAATTCCTATTAATAATTTAGAGAATAAAGATCATCAGCCTGTTGTTTCAGGGTATCTTACTATTTCAGAGGGGCAAAAACATCAGGTTAAACGAATGTTAAAGGCAGTAGGTTGTTATGTAATATATTTGAAAAGAATATCTATTGGTGAATTAAAGTTAGATGAATATTTAAAAATGGGTGATTATAGGGATTTAACAAAGAAAGAAATTGAAAGCATATTTGAATAAAGATATGTAGAAAACTTTATAAATAGAGATAACGAAAAGGTACCATATTTCCTATATAAGAGGAACTATGGTACCTTTGATTATTTTGTAATTAAGGATATTATGAAGCTAAGAACAACAATATATGAGATATTTAAGAAAATTATTAACTACGTTTTTGGAAAAGAAATAACTAAAGATTTGGTTATTAATAATTATATCTAAATATCACCTATACCTATATTTTTAATTTATATTAAAAAATATATTGACAAATTAAAATAATAGGGATATATTATTTATTATAAAGCAGAGTAATCCTATAAGAATAATATGTTTTATAATAAAATATTATATTGTTATATGTTAAGAAAAGAAATAGTATCATGAGGGAAACTTTCAGAGAATGGTCTTCTAGGCTGAAAAAGACTTTAGTTATAACTTATGAGAATGCATCTTTGAGCACTGTCCCGAAAAAATACGTTTTTAGTAGGAGTCAGCGTGTACGCACGTTATAGCGTTGAGGTATGTTTGTACCAAAATAAGATATTATATTTTTTGTATATAATAATTAGAGTGGAACCGCGGAATAAAAATTCTGCCTCTAAATGAGGTAGGGTTTTTTTTGTTTATATAAAAATATAAAACTGTATAATACGTATTTAATATATAAGTTTATTAAGTAATTCTAGAATTAAAATGAAATTTTTTAAAGTAGTAGTAATATTTATCTAAATCTCAGAGAATTTACACAAACAATATAGTATAAGAATTTAAAAATATTTAAGAATGAAGAGTTATAAAATAGGGGGAAGATTAATTATGAAGTCATTAAATTACTTTGATTCTATAGCAGATAGCTGGAATGTAATAAGAAGTGAATATTTTGAGGAAAAATTAAAATATAAAGTTTTATCTAAAGCATCAATAGAAAATAAGATTGCAGCAGACTTAGGATGTGGTACTGGTTTTATATCTTTAGCTTTATCAGAAAAAGCAAATTTAATATTTTCTCTAGATCAATCTAATAACATGTTGAAGGAATTAAAAAAAGAAGTTTCTAAAAGAGATATAACAAATATATATCCAATTAAGTCTGATATGGAAAATATTGTATTGTTTGATGAGTCAGTAGATGTTGTATTTATAAATATGGCATTACATCATGTAGCTAATATAGAAAAAGCTATATCAGAAATTTATAGAGTATTAAAAAAAGGTGGAAGTATAGTAATTTCTGATGTTACAGAACATGATGGAGAATGGGCAAAAGAGGAAATGTACGATGAATGGTTAGGATTTTCAAATGATCAAATAACTAATTGGTTAAATAAATATAATTTTAAAAATGTAGAAATAGAAAATACGGATTTATATTGCAAAGGGTATTCAAGTAAAGGCGAATATACAGAAACAAAAATATTTATAGCAAGTGCTAAAAAATTATAAGAGGGGAGAAAAATATTATGAATTTTGAATCAGTTTTAATACACGGAGGAATTGACGGAGATAAGTTTACAGGAGCAGTAAATGTTCCTATATATCAAACATCTACGTATAAACAAGAAGGCTTAGGAATTAATAAAGGATATGAATATTCAAGAACTGGTAATCCTACAAGAGAAGCTCTTGAGAAACTTATAGCTGATCTAGAAGAAGGTGTTGGTGGATTTGCATTTTCTTCAGGTATGGCAGCCATAACAGCAATATTTTCTCTTTTTAAGTCAGGAGATAATATAATAATTTCAGATAATTTATATGGTGGAAGTTTTAGAGTATTAGATAAAATTTTTAAGAATTTTAATATAGGATATAAGATAGTAAATACAACAGATTTAAAGCAAATTAAAGAAGCTATTGATGAGACTGTAAAAGCAATATATATAGAAACACCAACAAATCCATTAATGGATATAACAGATATTGAAGAAGTAGCTAAAATAGCTAAAGATAATAATCTATTTACAATAGTGGATAATACTTTTATGACACCATACTTGCAAAAGCCACTAACATTAGGAGCAGATATAGTTATTCATAGTGGTACTAAGTATCTAGGAGGACATAGTGATTTAATTGCTGGATTAATAGTAGTAAATAATGAGGAATTAAAAGAAAAAATTCATTTTATACAAAATTCTACAGGGGGTATACTATCACCATTTGATTCATTCTTACTTATAAGAGGTATAAAAACTCTTGCAGTTAGAATGGATAGACACAATTCAAATGCTAAATCTATAGCAGAATTTTTGAAAAATAGACCAGAAATTAATAAAGTTTATTATCCAGGATTTGAAGAACATCCGGGATATAATATTCAATCAAAACAAGCAAAAGGATATGGTGGAATGATATCTTTTGTATTAAATGATGGATATGATTATAAAAAATTCTTTGAAAAATTAGCATTTATAACTTTTGGAGAAAGTTTAGGAGGAGTGGAATCTTTAGCATGCCACCCAGCAAGTATGACTCATGGAGCAATACCATATGAAATAAGACAAAAGGTAGGTATTGTTGATAATTTGATAAGACTTTCAGTTGGGATAGAAAGTGCACAAGATATTATTGAGGATTTAGAAAAAGCATTAGAATGGGGGAAAATTAATGGTTAAAGTAGAAAGTTTTGAATTAGATCACACAAAGGTAAAAGCACCATATGTAAGAAAATGTGGCTTTGAAAAGGGTAATAATGGAGATATAGTTTCTAAATTTGATTTAAGATTTTTACAACCAAATGAAAAAGAGATGCCAACAGGTGCAATGCATACATTAGAACATTTATTAGCTGGATATATGAGAGAAAAATTAGATGGAATAATAGATATATCTCCTATGGGATGTAGAACTGGATTTTATATGGTTGCATGGGGAACTCCTGAAGTGGAGAAAGTAATAGAAGCATTAAATTATTCATTAAATAAAATATTAGAAACAGAAGAAATACCAGCAACAAATAAATTTCAATGTGGGAATTATAGAGATCATTCATTGTTTGCAGCAAAAGAATATATTAAATTAATATTAAAAGAGGGGATTAGTAGTGAGATATATAGATGACATTAGAAGTCATATAGGAAATACACCTATTATGAAACTAAATAATATGGGAATAAAAGCTGGCGTAAATGTATTTGCTAAATTAGAATTTTTAAATCCTGGTGGAAGTGTTAAAGATAGAATAGGTATATACATGATAGAAGATGCTGAGAATAAGGGGTTACTTAGAGCAGGCTATACAATAATAGAAGCTACAGCAGGTAACACAGGCCTTGGTATAGCATTAGCAGCCATAAATAAAGGGTATAGAGTAATATTTGTTGTACCAGAAAAATTTTCTGTAGAAAAGCAGACGTTAATGAAAGCCCTTGGGGCAGAAATAGTAAATACTCCTAGAGAAGACGGAATGTTAGGAGCTGTTGAAAAGGCTAATGAACTTTTAAAAACAATAAAGAATTCTATAACTTTAAAACAATTTGAGAATAAATCTAATCCATTAGCCCATTATGAAACTACAGGTCCTGAAATATATAAAGATTTAGATGGAAAAATAGACTATTTCCTTTGTGGTGCAGGTAGTGGGGGAACGTATACTGGTATATTAAAGTATTTAAAAGAAAAGAATTCTAATGTAAAAGGAGTTTTAGTAGATCCAGAGGGGTCAACTATGGGAGGCGGAGAAGAAGCTTGTTATGACATAGAAGGGATAGGAAATAACTTTATTCCTAAAACCATGGATATGACTTATGTTGATGATGTTATAAAGGTTAATGATGAAGAAGCATTTCATATTGTAAAACAACTTGCTTTAAAAGAAGGATTAATTGTTGGGACATCTTCTGGAGCAGCAGTAGCAGCAGCTCTTAAACTAGCAAGTAAAATAGATAGTGGTAATATCGTAACGTTATTACCAGATAGAGGGGAAAGATATTTTAGCAAAAATATATATTAATATATTTGGATATTTTAAATAATATATTGCTTATTAGGTGGATTAAGGGAAAAATCTCTTAGTCCTCTTTTAGTTTTTAATATATAATAAATTAAACATTATTATATATTATTCGACAATATAAATAATTAATATAGATATACTTAAAAACAAAAATTGAGTTGAATAAAGGTGTTAAAGAATTAATATTTATCATATTTAATTCAATAACTTTTATTTAAATAAAAGTTTATAAAAGGGGGCTAATTAAAGATGAAAAGTTTAAAAGGGAAAATTATAAGCATTATTTTAATTTTAGTTATAGTTTCATCATTATCTACAGTTACTATTGGATTAATAAATGGATTTAATGTAACTAAAAAAACTGTTCAAGCACAATTTGAAGATAAATTGACTTCAGCAGACAATATGCTTGAAATATATCTTAATGAACAGTTTGGAACATTGAGTATTGATGGTGATGGTAAGATGGTGGATAGTTTTGGAAATTCTATTGAGGAGAGATCTGAGTACATAGATAAGTTATCTAAAGGTATGGATGTTGTTGCAACTGTTTTTGTTAAAAATGGTAATGATTATACAAGAATACTTACTACAATTAATGAGGAGAAAGGTGAAAGAGTTATTGGTACCAAATTAGATAATAAAGGAAAGGCATATGAAGAAGTAGCAAATGGAAATGTATATTTTGGTGAAGCAAATATTCTTGGAAAACAATACATAACAAAGTATACACCTATGTATGATAAGGATAAAAAAATTATTGGAATTTACTTTGTTGGTAAATCTATTGAATCTGTTGAGTCAATAATTAATGAAGGTATGATGTCTACAATTAAATCTGTAGCTTTACTAGTTATTCTTGTTTTAGTAATAGCTTCAGCAATAAGTTATCTTGTAGGAATGTCAATTGTAAAGCCTATAACAGTAATTACAAAACTTATAAATAAACAAGCAAATTTGGATTTTACTGTTGATAAGAAATCAGAATTAATAAATTATATAACAAGAAAAGATGAAATAGGCAGTATGGCAAATTCTATTAAGATAATGGATGATAATGTGCGTAATTTTATTATAAAAACTTCTGATGTGGCACAGCAAGTAGCAGCTTCATCTGAAGAGTTAACAGCTACATCACATCAAACTGCTACTACTTCAGAAGAAGTTGCAAAGACAATTGAACAAATAGCAAGTGGAGCAGGCGCGCAGGCAAAAGATACTGAAGAGACTGCTGAAAGTATAGAGGAAATGGGAAGAATAATTGAAGAAGATTCAAATTATATTAAAGAATTAAATAAGGCTACAACTAATATAGATATTCAGAAAGAAGAAGGATTTCATATATTAAAAGAGCTAGTAAATAAGACAAATCAAAGCAATGAAGCGACAAAATCAGTATATGAAATTATAGTAGGAAATAATGAAAGTGCAGAAAAAATTGAAGAAGCTAGTATTATGATTCAAAATATAGCTGATCAAACTAATCTTTTAGCACTTAATGCAGCAATAGAAGCAGCAAGAGCAGGAGAAGCAGGTCGAGGATTTGCTGTTGTCGCAGATGAAATCAGGAAACTTGCAGAACAATCAAATAGTTTTACAAATGATATTAAAGTAGTAATTGATGAGTTAAAGTTAAAATCTCAAGATGCAGTTCAAACTATGGAAGATGTAAAAGGTATCGTAGATTCTCAAACAAGAAGTGTAAAAGATACAGAAAATAAGTTTGATCTTATAGCAATGGCAATAGATTCAGTAAAAGATATTATTAAAAAATTAAATCACTCAGCTGAATTAATGATTAATAACAAAAATAAGATTATAGGAATTACACAAAATTTATCTGCTATTTCAGAAGAAAATGCAGCAGGAACAGAGGAAGTAGCTGCATCAATGGAAGAACAAGCAGCAACAATTCAAGAGATTGCAAATTCAGGTGAAAGTTTAGCTATTATTGCAGAAGAGTTAAGTGAGTTAATTGAAAAATTTAAGGTACAATAAAAAATAATACAAAACCACACTCCATATTAAATAATTTAAAATGAATTTTAAAGACAGTAGATAATTTTGTATTTACACAAAAAAATAAGCATAGATGTCTTTCACTAATGTGACTTTCATCTATGCTTATATTATACAAAAATTATCTACTGTCCCAAAAGTTTTTAAATTTTTAATATTTTATTATATTATAATTTAAATTTATCAACTAAATTAATTAATTCACATGCTAAGTTAGCTTGTATTTCAGCAGTCTCTGCAACTACATCCATATTATTAACAGTTTCTGTTATATTTTCTAATATAGTTTCTGAACTGCTAGAAGCTTGTGTTGAATTGCTAGACATATTATCAATAGCACTTGCTATTTCACTTGTGGATGAATTTAGATTTCTAGATATAGTATACGTTTCATTAGCTGCATTACTTACCAAATTTAAATTATTATAATAATATTCAGATACTTTTAAGAATTCATCTAATTTTGGAGTAATGTCTTTGTTAAAGAATTCAAGTATATCATTACTATCAGCACATAAACTTTTAAATACTAGTTGAACTTTATTTACAATATCTTCAATAGATTTTACAGCTTCCATAGATTGTTCAGATAATGCTTTTACTTGAGATGCTACAATTGCAAAACCTTTACCAGCTTCTCCAGCATGAGCTGATTCAATTGCTGCATTTAAAGCTAATAAATTAGTTTGATTAGCAATACTTGATATAGTTTCAACCATAACATATATTTCTTCTGTAACCTTACCAGCTTTAATAGCATCTTTAATATTAATTTCTTTTTCATGATATAAATTATTTATATATTTTAAAACTTCATTTGTATGATTTTTTAATTCTAGAGCCTTATCTCTAAAATTAATAAGAGTTTCAGTTTCTTTTTTTGAACTAGTAGATAGAGTATTAGTATTTTTTGCTATGTTTGAAATAGTTAAATTGACATCAAGTGCTACAGTTGTGCTATCCGACATTTTATTTACTATTCCTTCAGTGGATTCATTTATCTCACTTAATTTACAAGAAACTTCTTCTGTAGATGCAGAAAGTTCTTCTGCAGAAGATGATAAATCACTAGATTTCTGAATAATACTATTTATTAAATTTCTTATATTTTCTTGAGCTTTATTTAAAGATATACCAGCTCTACCGAGTTCATTTTTTGATTTAACTTCTATATTATTTGAGAAATCATAATTTGATAAACGTTCAGCTAAGGCTACTATTTTATTTAGAGCTCTTGTAATTGGACGAATAATAAATAATGATAATATTACAGTTATAATTAACAATATGAATAATGCAAATAATAATATATTTCTATTCTGATTAAAATTATTTTTCAATTCTTCTGTTTTCATATTAATTGCTTGGTCTATATCGTCTATGTAGTTTCCTGTTGTTATAATCCACCCATATGGTTCAAATAATTTTGAATAAGATCTTTTGGGATGAGTACCTTCTTCATTTGGTTTTGTGAAGTAAAAATCGGTATAGCCACCATTTCTAGCAACTTTTATTATTTCTTGAACTATCATATGTCCATTTGCATCTTTAAGACTAGTTCTATTACTTCCTTCTTGTTCTGGAATCATTGGATGTGCAATTAATGTTGAATCTATTCCATCAATCCAAAAGTAACCATCACCGTTATACCTTAAAGACTTTATCATATCTTTTGACAAACTTTTTGCTTGTTCTTCAGTTATTTCACCATTTATTTGTTTTTCATAAATCCCATTTAATAAAGAAATTACGTTTTCAACTTGTAGTTTTATGTTTTGATCATAGTTTTCCATTAAATTAAGTTCATATTGATTAATTGATGCATTTACTACATTTTTCATCTGATTAGATGAGATAAGTAATATAACAGCAGAAACCAATAAAACTAAAACTATATTAATACATATAATTTGATCTCTTAATCTTTTCATAAATTGTTCCCCTTTCATATAATAAAAATATTTTAAAAAAATGTAACGGTAAATATTTACAATAATTATTATAGCATATCAATTGAAAATACTATATAAATTAATACATTTTTGTAATATTTTATTATAATATACATGTAATTATCGAAAATTTGATGATTTTTAGATTTATTAAATATAAATTAATATTAAAAATTAGTTTATATAATAAAAAATAATTATGTTAAAACTTTATATTATTATATGGAAATTAAAAACAAATTTACAATTATGTACTTAAAAAGATTGAAAATTCAAAATTGTAGGAATATAATAAAAAATAATAGAATATAAAATTAAATGTGTAAAAAATAACTTGAATTTATATTAACATTATAAAAACATAAAACGATTTATAATATAGACTAGATAAAAAGAGTGATTTACTGAATTAGTAGAACTAAAATACATTATATTAAAAAAGATTAAATATATTTTAATATTTTATTATATTTATTTTAGGGATCAATTAGCTATTTTACTTTATGCATTAACAGTTATTGTAGCATATTAAATTATAGTCTTGTAAATATTAAAAAGTTGTAGACATATATTTAATGATTCTAATATATTGTTAAATTAAAAAGTATGTATTGAAAATAGTTAATAATTCAAAAATGAGGGGGGACGTATAGGGGCGAAGTATTAAATCGGGATAATGAAACGATATTAAAAGAAATTTTACAAAAGATAATAACTATTTATGTACTAAGAATTTAAATGAATTTTATTAAGAAAACATTACTAAAAAAGCTATATTAAATTTAGTGCGACATTAAATCTAAATGCTGAGGTTAAGGTACTAATTTATTACTGATAGTAGATATATTTATTATTTTAATATATTTAATAAATTAAGAATTAACTGCTAAGTTTTATATTTAATTTTGAGTAAAATTACTTATCTTCTTTGTAAACAATTACAAAATTAAAATGTAAATAGTTATTAATTCTATACAGTCAATTTAACTCGAGAAGAGATTAAGAGATTAGTTAAAATATTGTATAGGGGTGTAAAAATGAAAAAATCTTTAACAAAAATATTAGGAATTTCTTTATTAGCAGTTGCTATGACAGTAACTACTTTTCCAACCAATGTAAAAGCACTTGATTCAATTAACGAACCAACAATAGAGGAAGCGGCAGAAAGTGCAGATTCACAAACACAAAATAGTGTGATAGTAATACAAGAGTCATTAAATGAAGATGGAATTAATTTAGAAACATTAAAAGGAGATCACAATAATTATCCTATTGTATTAGTTCATGGATGCATGGGCTGGGGAAGAGATGAAAAATTAGGTTTTAAATACTGGGGCGGAACTGTAGATCTTCAAGAAAAAATGCGAGATGCAGGATATGAAGTTTATACTGCAGCAGTAGGACCTATTTCAAGTAACTGGGATAGAGCTTGTGAACTTTACGCTTATATAATGGGTGGTAGAGTAGATTATGGTGCATCTCATGCAGCAAAATATGGACATGATAGATATGGTAAGACATATCCAGGTATATACAAAAAAATAAGTAATGAAAATAAAATTCATATTGTTGGACACAGTCAAGGTGGACAAACAGTTCGTGCATTTACACAATTGTTAAATGAAGGTAGTGAAGAAGAAAGAAACTATGGTCAAAATGATATGTCACCACTATTTAATGGTGGTAATGATTGGATTCATAGCGTAACAACAATATCTACTCCAAATGATGGAACAACATTATCAGATTCAATACCATTTGTTGATTATATAACTCCGCTATGTGGTGTAGCTGGAGTATTAACAGGATCAAATAGTATTTTAAGTGATTATTTTGACTTTAAATTAGATCAATGGGGATTAGCAAAACAAGATCATGAAACTCAAGCACATTATATAGGACGTGTTTTAAGTAGTAGAATTTGGGAGAGGACTACAGATATGTGTTCTTATGATTTAAGCACATATGGTGGAGAAGAATTGAATAAATGGGTAAAAGCACAACCAAATGTTTATTATTTCTCATGGACAACTAGTGCAACAAAACCATCAAAACTTACTGGACATCATATCCCTGAGCCAGGTGTTATGAATAAGAATTTCTATGTTAATTCACTTATGATGGGTAAATTTACTCGTAATGATAATTCAGGCAGACCCGTTATTGATAAGAGCTGGTGGCAAAATGATGGTTATGTAAACTGTATTAGCCAAAATGGTCCTAAATTAGGTTCAAATGATATTATAAGAGAATATGATGGTACACCTGTAAAAGGTCAATGGAATGCTATGCCTACACTTATAAATGTAGATCATGAAGATATAATAGGACGTTATGGTAATGTAACTCAATGGTATATTGATCGTTGTAAACAATTAAGCTCATTACCAGAATAATAGTTTAATATTTATTAAATAGACTTTTGCAAGCTAATCAATGACTTATATTTTTGATTAGCTTGTTTACTAAGATTAAAATTATATTTAAAAATAAAAAGATTATAGATAAAAAAATGATAAAAAATAGTTATATACAGGATCAAAAAAGTAAATAAATGTATAATAAAATCACATTATAATAAAATTTTGCAAAAAAACCAAAAAATATTGAAAATTCAAAAAACTAGGAATATAATTAAGTAAATTTCATAAAAAAGGATTTTTAGAAATAATACATAAAATTTTTAATTAGTTAAGTAATATCTATAAATAAAATCTTATTATTTTAAAATGATTAAATATATATTTTTATTTAATATATCTATTCTTAAAGATAAATTAACTATTTTACTTAACACAATTTAAATATGTAGTTAATAAATATATGAATAATATGCATACAAGCCTTTAAGTAAACGTTTAAATTAAGAGTAATGTTATTTTCATATATTTATATAATTAATTGTCACTTTTAACATATAAATAGTTAATAGTTTATAAAAAAGGGGGGGCTTTAAAAAATTAATTAAACTATCAAATCAATAAACACTAGAAAAATTCTCTATAAATTAAAAATTCTAAATAACCTATAAAATTTAATACTGAGAAATTAATTAAAAAATAAAAATTCAACTTATTTATAGAAGTAGATATATTTAAAATTTTAATATATTTAATAAATAAGAATTATTAATATATTTTACATTTAATATAAAAGTAATGTAGGCAAGTCTTATTACAAAGGTATTTTAATATGTAACTTCTAAATGTAAATATTTATTAATTCTATGCAGTTATTTAACAAGAGAAGAGATTAAGAGATTATTATGTTAAAAATATTGTATAGGGGTGTAGAAATGAAAAAATCTTTAACTAAATTATTAGGAATTTCTTTATTAGCAGTAGCAATGACTGTAACAACTTTTCCAGCAGGGGTTAATGCTACTGAAATTACAGAAGGCTCATCAATTTTAACAGAATCAACACAGGCAATTGAAGCTGAAGAACCAATAGAAGCACTAGATACATCAAATTTAGACTCAACTTCACAAAGTAACGATTATCCAATAGTTCTAGTACATGGATTTATGGGATGGGGAAGAAATGAAGTAGCTGGATTTAAATATTGGGGAGGCGCTATAGACCTTCAAGAGAAAATGAGAGATAAAGGATATGAAGTTTATACAGCAACTGTAGCACCCGCTTCAAGTAACTGGGATAGAGCTTGTGAACTTTATGCTTATATAGTTGGTGGAAGAGTAGACTATGGTGCAGCTCATTCTGAAAAGTATGGACATGCAAGGTATGGTAGAACATATCCAGGATTATATAATAAAATAAGTGATAAAAATAAAATTCATTTAGTTGGACATAGTATGGGTGGACAAACAGTACGTACCATTACTCAACTTTTAAGTGAAGGTAGTGACGAAGAAAGAAACTATGGTCAAAACAATCTTTCACCGTTATTTAAAGGAGGAAATGATTGGATTCGTAGTGTAACAACAATAGCAACACCAAATGATGGTACAACAGCAGCAGATGCTAATCCTGTAGTAGATGTTGTAAGCCCACTATTTGGAGTTTTAGGATCAGCAACAGGTCATAATTCTCTAGTTCAAAATGTATTTGATTTTAAATTAGATCAATGGGGATTAACAAAGGGGGACAATGAATCACAACTTCATTACCTTGGACGTGTATTAAGTAGCGATATTTGGAGTGGAACTAAAGATATTGGTACTTATGATTTAACAACATATGGAGCAGAAGAACTTAATAAATGGGTAAAAGCACAACCTAATGTTTATTATTTTTCATGGACAGTTTGTGGTACAAAGGAATCAATACTTACAGGTCACTCTATTCCACAACCAGGAGTAATGAATTTAATGTTCTATAAGAATACTTTAGCAATGGGTAAATATACTCGTCATGAAAATGGTAAACCAATAATCAATAAAGATTGGTGGCCAAATGATGGTTATGTAAACTGCATAAGTGAAAATGGTCCTAAATTAGGATCTAATGATGTAATAATTGATTATAATGGAAATCCTGAAATAGGAAAATGGAATGCAATGCCTACACTTATAAATTTAGATCATGAAGATATAATAGGACGTTTTGCCAATGTTCAAGGATGGTATTTAAATCTTTGTAATCAATTAAGTTCATTACCAGAAAACAATTAAAAATTAAAGAATTTAGAGGGAAGTTAAATTCTCTCTAATTCTTGAAATAATGTCTTTGCTTTTAAATTACCTAAATTTAATTTTAATGAGGTGAAGTGTAATGAAGAGATCTCTAGTAAAAATTTTAGGAATTACTGCTTTAGCAATTTCAGTTGCTTTTACAAGTTTTTCAGCACCTGTTATGGCTGTTGAATCAACGAATTCAATTATTATAGAAGATAGTAAATCATCTAATGATTTTATTTTGAATGAAATTGAAAATAGCATGAAAAATGAACCAACTATAGAAAATAATAAAGAGAATTTAAATGATGAAAGTTTAAATCATGAATCAAATAATAAAAAAGAAGAAGATCAGCTGAATGAAGTTAAAGAAATTTTAAAAGAATCAAAAACGGAGAATAAAGCTGAAGGTTTAGAAATACCAGATACAATAGAATTACCTAATAGTGAAGATTTCGATAGTAAATCAAAAGTTGAAGCTCAAGGTGAAATTATAGAACAAGAACCATTACAATATCCTGATATTAAAAGTGAAGTTATTGAAGAAGGAAACAAATATCCTATAGTATTAGTTCATGGATTCATGGGATTTGGAAGGGATGAATTATTAGGATATAAATACTGGGGTGGTATTGTTGATATTCAAGAAAGTTTGAGGAATCAAGGATACAAAACTTACACAGCAACAGTAGGTCCTGTTTCAAGTAACTGGGATAGAGCTTGTGAGTTATACGCATACTTAGTTGGTGGAACAGTTGATTATGGTGCAGCACATGCTAAAAAATATGGACATGAAAGATATGGCAGAACTTTTGAAGGTATATATAAAGATGTAAGTGATGCTAATAAAATTCATCTTATAGGTCATAGTATGGGTGGACAAACAGTACGTACACTTACTCAACTTTTAAGTGAAGGCAGTGAAGAGGAAAGAGATTATAATCAAGAAAATATATGTCCTTTATTTATGGGTGGAAAACATTGGGTTAGAAGTGTTACCACAATATCAACACCTAATGATGGAACAACATTATCAGATGTAATGCCAGCAAAAAAATTGATAAATGTTTCATTGGGAATATTAGGGGCAATAAATGGAAAAGATAATTTATCTAATTGTTTATATGATTTTAAATTAGACCAATTTGGACTAAAAAAACAACCTGGAGAATCATATATAAATTATAATAAAAGAGTTTTAGATAGTAATATATGGTCTGGAACAAAAGATATAGGACCATATGATTTATCAACTTATGGAGCTCAAGAACTAAATAAATGGGTAAAAGCTCAACCTGATGTATATTATTTTTCATGGGTAACAAAAGCTACAAAAAAATTATTAATAACAGGTTATGCTGTACCACAAATAGGTCCTATGAATCCATTATTTTATCCAAGTGCAACTAAAATGGGAAACTATACACGTAATTATAAAGGTCCTATTATAGATGACGAATGGTTTGATAATGATGGCATTGTAAATTCAATAAGTCAAGAAGGTCCTAGATTAGGTTCTAATGATGTGATTAAAAAATTCAACGGACAACCTAAAGTTGGTCAATGGAATGTTATGCCAACACTTATAAATACGGATCATATGGATATAGTTGGAACATTTGGTGATGTAGAAGATTGGTACATTGATTATGCAGAACAGTTAAGTAATTTACCTAGATAAAAAAATAAAATATAATTTACTAAAGAATGAAATACCTTGAACTGAAAATGGTTTGAGGTATTTTTGTTTATAAAAATGGTTAATTTTAGTTGTATTAAAAATAAAATATATATTAATATTAATAAAGAAGGAGGCGTTAATATGGTTATAGGAATTGGTCAAATTGATGTAATATGGGAAAATGAATTAATAAACATGAATAAAGTTGAAACTTTAGTTAAAGAAGCATCAAGAAAAAATGTAGAATTAATACTTTTTCCAGAAATGACTTTAACAGGAGTAACATTAAATATAAATAAGTTAACTTTATCACAAGATAAAATAATCGAATGGTGTCGTGAATTAGCTATAAAAAATAATATAAATATAGGTCTTGGATATGGTAAGAAAATTGATTCCAAGGCATTGAATAATTATCTTATAATATCTAATTTTGGAGAGGTTATATCTGATTATACTAAAATACACTTGTTTACATATGGTGGAGAGCCAAAAGCATATCATAATGGTATGAACATTCAAAATTATAAAATAGGACAATTTTCTTTAGCATCATTTATTTGTTATGACTTAAGGTTTCCTGAAATTTTTCAAGTAGCTTCAAGAAATACGCAGGCAATAACTGTCGCAGCTAATTGGCCAAAGTCAAAAATTGAAGAATGGATAAGCTTTTTAAAAGTTAGAGCGCTAGAAACTCAAAGTTATATTATAGGTATCAATAGATTAGGAGAAGGTGACGGAATAAAATATAATGGCCAATCTGCTATTGTTAGTCCATGGGGAGAGATATTAAATGATTTAAGCGATAAAGAAGAACTTATAATACAAGAAATTAAATTAGAGCAAGTATTTAAATCAAGAGCGAAATTTAATGTTAAAGATGATAGGAGAGAGGATCTATATAAAAAATATTATAGCTGACAATAAAGTCAGCTATAATTAAAAATTAGGTATGTGAATCAAAAATTAGTTTTTAAAAATTTATTAAAAGAAAATACAAAATTAAATTGATTTTCTAAATATAATTATATATTAGATAACACTTCTTCAATATGTCCTTTTACTTTAACTTTTCTAAATTCTTTAACAAGTATTCCGTTTTCATCGATTATAAAAGTGCTTCGTTCAATTCCAAGAACTTTTTTACCAAACATATTTTTTTCTTTTATAACATCATATAACTTGCAAACTGTTTTTTCTTCATCACTTAATAAGATAAATGGCAAATTAAATTTGCTTATAAATTTATTGTGTGAATTTAAATTATCCTTACTTATTCCGATAACTACAGTATTTTTATTTTCAATAATATTATAATTATCTCTGAAATCACAAGCCTCAGCTGTACATCCAGGTGTATTATCTTTTGGATAAAAATATAAAATTACTTTTTTACCTTTATAATCATTTAAACTGTGGATTTTTTCATCACACCCTTGAAGAGTAAAATTAGGAGCTAATTCACCTATGTTAATCATAATATTCACCTCCGAATATATTTAATATTATATAATAATTATTATTATTTATCAAGACATATAATATAATAATTATTAAAAGGTAGTTTATACAGTAGTATATATTTACATAACTAAAATGGATGCTATAATTTAAGGTATATTACAGGGGGAATAACAATGATTAATGATAAGCTGTTAGAGAAAATAGATAATTTGGAAGAAGAACTTATAAACTTGTATCATATTTTGCATCAAAATCCAGAACTATCAAATGAAGAGTTTGAAACTACAAATATGATAAAAAAATTACTACAAGAAGTAGATATAGATATTTTACATACTGATTTAAAGACAGGCCTTATAGCTGAAGTGAAAGGTAATCCTAATGGACCAATAGTTGCAATAAGATGCGATATAGATGCTCTACCTATAAAAGAAGAAAGTGTTTTGTCTTATAAATCTAAAAACAATGGTAAAATGCATGCGTGTGGTCATGATTTTCATATGGCAGCAATTTTAGGTGCAGCTTATTTAATAAAGAAAAGCCAAAGAGATTTAATAGGAACAGTTAAATTTATATTTGAGCCTAGTGAAGAAAGTTCAAAAGGAGCTAAAAAAATAATTGATACAGGAGCTTTAGATGATGTTGAAGCTATTTTCGGTTTGCATAATGTTCCTAATTTAGATGTTGGGATAATCGGAATAAAATCTGGAGCAATGACAGCAGCTGTGGATAGATTTGAAATAAAGATATCAGGTATTGGGAGTCATGCAGCAAAACCGGAAAAAAGCATTGATCCAATTATAATATCATCAAATATTATAAATGCTCTACAAACTATTATAAGTAGAAATGTAAGTCCAATTAATGATGCACTTTTAAGTATAACTCATATAGAAAGTGGGAATTCATGGAATATAATACCTGACTATGCTTATATGGAAGGAACAGTTAGAACATTAGATAAAGAAACAAGAGAGTTGATTCCAAAAAGAATGAGTAGTCTTATTAATGGAATAGCAGAGTCATTTGGAGGAAAAGCTGAATTCATATGGCATGAGGGACATCCAGCTACAAATAATGAAAAAGAATGGGTAAATATTGCATCTCAAATAGGAAAAAGAATGGGATATAAGGTAAGTGAAAATTCAATGGGATTAGAAGGAGAAGATTTTGCTTATTATCAAGAAACTATTCCAGGTGCATTCATAATTTTTGGAACAGGCAAATCATTTGCACATCATCATCCTAAATTTGCAGTAGATGAAAATGCAATAATAAATTGTGCTAAATACTTTGCTAATTTATCAGAAGAAGCTTTATCGATATTGGTTAAAAAAAGACATAAGTTATAAGAATAATACCTTAATAAATTTAAAATACTAAGTTTATTAAGGTATTTTTTTGTATAAGAAATTATAAAATATTAACATTCACTTAAAATATAGCCAAATTTAAAAATCTGGTAAAAAATATAATATTCTTGACAAATTTATAAACAAGTCTATAATTAGATATAAATACAGACCCCCTACCCGGGGGTGGGAGGATAAAACATGAGTGAAGAAAGAAAAAAAGCATTACAATCTTTAAAAACAGCAAAAGGACAAATTGAAGGGATAATAAAAATGATAGAAGATAATAGGTATTGTATAGATGTAGCAAATCAAATATTAGCGGCACAATCATTACTTAAAAAAGCTGATTTAATGATATTACAAGGGCATTTACGTCATTGTGTTAAAGAAGCATGTCTTAATAATAATCCCGATGAAAAGATAGAAGAAATGAATAAAGTATTAGAAAAAATACTTTCTAAGTAGGATTTAAAATATAATTTACAACATATTTTAAATGTGTTGATGTTATAGTATAAAAGCTCGTGGACTGAGAAATTTACTTTAAGAAATCTAAAAATAAAGATTAGTCTAATTAATGCGTGTTCCCAATGAAACATTGTGACAAGCAATTAATTCAACAAATCTTCATTAAGAATTCTAAAAAGCAAATTTCAATGCCACTGCGCCTATATACAATAACATCAATATTGCTAATAAATATATTTATAAAAAGAAAGGAATAATGTATGCAAAAAAAATCATTTAAGATTAATGGAATGACATGCTCAGCTTGTGCAAATAGAGTTGAAAGAGTTGTTGGAAAATTAGATGGAGTAGAAAAATCTAACGTTAATTTTGCAACTGAAACTCTTAGTGTTGAGTTTGATGAAAATAAACTACAAGATAAAGATATAGAAGAAAAAGTCGTAAAAGCTGGATATGGTGTTAAGAAAAATATAAAAACTTATAACTTAAAAGTAGAGGGAATGACTTGTTCAGCATGCGCAAATAGAGTTGAAAGAGTAACTAAAAAGCTAGAAGGTGTTCAGGAATCAAATGTTAATTTTGCTACTGAAAAGCTAACTATAGTTGTTGATGAAGATTTAGCAGGATATTCTGACATAAAAGCTGCTGTAGAAAAAGCAGGTTATAAAATTGAAAAAGAATATAAGGCTAAAGAAGATAATAAAGAGAGCAATCCAGCTAAAGAATTACTAAATAGATTTATAATTTCTGTGATACTAACAGTTCCATTACTAATAATTAGTATGGGGCATATGGTGGGAATGCATCTTCCAAGTATAATTGATCCAATTATCAATCCATTAAATTTTGCTTTAATACAAGTTGTATTGACACTTCCAGTTATGTTAGTTGGATATAAATTTTACAAAGTAGGAATAAAGAATCTTTTTAAATTAAGTCCTAATATGGATTCATTAATATCAATAGGAACCTTAGCAGCATTTTTATATGGAATATTTGCAATAGTTAAGATAAATCAAGGTAATAGTGAATATGCAATGCATTTATATTTTGAATCAGCAGCTGTAATATTAACATTAATAACACTTGGTAAATGTTTAGAAGCTGTATCAAAAGGAAAGACATCTCAAGCAATAAAAGCATTAATGGGTTTAGCTCCTAAAAATGCTACTGTTATAAGAAATGGCATAGAAACTATTATTCCAGTTGAAGAAGTTGTTGCTGGAGACATTGTTTTAGTAAAACCAGGAGAAAAATTACCTGTAGATGGTGAAGTAATAGAAGGCATTACATCAATTGATGAATCTATGCTTACTGGTGAAAGTATTCCTGTAGAAAAAGAAACTGGAAGTACTGTAATTGGCGCAAGTATAAATAAAACTGGATTTATTAAATATAAGGCTACTAAAGTTGGAAAAGATACTGCATTAGCTCAAATTGTTAAATTAGTTGAAGAAGCTCAAGGATCAAAAGCACCTATAGCAAAATTAGCAGATGTTATTTCAGCATATTTTGTACCTATAGTTATAGGTTTAGCTGTAATTTCAGCAGTTGCATGGCTTGTAGCAGGAGAGTCAATGATATTTGCATTAACTATATTTATATCTGTATTAGTAATAGCATGTCCTTGTGCATTAGGTCTTGCAACCCCAACAGCAATTATGGTTGGAACAGGAAAAGGTGCAGAAAATGGAGTTTTAATAAAAGGTGGAGAAGCCTTAGAGACAACATATAAATTAAACACAATAGTATTTGATAAAACAGGAACTATAACTGAAGGAAAACCTAAAGTTACAGATGTTTTAGTTAATAATATAACTGAGAATGAAATATTAAGCTTAGCAGCAAGTGCTGAAAAGGGGTCAGAGCATCCACTTGGAGAAGCAATTGTAAAAGAAGCTGAAGATAGGAAATTAAAGTTAAAAGAAATTAATAAATTTAATGCAATCCCAGGTCACGGTATAGAGGTATTAATTGACGAAAAAAATATTTTCCTGGGAAATAAGAAGCTAATGAAAGAAAAAAATGTAGATATATCGTCATTAGATGAACAATCAGAAAGATTGTCTAATGAGGGAAAAACACCTATGTATATATCAATAAATTCTGAATTAAAAGGCATAATAGCTGTTGCTGATACTGTAAAAGAAAATAGTAAAGAAGCTATAGAGAGTTTACATTCAATGGGGATAAAAGTTGCCATGATTACAGGTGATAATAAGAATACTGCAAACGCAATAGCTAAACAAGTTGGAATAGATATAGTTTTAGCAGAAGTATTGCCAGAAGATAAAGCAAATGAAGTAGCAAAATTGCAAAAAGATGGAGATAAAGTTGGAATGGTTGGAGATGGAATAAATGATGCTCCAGCTCTTGCTAAAGCTGATATTGGTATAGCAATTGGTTCAGGAACTGATGTAGCAATTGAATCAGCAGATATAGTTCTTATGAAAAGTGATTTAATGGATGTTACTACAGCAATAAAACTAAGTAAAGCAACCATTAGAAATATAAAAGAAAACCTAGCATGGGCATTTGGATACAATATATTAGGAATACCAGTAGCAATGGGAATACTACATATATTTGGTGGCCCATTACTAAATCCTATGATAGCTGCAGGTGCTATGAGTTTTAGTTCAGTATCAGTATTATTAAATGCACTAAGACTAAGGAACTTTAAAGCTTAATTCCTCTGTCCATGAGCTTTATACTACAATATCAACATTGTTTTAAAACATAGCCTTATTTTAAAGTGTAAATAGAAAATAATATTTTAAGGAGGAATAGATTTATGAAAAAGACAATTATAATTGAAGGAATGAGCTGTAATCATTGTGTAGGTCATGTAAAAGAGGCATTAGAAAACTTAGCTAATGTAACATCAGTAGAAGTAAATTTACAAGAAAAATGTGCTACAGTAGAAACAACAGAAAGTGATTCTGTTTTAAAAGAAGCAATAGAAGAAGAAGGTTATGATGTTGTAGAAATAAAATAAGATTTTTAACGGCTATGTTTTACTAACATGTTGATATATGCAATAGGAAAAGTGGACTAATTTCAATTACTTAGTCCACTTTTCGTATGCATATATTAACATATTTTAAAGTATAATGGTTAATTAAAAATAGATAGTTATGAATTAATCTTTCACAACTGATCTAATTAAGTTATAGTCATTATCATTTGCTTCAACGAATCCATTAACTGGTGTAGTTATACCTTGGAAATTGTTGAAGTGTACAAAGGCATTTTTAATAGATTCTGCTCTGTCTAAATCCATATCTGGACTAACAGCAATAGCATCTTTTTGAATATTATCAGTCATAGAAACTATAATTAAATCATCTAAATTAATACCATTTTCTTTTGCTTTATCAAGAGCCTCATTATAAGTTGCACCAGCATCAAATGATCCATTTAAAACTCCATTTATTACATTATCATGGCTTCCAGCAAAAGAAACATTAGAGAATAATCTATCAGGATCCATTTTATTTGTTTTTAAAATATGTCTAGCATATAAGTATCCTGATGCACTATTTTTATCTACATAAGCAAAGCTTTTGCTTTTCAAATCTGCTAATGTTTTAATTCCAGAATTTTTGTTAGCTATTATATATCCATTATAATAAGTTTTGCCATTAACTCTAGGGGTTACCAGTGGTGTGACATTTGCTTTGTTTTTAGCTATAACATAAGCAAATGGTGAAAACCAACCCATATCAATAGTACCTTTTTTGATTTGATCGCTAAGAGCATCATAATCTTTAACAATTATCATTCTTGGAGTTAAGTTGATTCCTTTAAGTAATCTTTCTAGGATAGGAAGATACATCTTCTTTATATCAGCAGGAGATGTGAAAGGATTAATACCAACTATAACTTCATTTTCTCCTTTAAGGTGACTCATTTGATATTGTAAATTTTCAGATACACTACTTAGTGCAGCACAATAATCAAGTAATTGATCAGTTTTATTTTCATGTCTTTCAATCATATCTATTGAGTCAAGAGTTTCTCTATTTGTATCCTCTATAGTATGAGTTAAATGTGTAAGAGCTTGTTCAATATCAAATGCAATTTGAGTATTTGATTTTGATACATCTGTTAAATTTAAAATAGAAGTCTTAATATGTCCCATAGCTACATAGCTGTCAGATAAAATTTCAATAGTTTCATTAGAAATAGAATCAAGTTCAGTTATTGTTTTTTTAGAATTCTCAGTAGCTGAATTAGTATCAGTTATATTATCAAGAAGATCTTTAACTATACCATCTATTTCTCTTGCAAATTTATCTGTTTCATCAGCAAGTTTTCGTATTTCATTAGCTACAACAGCAAAGCCTCTTCCTGCTTCACCAGCACGAGCAGCTTCAATTGATGCATTTAAAGCAAGTAAATTTGTTTGACTAGAAATATCATGTATGTATTCAACAAATTTAATTATGCTTTTTGAAGAATCATGTAATTTTGAATTTATTTGTAAAGAATCATCAGAAATTATTTTCATTTCTGATAATAGTGAAATTATATTACTAATAGAAGTTTTACTTTTTTCAAGTACTGTAAGGGTATCATTTGTTTCGGTTTCTACAGTTGATATACTTTCATCAATTTTTTCACAACTAGAAACAACTTCATGTATACCAGATTCAACAGTTTCAATACATGCTAAGTTAGTAGTAGAAAAGTCAGAAATAACTTTATTTTTTTCAACTAAATGAGAAAATGCTTCTTTACTTTGTTTTGAAATCCATAAAAGATGTTCAACATCAAATCCCATTGTTTCAATCATAGAGTGTACATTTTTAAATACTGTATCCTTATCATTTGATAAATCGTTATCATCACTATTATCGTTGGATTTAGATTTATCACAGTAATATAAATAAGAAATTATTATAAGCAGAGTAATTAGTGATAAAGATAATTCTACAATAGAGTTATCTGTACCAAAAGCGATAAAGATGTTACATAATATACCTAATATTATTGGAAATAAGTACTTATTTAATTTCATAAGTTTTTCCCCCTTGTTTTATGTAATAATAAGGTCAAAATATAAATACAAGTAAATTATCCCACAAAGGTAATTTAAATTCAATATTAACAATGAATTACTTCAGTACAAAAGTATAAATAGTGTTTTAAAAGATATACATTATATTACCTAATATAATAATAGGGAAATTTTTAGTATTGTGTTGATATGTGCATAAGCAAATTGGACGTAGTAATTGAACTTTATCTATTGCATATATCAACATATATTTAAAATACAACCAATAATAAAAATAAAATTTATGGATTAGAAAAACAAAGAAAAAGCGAGATAAAACTAGAAAAATATGTGGAGAATTAATCTTTAGATTAATAAATTAACTTGCAAAAATATACGAACGTATGTACGATATAAATATAGAATTTTAAAAAATAAACTTAAACTATATTGTTCATATGTAGTTTATTAATAAAATAAATACAATAAGTTTAGCTTGGGCTACACTACATATATTTGAAAGGTGGTCAATTCTCATGGAAATTATAAAATCTAAAATAACATTAAAAGAAGTAATAGGAATGGATTTAGCAATAAAAAAAATAATAAATAAGATTGAAAAAAAAGATTATAATAATGATTTATGGTGGAAAGAAAGCTCTCTATATGAAAGTGCTAGTATGATTAGTAATGCAGAAAAAAGAGGCGAAGAGCGTGGAAAAAAAGAAAAATCATTAGAAATTGCAAGTAAATTATTATTGATGGGATTAAATTTAGAAGAAATTGCAGAGGTTATAGGGTTACCAGTTAATGAATTATTATATGAAGTAAAATAATAGTTTAAATATGAGTTGAATATTTTATTTCAGACAAGAAGGTAAAATTAATTTATAATTTTTAGGATATGTTTTAGCAGAGTGTTGATATATGCATAAGCAAAGTGGGCGGAGTAATTGAACTTAAGAACACTAAAATGAGTATAGTCCCATTTTAGCTTGTTCCCAATATAAAATTAGGACAAGCAGTAAATGTAACAATACTCATTAAGGGTTCTAAAAGTCCATTTACAATGCCACTTCACCTATTGCATATATCAACACTGTTTTAAAACATAGCCAATTTTTAAAATAGAGTTATTGAATTTAGTAATGTGAATTCAATGGCTCTTTTTCTGTGTAAGTTACTTTTAAAATCCTCTGCCTATAAGCTTTATGAGCAATATCAACTTTTTTTATATAGTACATTTATTTTGAGACATAGCAACTATTATAGAAAAAATTTTAGTAACTATTGACTATAGTGTTCATACTGTATATAATACAACATATACAGTACATACTTTAAGGAGGAAAAACTGATTGAAGATATTATTATCTAATAAATCTGATTTACCTATTTATGAGCAGATAAAAACACAGATTAAGGAACAGATAATGTCTGGTAAAATTGCAGAAAATGAATTTTTACCATCAATAAGACAATTAGCTAAGGATTTAGGTATAAGTGTTATTACAACAACTAGGGCATATTCAGATTTAGAAGAAGAAGGATTTATAGCAACTATTAGGGGAAAGGGAAGTTTTGTACTTCCTAAGGATAATGAAATGGTAAAAGAGCAATATTTAAAAAGAATTGAAGAAGCTTTTACTGCTGCAATTGAAAATGCAAAATTAGCAAAGGTTTCAAAAAGTGAACTTATTATCATTTTAGAAAATTTGATTGAGGAGGATAAGTAATGAATGCACTTGAAATAAGCAATTTAAATAAAAAATTTAAAGATTTTAGCTTAGAAAATATAAATTTAAGCTTACCTAAGGGATATATATTAGGGTATGTAGGGCAAAATGGGGCAGGAAAGACTACAACTATAAAACTTATTATGCAGCAGTTAAAAGCAGATAGTGGAGAAATAAGTGTATTTGGAAAGAAGTACAAAGGAAATGAAGTTGAATTTAAAGATATGATTGGATTTGTGGGGGATGAATGTTACTTCCCACAAGGTTTTAAGTTAAAAGACGTGATTAATACATTAAAAGATTTTTATCCATCATTTAATGAAGATAAATTTAATCATTATGTAAATTTGTGGGAACTACCAAGGGATAAAAAAATTAAAGAGTTTTCAAAGGGAATGAAAATAAAACTAACATTTGCAAGTATATTTGCAAGAAAAACTAAATTACTTATATTAGATGAACCAACAAGTGGACTTGATCCTGTTATTAGAAATAATATTTTAGAATTACTACAGGAATATATAGAAGATGGTGAAAAGAGCGTATTATTTTCTACACATATTACAAGTGATTTAGAAAAGATAGCTGATTATATATTTTTTATAAATAAAGGAAAGATGATATTTAATGATACTAAAGATAACATTTTAGAAAAACATTTTGTGGTCAAAGGTGGAAAAGAAGACTTAACTACTAATATCAAGGACAAATTGATAGGATATAAAAAATCAAATGTTGGATTTCAAGGGGTAATATATGCTGAGGATAAAAAATATTTAGATGATGAATTACTAATTGAAAAACCATCTATTGAGGAAATAATTGTATTTTATATAAATAGTGGAAAGGAGGATAAATAATGAATGCTATAAATTATTTAAAGTTTGATTTTAGAATAATAAAAGGAAACTTGAAGTATTATTCATTGTTTTTTATAGCCTTTGCCATATCAATGCTTTATTCAGAGAATAATATTAATGCAATGAGTTACTTATTCTTTGTTTTAATTATTGTTGCAATATTACCATTTAGTTCAGAAGGCAATAAAAAAAGTACAGAAATGTATTATATGTTTCCGTCTAAAACATCAAGTATGGTAATGGGAAGATTTTTATATTTAATAATATTAAATATTATTGTATGGGTGATAGAAATTTCTACAATGATACATTTTTATAATATTGGTTCAATCGAGATGTCTGAAATTATTTTAATATGTTTTGCAGGGATAATTGCTACAATCGTATGCATGATTCAGTATTCTGTTTATTATAAATTTGGAATGGAAAAGGGAAGAGCTATTCTAATGCTAGTATATATGGTTCCAGCATTTTTTATATTTGCATTACCATCTATATTAAGTGAAAGAACTATTCCTAATAATATATTAAATCTTATGATAGCTAATAAAACAATTATAGGAATTACAACTATTATTACAATAATAGTTGTCGGAGCAATATCATACTTAATATCATGCTATATTTGTGAAAATAAGGATGTATAGAAACAATTATAAAATTAAGGTTAATTTAAGAAAATGTTGATATGCGTATCAGGAAAATTGAGTTATAATAGGATAATAAAGACAGTAAAATTATTAAATAATGTTAATACTTCTTAATTTGAAATAAAACTTATTAAGGCAAATAATATATTTATTTAAAAGAAAAAAATTATCTGATTTTTAATATGTTTTAGATTAAGCTTAAGATATTATAAATTGAATTAATTTAAAAACAAGTATAAATAGGGGGTAAAAAAATGAAACTTAAAAAAACATTATCAATTGTTATGGCAGCAACATTATCTATTTTTACTATTGCAGGATGTAGCGAGCAAGGAAAGAATTATTCAAAAGAATTAAATAATTTAACAAAATGGGAGGCAACATCTTCAGAATTTACAGGAGAAATGTCTATAGAAGCTAATGGAGAAAATGAAAACTTCACATTTTCTGGTACAAGCTATATGAAAGGACAAACTCAAGGTCATATGAACTTTAAGTTTAATAGTAAGTCAGGAAAAATAAATATACCAGAATTAGATATGTATTTAGATAACGGAATATCATATATTAGCAAGAATTATTATACACAAAATTTCACACTAAATGGAATAGAAGCGCCAAAGAGTATTAGTAATATATCTGCTGACTATATTGGAATAGATTCAGGATTAGATATGAATTCATTAATAGAATTAACTAAGTCACCTGACTATTTATCAAATTTATCTACTCAATTATTCGGAAAAAATAATGATGTAGAGATACCAATGAAACAAAATGGTAGAGAATATTCTGTAAATATGGATAGTGATCAAATAGTTGACTTAGTATCAAAAGGAATATCAGGTTTATCAGAAAACTTAGATAATAGTAATTCTACATTTAAATTAGGACTAAATGAAGAAATGATAAAAACATTAAAAGAGGGTGTAAAAGATCCTTCATTTAAAACAATGTTAGAACAAGCAAAACCTATGCTTAATGGATCAAATATTTCTACTAAAGAAAAGTTTACTGATGATAGCTATACTGCAGAATTTAATATGAACGTGCAAATAGCTGGTATGGCAAAAATAAATATTAAAGTTAACTCTACTAGTAAGAAGGCAGAAGTAAAAGATGTTTCAATGCCAGTTAATAGAGTAACTTTCACACAAGAACAATTTATGAATATGATGATTCCAGAAGATACTCAAGCTAAATAAGAAATAATTTTTTAAAATATAAATTTGAATAAGATAAACCAATTTAAGTTGAGAGAACATCAATTTAAATTGGTTTATTTTTTATTATAAAGTTAATTTTGTATTTATTATGAAATGGTTTTATAAATAATAAAAATTAAAAAATAATTCCAATTTTAATAAAAGGTTGGTATAATTATATTAACAAATAAAAGTAAAAAATATAATAAAAGTAAAAAATAATAAATTATAGAATAAAAGTTGGAAACTGTGAATAGTTCTCTTAATTTGGGCACCTTGAGGATTATGAGTTAATGGTGCACCCGGCCAACAAATTAGTTAAATTAATTAATTTAACTAATTTGTTGGTTTTTTCTATATATAAATATATTTAATTAAACACATTGGAATTGGAGTGGGAGGAATATGAATGTTAAATTATGGATTAGTAATTATATTAGGATTAGTTATAGGTAGTTTTTTAAATGTATGTATTTATAGAATTCCACTTGAGCAATCAATTTCTTATCCACCATCTCATTGTGCAAGTTGCAATCATAAATTAAAACCAATAGATTTAGTTCCAATATTTAGTTACTTATTTTTAAAAGGTAAATGTAGATATTGTAAAGAAAAAATTTCAATAATATATCCATTAGTGGAAATACTTAATTCCATATTATGTATTATTATATTTTTAAATTATGGATTAAGTTTAGAATTTTTTAAATATAGTATATTAAGTTCATTATTAATAGTAATAGGAATGATAGACTATAAAACTCAAGATATATATACATCAACTATAATATTTGGAGTAATATCTAGCGTGATTTTTATAATAATAGATTATTTAGTTAATAAAAATGCAATTTCAACTTATATTTTAGGGGGAATAATTGGATTTTTAGCATTAGGAATTATAGTTATAATAACTAAAGGTATGGGCATTGGAGATGCTGAAATTACATTAGTTTGTGGTTTGTTTTTAGGAATAAAGGGAGTAATTGTGACTTTGTTTTTAGGAATAATAATAGGGGGAATAGTTGCAGTTATTATTTTAGCTTTAAAACTAAAAGATGCAAAAGATTCCATGGCATTTGGTCCATGTTTATCCATAGGTGCAATTATGTATATGTTATGGGGAGACATGATAATAAATATTTATTTTAGAATAGTAGCAATAATATAGGCTATGTTCTAAGTGAATGTTGATATTTTAGTATAAGGGCGAACTGGCATTGGAATTTGCTTTTTAGAACTGTTAAGTGAGAATCTAAATTTTATATTTAGCTTTTCGAACTTACTCAGCGAATGTACATAAGTCGAGTTTCCTTTTAGTCTTACAATTAATTGCTTGTCAGCAATTTTTAATTGGGAGCATGCATTAATTGGACTAAGCTTTATTTTAGAGTTCTTAAAGTAAATTCCTCTGTCCATGAGCTTTATACTACAATATCAACACTGTTTTAAAACATAGCCATAATATAAAATATTTTTAAATATAGGAGAGATTGTAATATAAGAAATAGAAGAGAGTGGGTGAATGTTTCATGGCAATTGAAAAAAAAAGATTAGGTAATATTCTTATAAATGCAGGAAAAATAAATAGTTATCAGTTGCAAGAAGCATTAAAATCACAAAAAATTCTTGGGAAAAAACTAGGAGAGATACTAGTAGATAGTAATGTTATTACAGAAGAAGAAATAATAGAGTCTGTTGAACAACAAACAGGAATAAAAAAGGTAGACTTAAATACAATAAGCTTTGATAAAAAAGCAATATCAATAATACCTAAAAACTTATGTAACAAATATTCACTAATACCTTTCGGATTTGATAATAATAAAATAAAAGTAGCTATGGTAGATCCACTTAATATTTTTGCAATAGATGATGTTGCAATCTCAACAGGTTTTGAAATAGAAACATTCATATCTAAAAAAAATGACATAAAAAAATTTATAGAAGTATATTATAGTAGTCAGCAAATTAGTATGGCTGCTAAACAGTTAGCTCAAGAAAGTTCAGAGTTAAAAAAGAAAAATATTATAAATATTGAAGAAATAGATGATGTAAAGAATGCACCTGTTGTAAAAATGGTTGAATATCTGTTCAAAAATTCAATAGAGATGAATGCATCAGATATACATATAGAACCATTTGAAAATGAGATAAGAATAAGGTATAGAATAGATGGACAATTACAAACAGTAAATGTTTTAAATATAGATAGTTTAGGTCCATTGATAACAAGAATAAAAATTCTTGCTGGGCTTAATATAGCAGAAAAAAGAATACCTCAAGATGGAAGAATAATGGCGAATATAGGAGAGAATGATGTAGATCTTAGGGTATCAATATTGCCAGTAGTACATGGAGAAAAAGTAGTTATAAGAATATTAAATACATCTAATTATAATGTAAGCAAGGATAAATTGGGTATAAATGAAAAAAATTTAAAGAAAATAGATAAAATAATATCAAATCCATATGGGATAGTATTAGTCACTGGTCCAACAGGTAGTGGAAAATCAACAACATTATATAGTATTTTAAGTGAATTAAATTCTACTAATGTAAATATAGTTACAGTAGAGGATCCTGTTGAATATACTTTACCAGGAATTAATCAAGTTAATGTAAATACAAGAGCAGGACTTACATTTGCAAGTGGACTTAGAAGTATATTAAGGCAAGATCCGGATATAGTTATGATTGGTGAAATACGAGATAATGAAACAGCAGAAATAGCTATAAAAGCAGCTATAACAGGACATTTAGTATTAAGTACACTCCATACAAATGATGCACCATCATCAATAGTAAGACTTATAGATATGGGAATAAAACCATATTTAGTTTCTACTTCACTTGTTGGAATATTAGCTCAAAGACTAGTGAGAAAGATTTGCGATAAATGTAAAGTATCTTATGAAGCTAGTAAATATGAAAAGGAAATATTAGGAGTAAAATCAGGAGAAAAATTAACTTTATATAAGGGTGAAGGTTGTGGATATTGTAATAACACAGGATATTCAGGAAGAACTGGTGTATATGAAATTATGGAAATGACAAGAAAGCATAGAGAGGCTATAAATGATGGAGCTAATTCTGATATTTTAAGAGATATATCACTGAAGAATGGTATGACAACTTTAGGAATGGAGTGTATAGACTTAGTTGTTAAAGGAATAACTACAATAACAGAACTTGCTACAGTAACGCTTATAAAAGAACAGTAATGTTAATTATATTTTAAATTATTAAAAATATAATTAATATATATAAATTATTATACAAAGGAGCATATTTTACTAGGGGGTGGAGAAGCTATGGCTAACTTTAAATATAGAGCAATGAATACAGATGGAGAAAAAATTGAAGGAACTCATGAAGCTGATTCTAAGGGAGAAGTCATAGAATTTATTTCATCTAATGGGTATTACCCCTTAATGGTAGAAGAAATAATTGAAAGTAAAAAAATTGAATTTAAATTTAATAACAAAGTTAAATTTAAAGATCTTTCAATATTTTGTAGACAATTTTATACAATGTTAGATGCAGGCGTACCAATACTTACTTGTTTAGATATATTGACTAGTCAAACTACAAATAAAAAACTAAAGGAAACATTAAAAGAAGTTGAAGAGGATGTAGAAAAAGGAGGAATACTATCTGATGCCATGAGAAAACATAATGAAGTTTTTCCAAATCTTTTAGTAAGTTTAGTTGCGGCAGGTGAAGAAAGTGGTAACTTAGATAGCATAATGCTTAGAATGGCCAATCATTATGAAAAAGAAAATAAAGTAAATAATAAGGTTAAAAATGCAATGATATATCCAATAATATTGGGATTGGTAGCAATTTCAGCAGTCATATTTATATTAACTTATATTATGCCTACATTTACGACTATGTTTACTGAAAATGGAATAAGTTTACCATGGAGTACTAGATTTTTACTTTGGTTAAGTGGTTCATTAAAGGAAAATTGGTTTATGATCTTGCTTGCAATAATAGGAATTATTATTGCAATAAAATATATTTTTAAAACAGAACGTGGCGTAATTGCAGCAAGCAAGTTAAAGCTCAAATTACCAGTCATTAGAAGACTTAATGAAATGATTATAGTGTCCAGATTTACAAGAACTTTATCAACATTACTTTCAAGTGGATTACCATTAGTACAAGCTTTAGATATAGTTATGAGTGTTATTGATAATAAAATAGCTCAAAATGCAATAATAAAAGTTAAAGAACAAGTAGTAAGAGGAGAAACATTAAACTCCTCATTAAAAGAAACTGGTGTTTTTCCACAAATGTTGTATTCAATGATTAAAATCGGTGAAGAAACAGGATCTCTCGATGAGATTTTAAATAAGACTGCTGATTTTTATGATGAAGAATTGGAAACAACAATACAAGGAACAGTTGCACTAATGGAACCAGCATTAATAGTCATAATGGGTCTTATAATAGGATTTATAATAATTTCAATAATGATTCCGATGTTTGATAGTTATAATCAAATTTAATAATTTGGTTAGTTTTAATATTATAGTATATAGCTCATTGGACTGAGAAATTTACTTTAAGAATACTAGAACAAAGATTAGTCTAATTAATGCGTGCTCCAAATGAAATATTTGGACAAGCAATTAATTCAACAAATCTTTATTAAGAATTCTAAAAAGCAAATTTCAATGCCAACTCGCCATTATACTAAAATATTAATAATAATTTAAAACAAGATCAATAATTTATAAGGGGGATTCTCTATGAATAACTTATCAATCAAATCAATGTCAAATCAAATCTCAAAGAAAAAGAAGAAAGGTTTTACATTAGTAGAACTTATCATCGTTATTGCAATCATTGGAATATTGGCAGCAATTGCTATTCCTAAATTTGGACAAGTAACTAAGGATGCAAACTTAAAAGCTGATATTGCAACTGCGAAGAATCTTCATGGTGTAGCAGCAATGCTAGTAGCTCAAGGTGAAAAAGATGTAGATGCTGAGAAAGTCTGGAAAAACATTGATGGTAAAGAAACAAAAACAAAATTAACTAATAAAGACTTTGTAGTTAATATTGATAAAGATAGTGGAAATATAACAGTAACTGATGGGACAAATTCAATATATCCTGATTCTACAGATTACGCAAAAATAAAAGATGAAGACAAAGATAAGAACAAAGATAATAAGTAACGACAATTTTAAGTTAAAGAAAATAAATAATTAAATAACTATATCTAAGTGTAAAGTCTAATTTTAGGCTTTACACTTTCTAATATGTAGATAAGTAAAGTTAAAATTTAAAAATAACATAGTGAGTTATTATATTTTAATTAAAATATAAATTTTGCATTTAAAGGGGGACATTAATAATGTTTAAGGATTCAGTATTAAGATTTACATTAAAGAAAAGAAAAAAAGGATTTACATTAGTAGAACTTATTATTGTTGTAGCAATTGTTGGAATATTAGCAGGTATTGCTATTCCTAAGTTTGGACAAGTGACTAAGGATGCAAATATAGCAGCTGATATTGCCAGTGCTAAAACTTTACATGGAGTAGCAGCGACGCTAATAGCAGATGGTACTATTGCAATTAAGCCAAGCACTGGAGAATATCCGGACAATGTAACAAAAGCTGTAGAATCTAGACTTGATGGAGAAAAATATCCTAAAGTTAAAGCATTAGATGGATATGAATTTGCAGTTGGAATTTATAAAATGGATGATATAAGAGTATTTGTAACCACTAATAAGACTGGTGAAGATGTAATAGAAGTATATCCAAATGGTAAAGGAATATATAATCTTGAAAATAAAGGAGCAGATAAATAAAAATATTATATTTAAAGAAGTTAAATTGTAAAGTTTGTTTTAACTTTACAATTTAATATATACATAATATTTAAAGTTTAAGATTAACAAATTAAAACAATTTAAGAATTTTGATAATCATGGTTCTTGAAATTAAAATTATAAACTTTTCAGATTAAATATATGACATAAAAGATAAGTATTTAATAAGGGAGGGAATTTTTAATAAAGTGGGTAAATTAAATTTTGATTTTAGTAAATTAAAAGACTTTATGAATTTAGACATAAAAGATTTAAAAACTAAATTATTTAAAGAGAATAAAGAACATAAATCTATTAAAATTAGAAAAGAAAAAAAGAGAAAAGTTGTAGCTTTTGATATCGGAAGTACAAATATAAAGATAGCAGAGGGCACATATTATAAAGGTGTATTATCGGTTGAAAAATTAATAGACACTGTTACACCAGCTGAAGCAATTATTGATGGTAGTATTGAAAAAAAACAAGCACTTGTTTCAACTTTGCAAAAGGTATTAAGTGATAATGGAATAAATGCAAAGGAAGGAATATGTACAAATAATTCATCTTTAATTATAAATAGAGAAATTCTTATTCCAGATGTAAAAGAAGAGGAATTAGATACTGTTGTAAGGTATGAAATACAGCAATATTTACCTATAAACTTAGACGATTATATATTACAAATCACTATGATAGGTGAAGAATTTTCTGATGATGGTAAAAAATTAGAAGTTAGAGCAATTGCTTATCCAGAAAAGATGGCTAGAGGATATTATGATCTTTTAATGGCTTTAAATTTAAAGCCACTTGCTTTAGATGTTAACTATAATGCTTTAAATAAATTACTTAATTATATAGAGGTTATAAATGAACATAAATTAAATATTGAAGAGGCTGTTGTATTTATTGATATGGGAGCAACTAGTTTGGATGTAAATATATATAATAATGGAATATTAAAATTCACAAGAATAATAAAGGCGGGCGGAAAATATATAGATGAAATTTTATATGAAAATGTGAATATTCCAATAGAAGAATTAGAAAATTTTAAAGTAAATAACATAGATTTAAAAGAAGACGAACTAGATTTTCAAAATCATATAATTATAGGTACTTTAGATGAATGGATAGATAAAGTAGAAAAAATAATACAATTTTATAAGACTAAAAATTTTGGTGATGATGTTAATAAAATATTCATATATGGAAGAACATCCAGGATTAAAAATTTAGAAGAGTATATAACATCTAGAATTGGAATAGAAACAATAAAAATAAGAAATATTCCCCAAATAATTAATTATTCTAATATTGATATTGGTGAAAATATAGATAACTTCATTAATGTTATTGGTTCACTTATAAGGTTATAGGGGGTAGGTTTAATATGCGAGATATAAACTTTTTTAGTTCCTATAAAGGAAAGAATCAAGAAAAAAGAAGTGCTATGATATATATTTATGGAGCTATGGGCATTATTGGAGGATTAATAATCATAACTTTAATTTTTAATAGTGCTAGGATATTAATATTAAATAAAAATATAGAGAATTATAATGAAAAACTAAATAATTCAGAAATACAGCAAAAATTTTCTGAAGCTGAAAAAGTGAATGATAAAATAAGCACTTTGACTAAATATGATACAACATTAAATGATGTATTATCTAGGGTAAATAATAGGAATAATGTTTCAGATTTAGTATTAACTGATATCAATTCAACCATACCATCTCAAATTTCATTTAAAACTTTACAAATTAATAATGATGTCTTAACAATTCAAGGAGTATCATCAAGTAGGGATGCAGTAGGGGAATTTCAACATAATTTAAAAGAATTATCAATTATGAAAGAAGTATTTGTTAATTCTATAGATGTTGATAGTTCAATAGAAGGTCAATATTCCTTTGATATTAAATGTGTATTAGGCATATTAAATGTGCCTTAAAGGAGGGTAATTTAATATGAAAATAAGTAAAAGGGAAAAAGTAATGTTAAGTGTACTTGCGATTGTTCTTATTGGATTTTTTTATTATAAATTTATATACTTAAATCAAACTTCAAAGATAGCAGATAAGAGTAAAAATAAAAATGAATTAGAACAAAAATATAATAATATTATAAATACTATAAATTCATTAGATGACAAGAAAAGTGAAATAAAGATTTTAAATACTAAAGTGTCATATAAAGCAGATTCGTTTTATCCAACTATAAGTCAAGAACATTTAATATTAGAATTAGACAAGTTGTTAAAAGATAGTGGTCTTGAAGGTGGTTTTATATTTAACAAGATAGAGGTGGCAGAAGTGCCTGAAACAGAGAAAACTCAGGAGAATTTAAAGGAAAGTACAATTACTCAAATGACTGAAAAATATAATGATAAGATTAATAGTATTATTGAAAAAAATAATTCTTCATCTGAGAGTGATAATTCAAAAATTGAATCAAATTCAGATGAGTCTTTATTAAATGATTCAAAAGATACACAACATAAAAGTAAGTCATCAAGGGATAATGAAAATAGTTTAGGTAGAAATGATAGTAACTACAAGGAAGAGGTAGAACAAATAAAGTTTGAATTGAATTTTTCAGGAAGCTATACTGCCTTAAACATATTTTTGAATTCTATTAGAAATTATGAAAGAAAGATAATTGTAAATTCTATAATTGTATCTGAAAAAACTATAGATGAAGTAACAGGAACAATGAGTTTAGAGATATATGCTATGCCTAAAATAAATGATGATTTAGAAAAATATTTGAACTGGACTGTGAATAATCATTATGGTAAATCGTCGCCTTTTAGCTTAGATGGTTCAGTTGGAAATGTAATAACAGATCAAGATAAACTTGATAGTGATTTTTTAATTTCAGTAAAGTCAATAACTTCAGAATTACCAAGTATTATAATGGGAAAAAGCAATGATAAATCAAAGGCTACTTATATATATGCAAATAACAATGATGTAGAAGAAGCGGAGATTATAATAACAGAAATGGATGATAAATACTACTATAAATATAAGACATCAAATGGAAGCTATCCTATTGATTACAATGGATTAGGAGAAGAATTTATATTGAATTCAGATAATATAAATATAAAAGTTTTAAGTGAAAACAGAGTTAATTCAAATGATAAATCAGGATTAAAAATAAATATTACAAATAAAACTGATAAATTAGTTAATGTGGAAATAGACAGTGATGATTCAAAAAATGCAAGAGTAACAGTAGATGGTGATAGTAAAAATATAAGTGTTAATAATAAGTAGGGATGATTTATGAAAGATTTGTATAAAAATGACAGAGAGTTTACTTTAAAAATAAATCACAAAAACAGAGGTTTCACACTGGTAGAAGTAATATTAGCATTTGCAATTTTTGCAATAATAATGGGTGGAACATATGGAATCGTTATGACATCTATGAGAAATAATAAAGCAGGTGAAGTTAAACAGAAAGCTGCTTTATATGGACAGCAGATATTTGAAGATATTAAGAGCGGAGAAATGAAAAAAAATGATGATATAAATTATGAACTTTCAGGAATAAACTTTAAAGAGATTTCTTCCAATGAGAACAAAAAAGAATTTCAAGGGGATAAAGAATTTGGCAATGGATATAGTGCAAAGATAGCTTTAAAAAAGGTAAATAGCATTTCCTTAGATAAAGATAGCAGTAACTTAGAAGAAAATAATTATTATTTAAATAAGGAAAGTGAAAATAATAATAAAGTATATGAATTTAAATACAATATTGAAACTTATGAAAATGGTTCATCAGTAAAAATAGAAAATAGTAAAGGTAACAATATTACAATTACTAATGTTGATGAAAAATTAAATATTATTATAGAAACAGAGACCGCTTCAAATAAAAAGAATGTATTAATAAAATCAAATAATTCATCTGGGGAGTTAGAAGACAGCAAAGCAATAAATAGTGGTAGTAAAGATAATCAGATAAAGATAATTTTTAATTTTTATAATTTAAAATTTGAAAATGTAGACGGAAAAACTCAATATAAGGATGTAGAGATAGAAGTATATAATAAGGATAATATTCCATTAAATATAGAATTGCAAAAATCAAAAGAATTAAAAGTAGGTTTAATTACTAAAGAAGGGAAAGTAAGAGAGTTTACTAATAGATCAGAGAACGAAGATTTTGGGTTAGGTGAATTATATGATATAGAAGTTAAAATACAATATAACAAAGGAAATACTGAATTTGTAGGTAATGCTATGTACAATATTTATATAAAGTAGGCGGTGATTAAATGAAGAAAAAACAAAAAGGATCTAGTTTAATTACTGTAGTTATTATTTTTACTATTTTAATTACGGTAGGAACAGCATTGTTATCTATGACTGTTGGAGACTACAAAATGAGAATTAAAGAAAGTAGAAAAATTAAAAATTTATATTCATCAGATTCAGGTTTAGATGTGGCATATGATGTTATTGTTAAAACATTTGATGGTGCAGTTAAATTTGGAGATTTTAAAGCAAGACAGCTTAAAGCTGGACAATGTAAGGGTGGTCCTAATTTAGAAAAATATAATGAGGCTAAAAAAGAATTTGAAGCTGCTAAGAAAAAAACTTATAGTACTGATGCAAAAAGAAGAAAAGCTATAAGAGCAGCAGAAAAAAAGTTTAATGAAAAAGTAAAAATGTTATCGGACTTAGAATTTAAGAGATGTTTTAGAGTGTTTATATCTAAAGAAAAGAGTCCAGACACTGATTCAGAAGGAGATATACCTAACAACATACTAGCATACTCAATTTGTAATCAAAGATATAGTGATATTGATTTATCAGATAAAAACCTAGATGAAGATATAAAGTCAAATGATTTTAAATATTCATCATCAATAAAATTTACAAATGAAGAAAGTAAACCAGAACTTTTTGTATGCAGTAAGGATAGTGTAGATAAGCTAAAAGAAATAGTAAATGAAGATGGAAAAGACAAAGATTTGACTTCAATAAAGGATGATATTTATGGAATTTCCTATGATTCAAACAATGATGCATTTAAGATTCAGGTAACTTCAAAATTTATAGATAAAAGCAAAAATAATAATGATATTACTAAAAATAATCTTAGAATAGTTCAAGAAACCTATACAATAAATGTCCCTAATAATGAAGATGTAAGTTTTAGGGAAAGTACTGGAGTTGTTGGTACACTTGATGATGTTAAAAATATATCATCAATAATAGTGGGAAAAAACATGAAATCTGATGGTTACAATCATCAAGGAATATATGATAATGAATTTTTTAAATTAAATATAAATGGAAATATATTTGTTCAAGGAAATAAAAAGGAAGATGGAAATCGTGTTTACTCCAAATATAGAGGTGGGATAAACATAAATACTAGTGAAGTTATATTTAATGGTGAAGTAAATACAGCAAGTACATTTAATATTGAAGATAATGCGAAATCTACAGTAAATGGAAACTTATATGCACTGAATATTTTTGCAGGTAAAACTACTGATGGAAAATATGCCAATGAATTTGGGGGAAGTTCTAGTTTAAATATAAATGGGCAAGCTGTATTAGATAATGACTTAACACTTAAAGGTGTAGATACAAGTATAAAAATAAAAGAATTTTATGGATTAAATGATAAGAATATTGAGTCATCTAAAAACAATACTTCAGATAAACTAGAAAGAACATCTAGTAGCATTATAGTTAACGGTAATAAAAAATCAGGAGTAAAAATAACAGATTCAGCATATATTATGGGGGTTGCACATATAGCTGATGGTGATATTTCATATACCACTGGAGAATCAACAGGGGTAAAGGGAAATTATATAGCTTATGTAGACGATAAAATAGCAAGATCAAATGATCCCTATGATGTAGGAAATTATATATCAGGAAATCTTCAAGATAAGAGTGAAAAGTTTACTAATTATTGGGATGACGGTAGAAAAGAAATAATTGATACTGGTGGGATAGAGCTTCCAGAAAAAACTTATGCCATAGGGGCTATTGTATATAAAGATGCAAATGGAAATACAGTTATTAAAGATAAAACTTATGAAATTAATGTTGAAGATTCTATAAGATCAAAAAAAGAGGAGTTCGGTAAGAAAGTTTATAATTTAAGTAGAGAAACATCTAAGGATATTGCAATGGAGTTATATAACAATATGGGAAATAACAAAAATCCTATTGAATCAATTATAAATTTAGAAAATATACCAAATAGTTATGATTTAAATGATTCAATAAATAAAAGTAAAAAAGCCATATTTAATAGTGATTCTGATACAACTATAGTTATAAAAGGAAAAGGATCAACCACTAGTAATGATTGGGAAAATAACAAATTAATTATATTAGATGCTGGAAATGTAAATTTAGATGCTGTTATAGTTACAGCTGGTGATGTAATTATTGATGGAAATGTTAAATTTAAAGGAAATATAATTACAGAAGGAAATTTAAAAGTCCAAGGCTTTGGAGATAAGACTATAACTTATGATAACGATACTATAGAGGAAATATATAAATATAATAAAGATGTATTTAATTCTGTATTTGTTGATGATACAAAGGACTTAAAAGATAGTACTGATGATGAAACAAGATTTATAAATGTTGACTATGATTTAAATAAATTCTTAAGTAGCAGGTTATGGAAGATAATAAGATAGTAGGGAGGTGGATTTAATGTTTAGGATAAAGAAAAAAGGTTTTACCTTAACAGAACTAATAATAGTTATGGCGTTAACACTTGTTATATTAGGAATGATATTTCAAATGTTTAATACTAATAATAGAATTATATCTGATGTAGACATTAGATCCACTTTACAAAATGAAGGACAAGCAATACAAGAGAAATTAAGTGAAATTGGAATGCAAGCAAATAGCATGGATTATAAAGAAGAAAACAATGATGTAAAATCTATAAATTTTGTAGTATTGAATGAAGATGAAAGTAAGAGTGAATTTGAAATAAAGAAAGAGGGTACAGAGCTTACTATAGTTGAATGTGAAGAAGAAAAAAACAAAATAAGCACAAAAAAGTTATCAAATAATTTAAATAAAATAAATATAAAATCTAGAAATGATAAATCTGCACAAATAGAGATTATATTATCTAAAAAAATGGGTTATAGTGACATAAAATATCCAGTGAATGTAAAATTTGCATTTAGAAATAAATAACTAAAACTTATATAACTTTTCACATAGTAGTATGGGGGAGATAGTGTGAGAAATATAATTAAAGGTGCATTTATAATGCATTATAAGAAGAGATGGGAGATTTATAGATCATTAAGTATATTTTTGCTAGTCACATTAATATCTACATTTGTGAATATGACATTAATTAATGTAAAAGCAGATAATAGTGTAGGAGATAAACCATCATTTGAAATTCAAATAGATGAAGCGAAACCTAATCCAGCTCTAGTAGGAGAAGATATCCTTATCAAAGGAAAGATAATACCCAAACCATTTGAAATGGAGATGGAAAGGCAAAAAAAGGAGATAGTTTTAGTTCTAGATACATCTGGTAGTATGGATGAAAAAGTAGGAAAAGTATGTACTAATAAAAGAGTACGATACAAAGTAGAAGGTCATTGGGAGTATAGAGGTATTTTTAAACAATGGGTAGACACTTATTATATAAATGATTATTGTGAAGAACATGGAAAAGTAGGACAACATTATGCGTCTTATTCTAAAAGCACCAAAATGGAAGAATTAAAAAAAGCTGCAAATAATTTTATTGATAAAATGAAGGATGTACCTGATTTAAAAATAGGTATAGTAAATTATTCAAGTGAAGCTACAATAAATCCATGTGGATATAATGGAGATAAAAATAGTAAAAGTGTTGAAGAGTATCTGTATCATACCATACCAAACTATAAATCTTTAGGAACTAAATTTTTAAATTCTAATGATAATACATTACACAGTATGATAAATGGATTAAAAGCTTTAGGTGGCACTAATACGGGGGAGGGTTTAAGAAAAGCTGAATATATATTAGAACAAGGTGATAAAGGAGATGTAAAAAAAACAATAGTGTTTATGTCAGATGGATTACCAACATACTATTCTGTTTTAGAAAGTAGTAATTGGTGGGGAAATAAATATTATTGGGACTATTATACATCGACAGATGATACATTTCCTAAATATGCTGGTACAGGAAATTCAGATGATCAAGGCTATTGCAAGAAATATGCAAAAAGGATTGGAGAAATAATTAAAAACAATAAGAGCAACGTATTTTCATTAGGATATGGATTAGGTGATAAAAATAGTGATGCTAATAAAATAATGAAAGAAATTCATGAGTCTATGGGAGGGACAGAAAAGGATTTTTTTGCTACAGATACAGGAGCAATAGATGAAATATTTAACCAAATAGCTGATAAAATAATAGAGAGTTATACTATTGATAATTTGGAAATGGATATGAACTTTAAATCAGAAGATAGCTTTACTTTAAGAGTTGGTGGAAATACAGTAAGACTTAATAATGTTATTTATAAAAAGGTATCTGAAAATAATGGGAAAATAAGATATGAAGCAGATGAAGTTCCATTTGAATTTGTTATTAAGGGAAGTAAGGTTGGAGAATATGAAAATTTGTTTAAAGATTCAAAAGGTAAATTTTCATGGAAAGGTAATGATATATCTATACCAATAACAACACCTGATAACTTTATAACTAAAATAAGAGCTAATGAATTACCATATATACAAGTGAAATTAATTAGTGAAGAAAATATAAACTCTAAAAATATAAATGAAGAAATAGAGGTTAAGTATGAAATAACTACTAAGCCATTTAAATATAATATAGATTCTTCTTTAACAGTTTCTGATGCACAATTAAACTTTGATTTGGGGAATAATTTTCAGTTAATAGAAGCTGGAAGTTTAGAAAAAATAAATGAAAATGAAAATAAATATAAAGTAAAATTAGATAAAATTCAGTATGAATTACAAAAAGAAGGTGAAAATCAGGGGGAATGGGTTCAAACAAAACCTATAGAAATTAAATTTAAAATAAAAAAATCACTAAATTCAGGTTATGGAAAATTAGAATTTGGTGAAGAAAAGAATAATACAATATTATATACTAATTTTAATGGAGAAAGTACTATAAATAGTATAAACACTCCTATTGTAAACTTTGAAGGTTCGGATTTAAGGCATGGCATATATAATGGATTAAATAATGATGGAACAGTAAACATAAATACTACTATAAAATCATATCCGAAGGAAGCTAGAATTAATTTTGGAGCTGATTTTAAATACAATGGTCAAAAGAAAGTTCAATTAAATGTTGATAAAAATATTTACATTGATGGACCAATTAAAATATACAAAATAGATGCAAATAAATTAAATTTATTATATAGTATTGAGACAATAGCAGAACAAAAAAATTATAATATTAATTTAAACAATCTTGGATTAAATAATGAAGATAAAGTTTTAATTTTATATAATGAGTGTGTTCCAAATATATTAGGAACGTTTATTAATACAATACAGGCAGATGAGGATCCTTCAGTAAGTGCTACTATTAATGTTATAGATAAAGAAATACCAGAATTATTCTGATATGGTGACAGTCACTTTTCATGCTGGTGACTGTCACCCATGTTCTGTGGTGACAGTCACCAAAGCACTAATGGTGACTGTCACCATATAGTGCCATTAATTTATCAAATGCAGGTAATGAGTTTTTGATTTTCTCATAAGATATGCAGTATGATAATCTTACATAACCTGGACATCCGAAGCTTGAACCAGGAACTAGTAATAAATTAAATTGCTTAGCATCCTCACAGAATTTTTTATCATCTTCAATTGGAGTTTTAGGGAATAAGTAGAATGCGCCTTGAGGTTTTAAGCATTCAAATCCTAAACTAGTTAAATGATTATATAAAAGATCTCTATTTCTCTTATAAATATTTACATCAACTTCAGCATCTAAAGATCTTGCAATAACTCTTTGGAATAATGAAGGTGCATTAACAAATCCAAGAATTCTATTTGCTATGTTTAATGAAGATTTTATGTCAGAGAAAGTATCTATATTATTATTTATAACAACATATCCAATACGTTCTCCTGGTAATGATAAAGATTTACTGTATGAATATCCAATAAATGAATTTTTATAATATTTCAATATACAAGGAACTTTAGCATTATCATAAATTATTTCTCTATATGGTTCATCTGAAATTAAGTAAATGTTAGTACCAAATTCTTTTTGTTTTTCTTCAAGTATAGAAGATAATTTCTTTAAAGCTTCATCTGAATATATAACACCAGTTGGATTATTAGGTGTATTTATTATTACAACTTTAGTTTTAGTTGTGATTTTTTCTCTTAGTGCATCCATATTAGGTTCAAATGTAGACGTATCTGGTTCAACAACAACTAATTTTCCATCATAGTTATTAGTGTAATGTCTATATTCACCAAAATATGGAGCAAAAGTAATAACTTCATCTCCAGGATTTAAAAGTGTTTTTAACATAATATTTAAGCCACCAGCAGCTCCACAAGTCATAACAATATTTTCATTAGAAAGATCTAATTTATATTTATTATTTAAAAATTTACTTATTTCATCTCTAACATCTTCATAACCTGAATTGTTCATATATCCATGAACAAGATTTGGAGATTCTTCACTTAATATCTCATTTATTATATTTTTTATATTTTCAGGAGGTTCAACATTTGGATTTCCAATACTATAGTCAAAGACATTTTCTTCGCCATAAATACTTGAAAGTCGTTTTCCCTCTTCAAACATAGCTCTTATAGCAGAATTATTTGCTACTAAGTTTTTCATTTTATCTGAAATCATTTTTTTCACTCCTTAAATAAATTACTCATAAAGATATTTTAACATAAATTTTGAAATAGTGTTTATTATTACTAAAAATGAGTGGAAAATTATATCTAAAATAATATAAAACTGTAATTAAATGGTTAATTATGAAATATATTAGATGATTATATAATTTAGGTAAATAAAATGTTATAATTAATTTATTTACAAAATTAATATATTTCTCAGGAGGTTTATTGTCAAATGATAAAAGATGTTAGTATAAAAATAAAAATTCTTATGCTGTATATACTTACCTTTGCAGTAGGAATAACTGTAGGAGTTATATTTTCTATTGATTTTAAAATGGAATTTATATTTTTAATTTTATCAATAATAATTATTGCATTTATTTTTATGATTTCAATTAATAGTATTATAAAACCATTAAATAAAATTAAGTCTTTAGCTCAAAGAATGGGAGAAGGAGATTTATCAACAGATATAGTTTTAGAAAGACATGATGAATTTGGACAAATAGTATTAGCTTTAAATAAAGCACAAGGAAATATTAGAAAAACAATTAAAGATACTATAAATAAGTCTTCAAATACTTCTGCTTTAAGTCAACAAATATCTGCATCTATTCAAGAATTAACATCGAATATGGAAAAGATGGATATGTCAACTACTAAAATAGTAAGTGGTATAGAAGATAATAGTAGTACTATTGAAGAATTATCTGCATCTATACAAGAAATTAATGCAAGCATGGAAGAATTAGCAGAAAAGGCACAGACATCAAATGAAAATTCAGAAAGAATAAAACAAAAAGCTGATGAAATAGAAGTTCATAGCAAGACTATAATTGAAGATGCAAAAAATGTATGCCTTGAAAAGGAAGAACGTATTTTAGAAGCAATTGAAGATGCTAAAGTTGTAGAAGAAATAAAAGTTATGGCTGATGCAATAAATGTAATAGCTAAACAAACTAATCTTTTAGCTTTAAATGCAGCAATTGAATCTGCTAGAGCTGGAGAAGCTGGAAAAGGATTTGCTGTAGTTGCAGAAGAAGTTAGAAAATTAGCAGAAGAATCTTCTAAAACAGTTATTACTATTCAAAGCACAATTGATAAAGTTGAAGATGCATTTAGCAATCTTTCAATTCATACTCAAGATATTTTACATTTTATAAAAAATGATATAAAAGATATACTTGTGAAATATGGAGCAGTAGGAAAGTCTTATGAAAAAGATGGATATTTTGTTAATGAGATGTCAACTCAATTATCATCAATGTCTCAAGAAATAGGGGCATCAATGGAGCAAATTAGTGCAGCTATTGAAAGTACAGCAAAGAATTCGGAAGTGACAACAGAGCACTCTCATAATATAAAAAATGGATTACATGAGACATCACAAGCTATGGATCAGGTTGCATCAGTAGTACAACAGGAAGCAGAACTTTCACAAGATTTAAGTGAATTAGTAAAAGAATTTAAATTATAATTAATTTTATACAATGCAAGTATAAATAAGTATGGATAAGTATTTTAATTATTATTATATTAGAATACTTATCCATATTTTTATTTTAGGATCTGTTTTAAATATGTGTTGATATATATATATAAGCAAAGTGGACGGAGTAAAATGCCACTTTACCTATTGCATATATCAACATTTTCTTAAAACAGAGCCGTGTTTTAAAATATTTATCTGTATTTATTAACCAATATTTGGAAAAATACTTAAAATGATTTATAATATATTATGTAACCTATGAGAAAGAGGGTTGGATATGTTATGACAAGTATAACCGAAAAAAATAAATATAAAAGTAAATATAGACTTAAGTATAGAAATAAATCACAAATAAAATACAAAATAAGTCCTAAGGAAATAGAGCTAAACATAAAAAAAGAAAGTTTTAAAAATAAGCTTGTATTATTATTAATAGGAATAGTTGTATTGTCACTTGTAACAGGCTATTTAGGGAAATGTAGATATATACGATTTTTAAATGATAATCCTTATTATGAAGGAAATAAAATTAGAATAAGTACTTTGCAAAGAAAATTACCTAGTCTAAAGAAAGAATTAGGTATAAGAGAAGTAGATTATAAATGGTCAGGAGATTTAGAGTATAATAATAAACCAATATTGCTTGTATTTCATCATGCAGCATCTAGTAATTTAACACCATACAAAATACATGAAATGCATGTAGGAAAAAATTGGTCTGGAATAGGATATCACTTTTATATAAGAAAAGATGGGACTATATATAGGGGGAGACCAGAAGAATCAATAGGAGCACATATAAAAGGGCAAAATAACAATACTCTTGGAATATGTATAGAAGGAAATTTAGAAGAAGAAGAACCAACGGAACAAGAAATTGAAGCATTAGAGAAGTTATCAACATATCTAATAATAAAATACAATATTTCTGGTGTTCAAGGACATGGAGATACGTATGATACTTTATGCCCAGGAGAAAATTTTCCTATGGAAAATGTAAAAGAAGCAATAACAAGTGAAATAAATGAGTTGTCTAATAGTTAAAATTTATAATATTAAAATGTTACCTGTAATCAAGGGATAGTTTTATATATTTGGCTATGTTTTAAAACAGTATTGATATTGTAGTATAAAGCTCATGGACAGAAGTTAAAAATGAAACTCGACTCATTTAGATTCGCTGAGTAAGTTCATGTTTCCAAATGTAAAATTTGGACATTCACTTAAAAACATAGCCATATATTTTTATCCTAAAAATGTCTTGTATAACTTTTATTTAACTAGTAAAACTATAATATGTAGAACTAAAATCAGCAAAATTAATTTAAAATATAACAAAAACTTTAAATTTTTTTAATGAACATAAGTCGAAAATATCTGTGTATAACTTTGTGGATTAAATATTTTAATGTACATAGGTGAAACGCTTATAAACCTAACCAAAACAGGGGTGTACACATTTTGTGGATTGAATAATTGCCTGTTGATAAATATGGGGATAAATAAAAGTAGACAAAATATAGGTACCTCAATATATAGCATGTACCAAATAAAATGTAACTATATATAGAAATGTGTAAAAATTAATACGATACCATATTATTAAAAGTTAGATGTAAGGATAAAAAATATGCATAATAAATATTTATTAACAATATTCACAAAACTGTGGATAAAACATGTGGATAATGTGCATAAGTTATTATAAATGCTGTGAATATTATATAAAACGTGTATAAAATTCAGAGATATAAACAAAAAATTATTAAATTTATTTAATTATTTAATTTAAGTAGTAAAAATATCTTTAAGAAATTACATGATAAAGAGTATAATATATTTAATAAAAAAGTTAATATAGGATTAGCTTAAAGTGGATTACTTTAATTTATATAAATTAATATATAGTATTTTTAAACTGTAATCTTATTTATAACTTTTGTAATTCTTAATAGAGGGGGAATAAAAATGGCATCAAAAGAGCCAAAGTTAGTTCCAGAGATAAAGGGGACATTAAGAAATCATGTAGTTGAAGTTCCTTCTGTAATTAGAGATTGTGGTGGAATTAAAATTTTTGGTAAAAGGATAAAATCATTATTATTTAGTACAGATGTTGCTGTAATTAGAAATACTAATGCAGATGCAATTATTGCTGTATATCCATTCACACCTCAGCCACTAATAACACAAGCACTTGTAATGGCAGCTGATGTACCAGTTTTTTGTGGAGTTGGTGGTGGTATAACTCAAGGAAAAAGGGTTATAAATTTAGCTATGGATGCAGAGTTTAAAGGTGCAATGGGTGTTGTAGTAAATGCACCTACTTCAAATGAAATAATAAGAAAAATAAGAGCTACTATTGATATACCTGTTGTAGTAACAGTTGTATCAGAAGATGAAAATATTACTGAAAGAATAGAGGCAGGCGCAACGATATTAAATGTCTCTGGAGGTAAAAATACAGCTCAAATAGTGAGAAACATAAGAAGCAGATATCCTGAATTTCCTATTATTGCAACTGGTGGACCAACAATTGCATCAATAAAGGAAACAATAGAAGCAGGGGCAAATGCTATAACTTATACTCCACCATCATCTGCAAGTATAATGGGAGATTTGATGGACAAATATAGGAACGAATAAAAAACTATGATTTGTAGTTAATGAGTTTAACAAATTATTTGATAATTATTACAAAATTTTTAATAAATTAATAAAGTTAAAAAATATAGGTTGAAAAGTATTGAAATAGATTAAATTTGTGATATGATATCTTTAACAAAAATAATAAAATTTAATATAATGAAATATAGAATAAGGTACATTTGAAAAATATACGACACACATTTGGTCTATTATTTTCTTTCATGTGCCTAAAACCTAGGGTAGAGGTGCTGTAATGATGAGTATTTATAAGGAGTCGGCAGATGATGATTTATAAAGAAAGGTGTTATAGCCGAAGAAATAATTTTTATGCAAATAATTATTTCTGGGTATGTATAAAATATGTACATAACTGTCACTAACTGTGGAGAGCTACAAGGTGAAATAGTTGCGATATAATTAGTAAAGTTAAATCAAAATTTATATTTTTAGATTTAGTTTGTATTAGTTATAATAATTATAGTATTAAAAAATACTATTTAATGATTTTAGCAATAAGCGATAAGCAACAAAAATCCTAATTAAGTAGACTCTACCTGTCGCAGATTAATATCTGTGACTTTTGTTTTTAGACAAATTTTTGGAGGGTAGAAAAATGAAATTATTTGGAAGTATGAAAATTGATAACAATGAATTAATAATTGGGGGAATTAAATCTACTGAGTTAGTAAAGGAATATGGTACACCATTATATGTTATGGATGAGGGTTTAATAAGACAAAACTGTAATGAGTATTATAAATATTTTAAGTGTGATAATTCGTCAAATAGAGTTGCATATGCAGGTAAAGCATTTCTAACTATTGAAATGTGTAAAATAATAAATGAAGAAAATTTATCACTAGATGTTGTATCTGGAGGAGAACTTTTTACAGCTCATAAAGCAGGTTTTCCTTTAGAAAAAGTAATATTTCATGGAAATAATAAAACATTAGACGAAATTGAACTAGGGGTTAAACTAGGAGTTGGAAGATTTGTTGTTGATAACTATTATGAAATGGAAGCTTTAAATAGAATTGCAGCAAGTTATAATAAAGTTCAAAAAATATTTTTGAGAATAACACCTGGAATAGAAGCGCATACTCATGAGTATATAAAAACAGGTCAAGTGGATTCTAAATTTGGATTTGCACCTGTTGCTAATATGATAGAAGATGCTATAGAAAAATCAATAGGGCTTACTAATATTGAACTATCAGGACTACATTGTCATATAGGATCTCAAATATTTGAGATTAAACCATATGAGGATGCAGTAGAAATTATGCTAGGTTTAATAAAAAAAATTCAACAAAATACAGGTTATTTAATAAAAGAACTAGATTTAGGTGGTGGATTTGGTATATACTATAATACAGGAGATAAACCAAAAACAACTGAGGAGTATTGTAAAGCAATATTGAACAAGGTTGATGAGGTTTGTTCTAGAACAGGTCAATCAAAGCCATCGTTAATAATAGAACCAGGTAGAAGTATCGTTGGAAATTCAGGTATAACTTTATACACTGTAGGAGCAATAAAAAATATTCCTGGAGTGAGAAAGTATATATCAGTAGATGGTGGTATGTCAGATAATATAAGACCGGCTTTATATCACGCTGAATATGAATGTATGTTAGCAAATAAAGTTGAGAAAGACCTAAAAGAGAAGGTAACTATTTGTGGTAAATGTTGTGAATCAGGAGATATATTATTAAATGATATTAATATTTCAGCACCACAGTCAAATGATATTTTAGCAGTTATGACAACAGGTGCATATGGATATTCAATGTCTAATAATTATAATAAGATTCCAAGACCACCAGTAATAATGGTAAAAGATAATAAAGAAAGACTTATATGTAGAAGAGAAACCTATGAAGATCTTATACAAAATGAAGTTATTTAATAATTATCTTTTAATAAATTAGCTTTTTATTAATATTCTTTCCCAAGATAATATATATATCTTAGTGTGTATCAAATTGATTTATTAATTTTGATACACATTTTTTATTTTACAAGGAATTTTTCTGCTATCAACATGCTGTTAGCCTTATTTTAAAGTAATAAATTTGTTATAAATCCTTAATGCTTCAATATAATACTTTATGTTATACTATTAAGATAAAATAATTCTAACATTACATAGTGTATTTATAAAAATAATGTAGTTAGTTTATATTTCAAAAAGTATAGTAGTATATATGGAATTTCAGAAAGGTGGAATTTATATGGAAGATAGTAGTAAAAATAGTTTTTTTAAAGAATGGGGTTTAACAATTATAAGTGCCGTAGTAATAGGATTATTAGTATGGAAATTTTTAATTTATACTGTATGGATTACAAGTGGATCAATGATACCAACCTTAGAAGTTAAGGATAGACTTGTTGCAACAAGAGTTCATAATCCTGAAAATCTAAAGAGAGGCGATATTGTTATATTTGATTCTGATGAGCTTAAAGAGATTCTTATAAAAAGACTTATAGGGCTTCCAGGAGATCATATAGAAATAAAAAATGGAATAGTAAGCGTAAATGGAGAACAATTAGCAGAAGATTATGTTAAGAATAATGAAGACTATGATAGAATATTTGATGTTCCAGAAGGAGAATATTTCTTTTTAGGAGATAATAGAGCAAATTCAGATGATTCTAGATACTGGAAAAATCCGTATATAAAAAGCGAAAAAATACAAGGAAAAGCTAAAGTAAAAATATATCCTATAAGTGACTTCAAAGTGTATAAATAGTTGATAAATTGCTAATTAATTATAAAGGGACTTTAATTATTGGGGTTCTTAAAGGAGAATGGGTTTATGGAAAAAAGTAATAAGATAAAAAAAGAAAATTTTTTTACTGAATGGATAGTGCCTATATTTGCAGCAGTGGTGATAGCATTTTTGGTGAATAAATTTTTAGTTTATAATGTATATATTCCAAGTGAATCAATGGTTCCAACATTAAATATAGGAGATAAATTATTTGTAACTAAAATTTACAATTTAGATAAGATAGAACATGAAAATATAGTTGTATTTTATTCAGATGAACTTCAACAGACACTAATAAAAAGAGTTATAGGACTTCCAGGAGATCATATAGAGATAAAGGATGGAATCGTAAGTGTGAATGGAGAAAAACTAGTTGAAAATTACGTGAAAAATAATGAGGACTATGATGGTACATTTGATGTTCCTGAAGGAAAATACTTCTTTTTAGGAGATAATAGAGCAAGATCAAATGATGCTAGAAGATGGATTAATCCGTACATAGATGGAGAGGATATAAAAGGAAAGGCACAGGTTAAGATTTGGCCTTTTAAAGACTTTGGTCGCTTGAATTAATAGTACTTATTTTATAATAATATGATATACTAGTTGTTAAGATGTTTTATTTAGATTAAGGCTAAATTTCGAGTTATATTTTATATAAAAAATAACTTAAAATATAGTGAAAATAAAGAGAGGGTATTTATAATATGGGGAATAAATATATAGTTGATAGAATTGAAGAAAACCATGTCATACTTGAATCGTTCAATGGAGATATGCTAGAAACTACGATTTCCAAGACTAAAGGTGACATAAAAGATGGAGATATTTTGATTAAAAACGGAGATATATTTATTATAGATGTTGAAGAAACATTAAAAAGAAAAGAAGCAATAAACAATATGATGAAAAATATGTGGAAATAAGGTTTTTTAGATATTTTCGCAAATTATAAGGAAAGGATGATACTATGCAAGGTAACAATAAAAAGAAGAAAAATGGATATATTACAATGGTAATATATTTTTTACTAGTTTTTATGTTTATAAGTACTGCAAACTATATTAGAGAAGCAGCAACTACAAAACAAATATCATATGATGAATTTTATGAAATGATAGATCAAAATAAAATATCACAGGTAGTTATAACAGGAGAAAATTTAATAATTACACCAGCAGATAGTAGTGAATTTAAAGGAAAGACTTTATATACAGCTAATATTAAGGATGAAAATTTAATAAATAAATTAAGAAATTCAAATCCTAAAATAAAATTTACAGGTAAAAATCCAAAACAAAGTCCTATTATGGATTTTGCAATTAGTTGGATTTTACCAATGTTATTGTTTTTCGTTATGTGGAAATTCTTATTCTCTAGAATGGGAGGCGGCGGCATGGGCGGCGGCGGCGGAATCATGGGAATTGGAAAAAGTAATGCTAAAGTTTATGTAGAAAATGAAATTGGAGTAACATTTGATGATGTTGCAGGTCAAGAAGAAGCTAAAGAGTCATTAAAAGAAGTAATAGACTTCTTAAATTGTCCTAAAAGATATACAGAAATAGGTGCTAAATTACCTAAAGGAGCTTTACTTGTAGGACCTCCAGGAACAGGTAAAACACTTATTGCCAAGGCAGTAGCTGGAGAAGCTAAAGTACCATTTTTCTCACTTTCAGGTTCAAGTTTTGTTGAAATGTTTGTTGGAGTTGGAGCTTCAAGAGTTAGAGAATTATTTAAAGAAGCAGTAACTAAAGCACCATGTATAATATTTATAGATGAAATAGATGCTATTGGTAAAAGCAGAGATAATCAAATGCAAAGCAATGATGAAAGAGAACAAACATTAAATCAATTACTTTCTGAAATGGATGGATTTGATTCGTCAAAGGGAATAGTTATACTTGCAGCTACTAATAGACCAGAAATATTAGATAAAGCTCTTTTAAGACCAGGTAGATTTGATAGAAGAGTAATAGTTGATAGACCTGACTTTAAAGGTAGAGAAGCTATTCTTAGAGTTCATGCTAAGAATGTTAACTTAGGAGATGATGTTGATCTTGATGAGATAGCAAAGGGAACTCCAGGTGCTGTAGGAGCAGATCTTGCAAATATTGTTAATGAAGCAGCTTTAAGAGCTGTAAAAAATAGAAGAAAACTTGTACTTCAAGAAGATTTAAGAGATGCAGTAGAAGTTATAATTGCAGGTAAAGAAAAGAAAGATAGAATATTATCTAAAAAAGAAAAGGAATTAGTAGCATTCCATGAAGTAGGTCATGCACTTGTGGCAGCATTACTAGAAGGCTCTGATCCTGTTCATAAAATAACAATAGTTCCTAGAACAATGGGAGCATTAGGTTATACGATGCAACTTCCAGAAGAAGAAAAATATCTTATATCTAAAGAAGATTTAATGAACCAAATTACAGTTATGTTAGGTGGTAGATCTGCTGAAGAAGAAGTATTTAATGTTGTCTCAACAGGTGCTTCAAATGACATTGAAAGAGCAACTCAATCAGCTAGAAGTATGGTTTCAGTATATGGTATGAGTGATAGATTTGATATGATGGCACTTGAATCAGTACAGAATAGATATTTAGATGGAAGAGCAGTTAGACATTGCAGTGAACAAACATCAACAATGTTAGATGAAGAAACATTAAAGATAATAAGAGAAGCTCATGAAAAAGCTAGAAAAATACTTAGGGATAATAGAGATTTATTAGATAAAATTTCAAATATATTATTAGATAAAGAAACTCTTTTTGGTGAAGAATTCATGGAAATGGTTTATGAGAAATATCCCGAAATGAAAGAAAAGAAAGAAAAACAATTAAAAGAAAAAGAGTTAAAAGATAAAGAACAAAAGGAAAAGCAAAAAAAGAAACAAGAAGAGTTTGAGAGAATAAGAAAAGAAAATGAAGAAAAAGAAAAATCAGAGTTTTTTAAAAAAGTTGGAATAAATGTAAACAAAAAAATTGATGATTCAACTAAAATTGAAGATACTTTAACTAAGGAGATATCTGAGGATACAAAGTAATCAGAAGATGAAAAATAATATCTTTAAACATAATTAAAATAAAAACTCTAGTGTTTAATAGTAAGGTTTAGATTGATTTAGCTTAAAAAATAAGTTGAATTATCTGAACCTTATGTTTTCAAATCAAGAAAATTTACTTTAAGAAGCAAGGGGGACAATTAATTTGAATCAAAATTTAGAATTTTTAATGGAACAAAATAAGTTAGAAGAAGTTGAAAAAATTTTAAGCGGTGAAATACTTAATTATCTGCAAAAAAGAAAAGATATAACTAATCAAATTCTGCAATCAAGAAAAAAATTTATTGAAGAATATAAAGATGATGAAGATCAAGTTATAGATTACTTTGACCATGAAAATTACGTAAAAGAAGAAGCTTATAAGACAATAGATAAAAGATTAAAAGAATTTACTAGTTTAAAGGAAGTACCTTATTTTGGTAAAGTGACTTTTATGGAAGACGGAAATTTACCAGAAGAACTTTATATAGGTAGATATGGTTTAACTGTAGAAAAAACTTATGAATCTGTAGTTGTGGACTGGAGAGCTCCTATTGCATCATTATTTTATAAAGGTATATTAGGAAAGTCTAGTTATATGTGTCCAACAGGAGAAATTGATACAGATATACTTTCTAGAAGACAAATAATAATAAAAAAAGGTGAACTTAAAGGTATATTTGATTCAGAAGTAGATGTTAAAGATGAAATACTTCAAATGGTTCTTACTGAAAATTCATCTGATAAACTCAAAGATATAGTAATGTCGATACAATCTGAGCAAGATGAAATAATAAGAAGTGATAAGAATAAAGTTGTAGTTGTAAACGGAGTTGCAGGTTCAGGAAAAACAACTATTGCATTACATAGAATATCTTATCTTCTTTATAATTATAGAAAACAATTTGGAAATAAGGTTCTTATTTTTGGACCAAATGATATATTTATGGATTACATAGCTCAAGTTCTTCCTTCATTAGGTGAAGAGGGAATAAAACAAATGACATTTGAAAACTTTGCTATAAAAGAATTAGGAATAGATGATTTATATATAAAAAGTTTTAGTAGATATATAGAAGAAGCTATGAGTGGAAATAAAACAGCTCTTGAAGAATACCAATATAAAAGTTCTAAAAAATTCTTAGATTTATTAAATCATGAAATAAAAAAATTAAGCCAAAATTACTTTGATATTAAACCAATAATTTTTAATGGCGAAGAAATAGTAGGAATTAAAGAGATTAAAGAGCTATTTGATATACATTATAAATATATGCCACTATTTAGAAGAAGTGAAAAAATAAAAAGAGTACTTATATCTAAAATAAAAGATAAAAGAGATGCAGAAGTATATAAATTAAATCAGGAAATGAAAGAAAAAATAGCTTCTTTATCAAGTGATGATTTAGAAATAGAAAAGAATAACTTAGAATATTTAAAGAGAATGAAAATTAGAGAAATTGTAAGAAATGTAATTAATTCAAGAAAAGAATTGGATTCTTGGATAAGTCATGAAGATATAATAAATATTTATAAAAATATAACAGATACTGAGCAACTTGGATACATGGACTTAAGTGGAATATTATATTTAATGATTAAATTAGATGGAAAAAGAATGAAAGAAGAAATTAAACATATCGTAATAGATGAAGCTCAAGATTATAGTGTTATACAATTTGAAGTGATAAAAGGGCTTACAGGATGCAAAAGTTATACAATAGTTGGAGATTCTAATCAAAGATTAATAAATAATAATGAAGAACCAGCTATGTTAAATTTACAACCTTTATTTAATGAGGAAAAGATGCATGTACAAGTGCAAGAGTATGCATTAAATAAGAGTTATAGATCTACTCAAGAAATAATGGAATATGCAACTAAGTTTTTGGATGATAATAGAATAATTCCATTAGTTAGACATGGGGAAAAAGTAATAGAAGAAGAGGTATCTTCAGATGATGAATTTGTAGAAACTATTCTTTCAATAATTGAAGATTATGAAGAAGATGGTCTTGAAAATATAGCTATTATATTTAATGGAAATAAGGATCTTGCTAAGTTTTCTCATATTATTAAAGAAAAGATTAGTATTCAAAGCTTTGATAGAGAAGATATACTTTATAAAGGTGGAAAAGTGTTAATTCCAGCATATTTAGCAAAAGGATTAGAATTTGATGGCGTTATAGTAATAGAAAATCATGAAATTGATCCATTAGTAAAATATATTATGTGTACAAGAGCACTTCATAGACTTTCATTTATTAAGAAAAAATAAAACATTAAACAAATTATAGCAGCTACTTTAATTTTAGTAGCTGCTATTAAGCATGTTTGGCCAAGTTGGTGACAGTCACCATTTATGCAAGGGGGATAAGTTGGTGACAGTCACTATTTATGCAGAAAATAAGAATAAAAATACATAATAAATAATTTAAAGATAGAGGTATAGACTAAAATGTTAATTTATACCTCTTTATTTTTGCGTATTATCAAAGAAAAACAAGATTTAATAGTATATTAAAAATAATTATTTAATTAATATAAATAAAAATTAAATAATTATGCATTTGCTATTGCATAAATATAAATGTATGGTGTATAATTATACCACGAAGTAAATAAAAGCAAATAAATTTTTAAGTAAGTAATTAGGGGGCGTTAGTAATGAATAAAGGTTTATTAAAAAAATTAGGATTAGTTGTGGCAATCGGAGCAATGGCAATAAGTATAATTGGATGTTCAGGAAACAAAAATGCAGAAGGAAGTAAAGGTTCAAAAGAATCAGCATCAGTGCTTGAATCAATAAAACAAAAAGGTAAGCTTGTAGTTGGAACAAGTGCAGATTATCCACCATATGAATTTCATAAAGAAATAGATGGAAAAGATCAAATTGTAGGATTTGATATTAGTATGGCAAAATCATTAGCTGAAGATTTAGGCGTAGAATTACAAATAAATGATATGGATTTTGATGGATTACTTATAGCTCTTCAAGCAGGGAAGGTGGATATGGTATTTGCAGGTATGACACCAACTGATGAAAGAAAGGAAAATGCTGATTTTTCAGATATATATTATACAGCAAAACATGGATTTATAGTTAGAAAAGGTGAAGAAGGAAATATAAAATCACTTGATGATTTAAAAAATAAAAAGATTGGTGTACAAAAAGGATCAATCCAAGAACGTCTAGCTAACGACAAAATTCCAGATGCTGAAAAGAAAGCATTAGGAAAAGTTACTGATTTAGTATTAGATTTAAAAAATAATAAAGTAGATGCAATATTAGTAGAATTACCAGTAGCAGAGTTTAATTGTGAAAAGAATTCAGATATAGCTTTAACAGATGTTATATTAGAAGATTCAGAAGGTGGATCAGCAATAGCAATGAATAAGGGTTCAGATGATTTAAAGAGTGAAATAAATAAAACAATACAAAAATTAAAAGACGAAGGTAAAATAGATCAATTTGTAATAGAAGCAAATGATATGGTGGAATAAATTGATTACCCCTGGGGTCCAATANNATTTATTGGACCCCAGGGGTGGAAATAGAGGGGAGGAGAAATTTTGAATTTTACATTTTTAGAAAAATACTATGGATACTTTTTAAGTGGAGCAGAAATTACAATAGTATTAGCATTCTTTGCAGTACTTTTTGGAACGATTATGGGGCTTGGTTTAACTCTTTTAAGACGTTCAAAATTTAAGATATTAAGAATGATAGGTACAGTTTATGTAGAATTTGTTAGAGGAACTCCTCTTCTAGTTCAAATATACATAATCTATATTGGATTACCTAAATTATTAGGAATAGATTTATCTGATATAACGACAGGAGCAATAGCATTAGCGCTTAATTCTTCAGCATATGTTTCTGAAATAATTAGAGCTGGTATTGAAGCAGTTGATAAGGGGCAAATGGAGGCAGCGAGAAGTTTAGGCATGAATCAAAAAACAGCTATGTTTAATATAATAATACCTCAAGCATTTAAGAATATATTACCTGCTTTAGGAAATGAATTTATATCAGTAATTAAGGAATCTTCAATGGTTTCTGTAATTGGTGTAGCTGAACTTATGTATAATGCAAATACTGTAAAAGGAAATACTGCATTAGGATTAGAACCTGTCATAGTGGCAGCAGTTGTATATTTTATAATTACATTTACGCTAACAAGAGCATTAGGATATGTAGAAAGGAGAATGAAGGTAAGTGATATACGTTAAAGATTTACACAAAAGTTTTGGAAAACATGAAGTTCTTAAAGGAATAGATTGTCATATAAAAAAAGGTGAAGTTGTTGTTGTAATTGGACCTTCAGGCTCTGGAAAAAGTACATTTTTAAGATGTCTTAATTTATTAGAAGATCCAAGCTCTGGAGTAGTTGAGTTTGAAGGAAAAGATATAACATCAAAAGCTGTGGATATAAATAAGATGAGAGAAAAAATGGGTATGGTTTTTCAACAATTTAATTTATTTCCACATAAGACAGTATTGAATAATATAACATTATCTCCTATGAAGGTAAAAAAATTATCAAAGCAAAAAGCAGAAAGTAAAGCAGTAGATTTATTAGATAAAGTAGGGCTTAAAGATAAAGCAAATGAATATCCAGCATCATTATCTGGTGGACAAAAACAAAGAATAGCAATAGCAAGAGCATTAGCTATGGAACCAGATGTTATGCTATTTGATGAACCAACATCAGCATTAGATCCAGAAATGGTAGGAGAAGTTTTAAGTGTTATGAAAAATCTTGCTTCAGAAGGTATGACTATGGTAGTTGTAACTCATGAAATGGGATTTGCAAGAGAAGTTGGAGATAGAATACTTTTTATGGATGACGGAAATATAGTAGAAGAAGGTACTCCAGAAGAAGTGTTTAAGAATGCTAAAAGTCCAAGAACAATAGATTTTTTATCTAAAGTACTTTAAGTTTTTCAAATGGGACAATAAATAAGCTAATAAATAATAAGTAGAAAAATACTTGTTGTTTATTGGCTTTTTTATTTTAGTAAGATTAATACTATTTTGTATATTATGTAACTTTATGTATAATTTTATGCAAATAAAATATAATTAAATGTAAAATCATATACAAATATAATAAAATATGTTAATATTATACACGTAGGAAATACTATTTAAATGCATAAAAACAAAATTTATTCATAAGTTTACAAAATTGTGTCTTAAAATATAAGGATATAATTCTACATAGGGGGAAGAATGAATGGATAACAAAAAAATTATAGACATGAAAAATAAAATTTTGCTTGTACTATTTTTAAGTTCAGTATTATTAAGAGGTATTTTTGATTATTATTTAAAAGCACCTATAATAGCAGTTGTAGGAATAATAGGTTCAGGTATAGTATTAAGCATTATACAATTTATTTTAATAAAGAAAAAATGTATTAATATATCAATGTATTTCATGGTATTTTCAATATCTACAATTGGTGTAATATTAATGAGCACGTCACCAACAATATCTAATTTTATGATATTTTATTCAGCAATTTTTTTAATTATATTATATCAAGAGACAATTCCAATAGTTCTTCAATGTATATCTAGTGCTGTTTGTATGAGCTATTTTTTTATGAAAAACAAAGAAACAATGTTTTCAAACATAGGATATGATCAATTAATATTTTTACTTTTATATATTGGAAGTGGATTAGTTATATGCACATTATTATGTATAATAACAAAACGTACTTACATTATATTAGAAGAGAAAATTAAAGAAAGTAATGAATCAAAATCTAAGACAGAGCTTTTATTAGGTAAGCTTAGTGAAACAATAGAATCTTTAAATGAAGCAAGTTCTACCATTAGTGAGGGTATTAATACAACTGCAGGAGTATCAGAACAAATATCAGTGGCCTCAAATGAAGTTGCAAATAAAGCAACAAGAGAAGTTGAAACTATGAATAATATCCAATCATTTATGCAACTTGGAGAGCAAGGGTTAGGAGAAGTAACAAATGCAGTGGAAATTATGTCGGAATTATCATCTTCTACAAAAGATGTTGTTTTAGAGGGAGCTAGTAAAGTTGAGGATTTATCAAGTGAAATGATTAAAGTAAAAGATAATATTATAAGCACTGTAACATTAATTAATAATTTAAATGAAGAAAATTCAAAGATAGTAAAAATTATAGATACTGTAAGTGAAATAGCAGGACAAACAAATCTTTTAGCACTTAATGCATCGATAGAAGCAGCAAGAGCTGGAGAACATGGTAAAGGATTTGCAGTTGTTGCAGATGAAGTAAAAAAACTAGCAGAAAACTCTAAAGAATCAACAAACCAAATAATATCTATATTAAATAGTATATCTGAAAGAACTAATGCTGTATCAGATGAAATAGTAAAAGAAAAGAAATCAATAGAAGTGTGCAATGAACATACAAATACAGTAAAAGATTTATTTAAAAATATAAATAATAATACAGGAAATGTATTAAATCATTCAGATAATGTAAATCAACAAATTAAAGGATTAGTTACTGTATTTTCAAAAACGGTAACAGAAGTGGATAATATAAGTGAAAATGTTGAAACTACAGCATCAGCTATGGAAGAAATATCAGCTAATATTAATGAACTTAACAATAATATAGATGGGATATCTAATGCATATAAGAATATAGATGAATTAAGTACTAAACTTAGTGAAATTCAGAGTTAAAGTTAGTATTGATTTTAGAGTGTAAATTAAATACCATATGTTAAAACGATTCAATCACTAACATATGGTATTTTTATTTTATATATATTAATAAAATCCTCCTTTGAAATATATTTTGTAATTTATTTCCTTGAAAAATTATACATATTAATAATGAAATTATAAACATATTAAAATAACAAAATTTTTGAACATAAATTTTTATTATAAAATAAAATCCAAAGTATAATTTATATGTGGAAAATTAAAAAAAGATGGAAAATTATAAGAAAATATGTTATTATTTCTTTAAAAGTAAATTATTAATATGGTATATGTAGTGAAAGTTAGTGAAAAGATTTAATTTGATTAAATAAAAATAAAAAATGGAACATAATAAAAGTTTATTTTTTTGTCAACTTAAAAGTAATTAACAACAAAAAATTTATCTTTAATTTAATAGGGGGAAATTATGAAACTAGAAAAAATAAATCTATTATGTAAATACACTATGAGAGTAGAAGATGATAAATTTATAATCAAGGGAGAAGGATTATTTTCTAAAAGTGATGCAGAAGAGTATCTGGAACTTTTTAAAAAGACTATTAAATCAATGGACATAAGTAATTTAATATTAGTTATAGATAATAGGGAATTTAGAATGAGTTTTCCTGATACTAAATTATTTTATGAAAAAGTATGTAATGCATATATAAGTTGTGATTTTAAAGATAAATATATAGTTATGCCAGAAAATGATATAGCTAATATTCAAATAAAGAAAAATGCTAATAAAGTATTTGATTACATGAAAGTTATTTCAGATATAAATTTTATAAAATAAAACTTAAAAATACTATAGGTCATATTTTTACTAGAAATTTATTTTACAATTTAAAAACCGATAAAATTAACTGAAATTATGAGAAAAATGTAAATATATAATATTTTATGGGATATTATATATTTATATGTTATAATTGGAATAAATATGTTCTTGATAAAATGAGTGATCTTTATATTAATTCAAATTTTAAAAAGAAGTATATGCTTATGCCAGCAAGTACAATAGCTGGAATGCAAATTAAAAATGTATTTAAGTTTTAAAGATAACAAGCAGATTATACAATCTATTGTAAAGGTTTAACTTAGGATTTAAACATAATATATAAGAATACATAAGTGATAATAGAAGTAACAAAAATGTTACTTCTATTATTTTATACAAATGTTTTTAATAAAACATAGCTTAAAAATAATATGTTGTATTTGTACGAAAATATGTTTTAATATAATAATAATGTAATATTTATACAAAGTATGAAATATTATGGTAAAATAATAATGATTATACTATATTTATATTATTTTTATAAATAATGTTTTTAGGTAAATATTAAATTTCAGAAAGGAACATATTATGAGCACAAGAGAATTACTAAACAATCTATTCAAAGAATTAGAAGATGTAATATATTATGAAGATGTAGGAATTCACAAAATAGTTGATGATTCTTATATAAAACCATATTACAAACAATTAACAGACATTTCATTTGAAGATTGGAGCAAATATCATGCTTCAAAAATGCTTAAAATAGTTGATGATATGTATTTATCTGAAATGATGAATACAAAAAAGCCACTATTTGTAGACAAGCTTTCTGTAGATACAAGTAAACCAAGTTGTTTAAGAGATTTTGGGATAGTATCAACTTGCCTTATACCATTTTTCTTAAATGATGAAATAGTCTTCTTTATTACTATGCCAATATTTAAAGAAGAACATAAATATTCAGAAGAAGAAAAATCAGAAGCAATAAATATTGTAAAAAAATATAATAAGATTTTATGTATTGAGGAGATGTTTAAACGTGAAATTATCTAAAGCTATAGCAAAATATATTGAAAGTTGTGGTGTAGAATACGTATTTGGTATACCATCAGGAAATGTAGCAAGTATTTATGATGCACTTAATGATACTAAGGTCGAATTTGTAGTAACTAAAAATGAAGCAGGATCAACTTATTCAGCAGGAAAATATTCAGATTTAAGTAAAAAACTTAGTTGTTCAATTTTATGTGGAGGGGTAGGCATTACTAATGCAATAAATGGAATAGCAGATGCATACATAAATAATATTCCTATGCTTGTTATTAGTGGATATGCAGCAAGTGATAGCATAGGCAAAGGTTGTGTTCAAGAATTAGATACATCACCTATAACTGAAAGCATAACAAAATACAGTAAAACAGTTACTAAAAAAGAAGATGTATTATCTGAATTAGATAAGGCAGTAAAATTAGCAATGCAAGATCCTAAAGGTCCAGTTCATTTATCAATATCAATGGACTTACCTACAACAGAAATAAGTGAAGACGATATAAAAACTTATGTAGCTGAAAAAATAGGTTATAATTATGATCAAGAATCACTAAATACAGCAATTAATATGTTAAATGATGCTAAAAAAGGTATCATATTAGTTGGTAGAGGTGCTAAAGGAAATAGTGAAATTATAAAGAAATTATCATCAAAATTAGGATGGTATGTAGCTACTACTCCTCAAGGTAAGAGCTCAATAGATAGTGAGTTTGAATTTAACATAGGAAACTATGGATTTAATAGTACTGATTTTGCTCAAAATTATGCAGATACAGAAGAGTTAGATTGTGTATTAGTATTAGGATCAAGCCTTGGAGAAAGTGCAACAAGAAACTTTAATGATGCATTATTTAATGATGGAAATAAAGTTATTCAAATAGATAATAAGAAAAAGAGTTTAAATAAAGATCATATTGATAGATTTAAAGTATATTATGAATTATCAGAAGCATTATCAATAATAAATGAAAAAATTGAAGATAAAAATGTGACTTTAAATAAAGTAGAAAAATTAAATAATGATTATGTAAAAGATCATACAGGAATATCTGTTAGAAGATTAGCAGACATGCTTCCTAACATATTAAATCCAAGCACTACTTATATGTGTGATATTGGTGAATTCATGAACTATATGTATAAATATCTGTTTATTCCAAAAGAATCAGATTTTATTGCTAGTTTAAATTATGGAGCTATGGGAAACTGTGTTGCAGGTTCAATAGGTGCAGCATTAAGTGGAAATACAGAAAAATATGCTGTAGTTGTTGGAGATGGATCAGTATTTATGAATGGTAGTGAAATTTTAACAGCAAAACAATATTCATTACCTATAGTATACTTTGTAATAAATAATGCAAAATTAAATTACGTTGATCAGGGAATGACATTCCTATTTGGAAGATCTATTAATGGAGTAGTTCAAGATAGAGTTTCAATAAAGGCAATAGGGGAAGCAGCTGGAATTAAATCATATGAAATAACAGATTTAAGTCAGCTTAATGAAATAAAGGATGAGTTATATTCATGCAGTGAACCTATAATAGTTGAAATAATAACTGATGGTTCAGAAAAAGTTGCAGCAGCAGATAGATTTAAAACATTAAAGAATAAAAAGTAAGAACATGTTTTAGAAAAATATGATATTTTAGTATAAAGCTCGTGGACTGAGAAATTTGCTTTAAGAATTCTAAAATTAGTACAGTCCCATTTTAGCTTGNNACAAGCAGTAAATGTGACAATACTAATTAAGAAATCTAAAAAGCAAATTTCAATGCCACTGCGCCATTATACTAAAATATCATTTTACTTAAAACATGTAGTTATATTACAATGCCACTTTCATCAGATAGAAATCAAATTTTAGAAAAAAACAAAGCCAATAATTAATAGGATAATTATTGCAATTAAAATGTAAAGTCCTGCATTAGTACTTGTTCCAGTAGAATTTTCTATAGGATTACTTTTTTGATTAGTTGCATTTTTTTCAATTTCTTCAAGTTTTGAACTAATAGTAGAATCATCAAGTTTTTCTTTAGTGGTATTTAAAGTTTCATTAGTTTTTGAAGATTTCTCTTCTTCTAAATCATATCTTGGGAATACTTTCTCAAATGCATAGCATGTAGATGTTATACATTCATTTTTTTCTCCGAGTTCTTTGTTGCAGTAAGGACACTTCATAAAAAATACCTCCTTTTTTTAGAACTTAATTAATTATTTTTTATAAATAAATTCATAACATATATAGTATAAAAACAATAAAAATATACCTCCTATAAAGTAGTTTATGCTTTATAGAAGGTATATTTTACACATTAATATAAATAATTATTAAAGATAATGCTTATCTAAAGTGATTATACAATTATATTTAGGATGAACTGACTTCACTCTTGAACTAATATTATCAATTAGTTCTTCATCTTTTAAAGATGTTTTTAAAGATGCATTTAAAACCAAATCAAATATTAGATTTTTACAGTTTCCATCACCAACGATTCTAAAGTCATGAATAGAATCTATATAATCATATTCATCGATTAATTTTAGAATTTCATCGTGTGCTTCCTTAACCTCACCTTCAATTATACATATAGGGTCCATATGTATAACAAGATAAATCTTAAGTTTTGCAGAAATCTCTCTTTCAGCTTTATCAATTACTTCATGAATTTTCATTATATCAATGTTTGAGGGAATTTCAGCATGTATTGAAGCCATACACTTTCCAGGCCCATAATTATGTATTATTAAATCATGAGATCCAGTAATATGTTCATAAGATAATACCATATCATTTATTCCTTTAACAAGTTCAGGATCAGGAGCTTCACCAAGCAATGGGTTAAGAGTTTCTTTTATTAATGAAAAACCTGAATAAACTATAAATCCAGCAACTATAAGTCCGATAAATCCATCTATAGGAATTGATGTAAACTTAGAAACTAAAAAAGAAATAGCAACAGTACTAGAAGTAAAAACATCTCCTAATGCATCTACAGAAGCTGCTTTTAATGCAGAAGAATTAATCCTATTCCCCATAAATTTATTAAAACCAGAAAGCCAAAATTTAAGTCCTATTGAAATTAAAAGAAGAATAAAAGGTACAATTTCAAAGGTAACTGCTTCAGGATTTATAATTCTAGTTAATGATGATTTTATAAATTGAAAACCAACAAGCATAACCATAAATGCAACAATTAAAGCAGAAATATATTCAATTCGCCCATGTCCAAAAGGATGTTCTTTATCAGCAGGTTTACTTGCCATCTTAAAACCTATTATAGTTATAAGAGAAGATGCTGCATCAGATAAGTTATTAAATGCATCAGCAATAATAGCTATACTTGAAGAAAAAAGTCCAACGGAAATTTTTATTAAAAATAGTATAAGATTAATAAAAATTCCTACAAGCCCTCCAAGAATACCATAAGAATTTCTTACTTTATCATCATTTACATTGTGATTATCTTTAATAAACTTAGTAACTAGAAATTTTGAGAACATATATAATCACTCCTATGCTTTATATTAAATAATTTAATTCTAATACAGTAATTAGTATTTGTAAAATATAATGTTGCTATAATGTAAAAATTAATAGCTAATAATTAAATTTATTGATACTTTTATATTAGGCTATGTTTTAGCAGAGTGTTGATATATGCATAAGCAAAGTGGGCGGAATAATTAAAATTTCATATAATTTTTTTTATATTAAAGGATAAAATAAGATATAAACTGTATTTTTATATTATAGATTGTTTGATTTAAATTATAGAATTTGATAATATTACTATATTCATACATTTATTGTATATGTAATTTATGTAAATATATAATAATTTTTAGTTATAAATAATAGTCAAAATAATCTTATTAATGTAAGAGCTTCTATAATATTTTAAGATATAATTTATAAATATTATCTTAAAATTGTAATAAATATTAAAGCTATACTGTGAAGGGTGTTTTTTAGCTATTATATTGAAAGGAGTGTAAAATAGTTATTAAAAAATATTGAAAAAATGTGATTAAATGTATCAGTTAAAACACCTCAACGTTGGGATAGAGAAGGTATATTAAAAGCAAAACGTACTCCAACTAATCGAAGATACTATACTTATGACCAATATTTAGAGTTCAAGGGATTAAAGAATAATATAGATAGAAAGATAGTTATATATACTAGAGTTTCTACAAATAATCAAAAAGATGATTTAGCTAATCAAATTGAATTTCTAAAGAGTTTTGCAAATGCTAAAGGTATTATTGTAGATGAAGTTATTACAGATATAGGAAGTGTACTAAACTACAATCGTAAAAAGTGGAACAAACTTTTAGAGGAATGTATGGAAAACAAAATTGATTCTATATTAGTAACTCATAAAGATAGATTTATACGATTTGGGTATTCATGGTTTGAAAGATTTTTAGGGAAATTTGATACTAAAGTTATAGTTGTAAATAATGAAAATCTTTCACCACAAGAAGAGTTAGTTCAAGATACAATATCAATACTTCATGTGTTTAGTTGTAGAATATATGGTCTTAGAAAGTATAAGAAAAAGATTAAGGAGGATAAAGAAGTTGCTACGAGCATACAAAACGGAGATACACCCAACGGAAGAGCAGAAAAAGAAGATTAATCAAGGCATTGGTATTTGTAGATGGTTATATAATCAGTATTTGGCTACAAATCAAGAATTATATAAAAAGTTTCAAGATGGATTAATCTCTAAAAAAGAAGCGACTTTAAGTGCTAATAACTTTGATAAGTATATCAATAATGAAATTAAAATTTTAGAAGGATATAAATGGATAAATTTATGTGGTTCTAAAGCAAGGAAAAAAGCTATTTGTAATGCTGAAAGTGCCTACAAAAGATTTTTCAAAGGTCAATCTAAGTTTCCACGATTTAAGAAGAAGAATAAGTCTGATGTTAAACTTTATTTTCCTAAAAATAATAAAACAGATTGGAAAACAGAAAGACATAAAATTAATATTCCTACTTTAAAGTGGGTAAGACTAAAAGAATTTGGATATATCCCAACTAACGCAAAGGTTGTTAATGGTACAATATCTAAGAAAGCTGATAGATATTTTGTATCAGTAGTAATTGAAGAAGAGCACAAAAGTGAAGATAGACCTTATACAAAAGGAATAGGTATCGACCTTGGAATTAAAGAATTTGCAGTTATCTCTAATGGTACTCACAAGAAGAATATTAATAAAACTGTAAGAGTGAAAAAATTACAAAAGAAGTTGAAACGTGAACAAAGAAGACTTTCAAGAAAATATGAAAGTTTTAAATTAAAAAATAAAAATAAGAAAGGAAAAGCTACTAGACAAAATATCCAAAAACAAATAGTCAAAGTACAAAGAGTTCATCAACGATTATCTAATATTAGAACTGACTATATAAATAAGACAATTAATAAAATAGTTAAGCAAAAACCAAGCTATATAACTATTGAAGATTTAAATGTTAGTGGAATGATGAAAAATAAGCATTTATCTAAGGCAGTAGCACAACAAAAATTCTATGAGTTTAGGGTTAAACTTGAGTACAAGTGTAATCTTAATGAAATTGAGTTAAGAATTGTAGATAGATTTTATCCTTCAAGTAAAACTTGTAGTTGTTGTGGAGCATATAAAAAAGATTTAAAACTATCTGATAGGGTTTATAAATGTAATGAATGTAATTCTAGTATAGATAGAGATTATAATGCTTCAATTAATTTAGAAAATGCAAAAATATACAAAGTTGCATAATCAAGCAAATGTATATATGTACCTAAGGCTATTTGGGGAATTTACGACTATGGAGAGTCTTACAAACAAGAGTAGCTTCGGCAAAATTGGATTCGTTGAAGTAGTAATAATATCAATATGGGTATATTTGTCCATATTTTGAGTAGCAGAATTTTTATGAACACAGCAAAAGATTTATTAAATTTTATAAATAATAGTAAAAGTGCATTTCATGGTGCTCATGAAGTTAAATCAATCTTAGATAAAGAAGGATTTGTAGAAATTAAGGAATGTGATAAGTGGGATTTAAAGCATGGTGGAAAATACTATGTTATGAAAAATGAATCTGCAATAATAGGATTCGAAATTGGAAGTGGAGATATAGCAGAAGAAGGATTTAGATTAATAGGAGCTCATACAGACTCTCCAGGATTCAGAATAAAGCCACATGCAGAAATGACAGTAGAAGACCATTATGTTAAATTAAACACAGAAGTTTATGGTGGTGCAATACTTAGCACATGGTTTGATAGACCATTAGGGGTAGCTGGAAGAGTTACATTAAAAGGAAGCAATCCACTAAAACCACAAGTTAAATTAGTTGATCTAAATAAGCCTGTTTTAATAATACCGAGTTTAGCAATACACATGAATAGAAGCATTAATGAAGGCTATGAATATAATAGACAAAAAGATACATTACCATTACTTACAATGGCTACTGATAAGTTAGAGAAAGACGGTTACTTACTTAAGTTAATTGCAGAAAGCTTAAATGTAGAAGAAAAAGAAATCGTAGATTTTGATTTATTTGTATATGAATATGAAAAAGGATGTTTATTTGGAATGAATGAAGAATTCATTTCAGCAGGAAGATTAGATGACCTTTGGATGGTATATGCAGGACTTGTGGCATTACTTCAAAGTAAATCTAATAAAGCAACAAAAGTTTTAGTGGCACTTGATAATGAAGAAATAGGTAGCTTAACATCTCAAGGAGCAAATTCTTCATTACTTGAAAATATATTAGAAAGAATAACATTAGCACTTGGAAAAGATAGAGAAGATTTCAAGAGATCATTATCAAACTCAGTTATGATTTCAGCAGATTTAGCTCATGCTCTTCATCCAAACTATACAGAAAAGCATGATCCAACAAACAGACCACTTATTGGAGGTGGTCCAGTTATAAAAATTGCGGCATCAGGAAGTTATTCAACAGACAGCTACGCAGCAGCAATATTTAAACAAGTTTGTGAAAATGTAAATGTACCATGTCAAGAATTTGTGAATAGATCAGATGTTAAGGGTGGAACAACAATAGGACCAATAACTGCATCTAAATTAAATATACCAGTTATAGATATGGGTGCACCATTACTTTCAATGCATTCAGTAAGAGAACTTGCAAGTGTTAAAGATAATGAATATACAATAAAAGCATTTACGGAATTTCTTTCATTATAATCATGTTTTAAACTAATGTTTATAGTGTAGTATAAACATTAGTTTAAAAAATTAACAAGACTGTCTCTAAACAAAAAGTAATTAAGTATCAAGCTTAATATTTTAAGAGTATTAATTAAGAGACAGTCTTTTCATTTGCAAAAATAAAGATACAATTTATACATAATGTCATTAAATTAATAAAAATTATGCATCTGGAAAAAATTACACCCCAGGGGTGTATATTTATTTGAGAAAATATTCTAATAAAGGTATAATATATGAAGGAAATTTTTGATGGGAGGGATTGTTATTTTTAATTTACAGAAAAGAATTATAGTATTAATTATGGCTACAACATTTATAAGTGGTATATGTCCCAATGTAAATGCATATGCAGCTACAAGTGATCTTCCTAAGTCACAAAAAAACAGCTCATTAGAAAATGAATTACAAAAAGATAAATCACAAGAGAAAAATAATAAAGATAGTAAATCACAAAAAAATAATTTAAAAGGGGACAAGTTATCTGAAAGTAATTCAAAAGAACAGGATTTAAAAGAAGATGTTGATGAAGTTCTAGACCAAGAGGAAAAAACTCCAGAACCAGGTTGGCATGTTATTAATGGAAAAAGATTTTATTTTACTGAAGATGGAATGTTACAAAAAAGAGGCTGGTTTGAAATAGAGGAATACATATATAAAGGAACGGAAACTAATCCTCAAGTATATGAACCAATCTTAAAGAAGAAGGAAAAAGAAAACACTAAAGTTGATAAAGATATACCAGAAGATGAAGACAAAGATGATATAAAATCTGAAGATAAAAAAACAGATAAAAAAATTAAAGAATCTGAGAATAATAATGAAGATATTAAAAATTCAGAAAAAGTAGAAGAAGATAACAAAAAGGGGGAAGAAGTAAACTCTCTTGAAGATGATAAAGAAGAAAATGATACTGATTTAAACAGTACAAGCTCTAAAGAAGATGAGTATGAAATAGTAGATCCTAGTAAAGATCCTAATTATGTACTTCACAAAAATACTTATTATTTTAATGATGATTATTCAGTTGCTATTGGATGGAAAGACTTTAGTGGTAAATGGTATAATTTTAATGAATATGGTGCAATGAGAAATGGTTGGAGCTATATTGATTATAAATGGTATTACTTAGATGATCATGGAGTAATGCAAAATGGATGGATAAAATTAGGTATGGATAAATATTATCTATATAAAACTGGTGAAATGGCTAGTGGAAAAATGAATATAGATGATAAATGGTACTATTTTAATGGTAGTGGGGCATTGGAGACAGGCTTTTATAGAAAGAATGACAAGCAATGTTATTCAAATAAAAATGGTGAAATGTTATCTAATGAATGGATAGAAAATAATGATAAAAAATATTATGTTAAGGCAAATGGGGAATTAGCAACAGGCAATATAATTATAGATGGTAAACCTGAAAGCTTTACTGATAGCGGTTTATATAAAGGTGGCGGAAAAATAGATGAATATCTTTATGTAAAATATTTAGATGTTGGAAATGCAGATTGTATATTTATAAAACTTCCAAATGGAGAGACTGCATTGATTGATACTGGATTAAATACAAAAGATAGTGAAAAGAAAGTAATAGACTTTTTAGAAAGTCAAGATATGAAAGAAGATAAAGATGATAAAAAAATAATCAATCATGTTATAATAACTCATCCTCATTCAGATCATATTGGAGGTCTATATAAAATTCTTAAGAATTTTAATGTAGAAAAAATATATATGCCTGAAAAAAGTTATTTAGAAGATTGTTTGGATTTAGAGGAAACTGGATCAGAATCTGGTGATATCAAGATTATGAAAGAAGACTATAGGGTATTTAAAAAGACTATGGATTTAATAGAAGATCTTGATATAGAAGTTATAAATGCAGTTTATGGACAAGATATCGATGAAGAAGGTATTTTGAAATTTGTTAATAGAGATACGTACTATGCAAAACCACTTGACAAAAGAGTCTCAGCTAATTATTGGGAAATAAATAATCAATCAGCTTTAGTATATTTAAAATATAGTGATTTAGGCGCATTATTTACAGGCGATATAGAATGGCTGGCTGAAAAAGATATAGTAGAATCAGATCTTTTAGCACATTCAAGAGTAGACGTATTAAAAGTTCCACATCATGGAATAAATACATCTTCAAGCTATATGTTTGTAAATTATATTGGAGCAGATATTGGTATAATTCCTAGAGAAACTAATCAAATAATGAAAAATGATGCTTACACTAATTTAGTAACAGGAAGAGTAACTTTATTTGAAACTGGACTTAAAGATGGTGTTTCATTATACGCAACAGAAGATGGATGGAATGTTCAATATTAAGTTCATTTATATTTTAGGCTCTGTTTTAGCAGAG
>NZ_JAMQIF010000003.1:145717-190055 GCF_023845855.1 Clostridium sp. ZBS2
CCAATTACAATGCCACTTTTTTAAAAAAATATATCAACATATACAAAGTATAAATAGTGAATTTTAAATTGAACATGAAAAAACAGAGTACTTAATGATGTATGTCATTAAGTACTCTGTTTTCTTTTCTCGGGAGTTTAAAATTATTTGTTACAATGTTTAAAATAATTTTTTTCAGGATCAGTGCTATTTAAGTCGGAATTTTCACTAGACGTCATATCTTGAGTATAATCAAATTCCATGGAAGCGATGTTATTTACAACAATATCATCCACGGCTGGATTAGGTAAACTAATGGCAACTGATCCGTCTTCAGAAACACTTTCTATTTTGCTTTGTGTTGGATAATAATCTGTTCTTACCTTAGGTAGATAAGGCGATTTTTCATTATTCATAGAATATCACTTCCTTAATATTTTAAAAAAAGTAATATATTAAAATAATATATTAAAGAAATTAAAATAAGTTAAAAATAATGTTTATTTGGAGGTATTAATATTTACAGTAATATTATTTGAATAAACTCAAATTTAATACTAGGTTAAATTTGTAAAAATTAAAATATCGCATATATTTATATATGCATAAGTAAAATGGACTGAGTAATTAAACTTAGGAATTCTAAAATAAGTATAGTCTCATTTTAGCTTGTTTTAATATGAAATTGATTCAGTAATAAAAATCAATAGAAAATATTAATGTTTCTTGAGTTTTTTCTTAAGAAAACCTTAATAGAAGAAAAAATATAGAAATAGGTCCCAAAATATAAAATCAAATTTGTAATGTGTAGTGTAAATAAAAACAATTTATTTATTTTTCTTATCTTAAATCTTATCTTAAAGTCATTTAAATTATAATCCTTTTAGGGTTATTGACTGATTAATAAATCTGCTTAGAGTTATTAAGTAATTAGTAATTCTATTTAGAGTTGTCGACAAAAAAATCAAAAGTAATTTTTAGGTACCAAAAAGAAAAATTTGCTTATAATAGTTAACATGATGGTAAATTAAGCTATATCCTACAATAATTAAAGAAAAAGCCATTATAATTAAACTTTATAAAAGTGCTATTTTAAAAAATTTTAGATATTACAGTGTAAAACTAGTAGATAGGACTCTAAAAGGTAAATAAGAGATTGCCACTACGCTTATTATACTAAGATATCAATATTTAATTAAAATAGAGTTAAAAAATAAAAGTACTATAAAGCAAATATAATAAGAAATAACAGAATATAAAGAATTAAGCTTTAATATAAAAAAATAAAAATTTAAGGCTTTAAGATAATACACAAAGATAAAGAATAATAGGAATTTTGATAAGAAGAAAAATTAATAAAAAGAATTTGATAAGAAGATATATATAAGAAGAATTAATAAAAAGAGATTAATAAAAAGATAAATTTAAATGTAAATCGTACAAGAATAATATTTAAATTTTAAGTTGTAAACACGCACATCGAAAGGGGAAAGAATATATATGATAAAAAGAGCGAACAAAATAACATCATTATTACTAGTAGCGGCGGCGGTGACTTCATTAGTTCCGTCAACAGGTGTACATGCTGCAGATTATAAAAGAATAGAGTCAAAGGATGGTACAGTTTATAGTGCTCAAGCATATAAAGATGGAAACTTTGTTATAGATGGTGATGTGAAAAATGGAGATACTGAAGCAATCTATTTTTTAAGTAATGGTAAATACACAGAATTAGATGAGGTAGATACTGGTTCTGAATTTAACGGAGTATTTAATGAAAAATATCTTGATCTTGATAATGGAGATTACTTTGTTGATTTAACAAATGGTAAAGTATATGATGATGATTTAAGAGATGAAGGGGAAGATGATGCATCAATTGCGTTAAAAAAGAAAATAAAGAATAAAGCAGATGATAGATATTCAGATCATGATGAGTCAAAGAATGATTTAAAAGAACTTAATGGTTCAAAATATGGAGACGCATGGTTTGAAACTCATTACACTGCAGATGATAAAAAGACTAATGGTGGAGATGGAAATACAGCAAAAGAATTAACAGTATATACAGATATTAAGGGAAATTATATTGATGCTGATTATAATCTAGGAAAAGTTAGAGTAACAGCTAATGGCAAGAGTGTTAGTATAGATAACACTGATAAAGAATTTGAAGTTGCTGGAGCCAAAAGGGCATTAAAAGCTGAAGTGTCAAATCAAGATGTTATAGCACAAGATTCTAATAATATATATAGAAGAGCTACTGTAACAATTAATATTAATTCTTCATTTGTTACTGAAGGTACTACAGATACTGCAACAATAGCTGATGTAAAAGCAGCAATAAACAGTATTGACGGTGTTGATGTAAATGGTAGCGTTAAAAAAGCTATAAAAGATGAAGTTGAAAAAGCAGCTGGTCTAGAAGGGGCAACTATTGAAACTGTTAAAACAACAGCTTCAGCAGTAAGTCTTGTAAAAGGAGAAGCTGATAAATTAACAGTAGATTCAGTAACAACACTTGATGGAATAAAGAATGCTAAAACACCATCAGCAACAGGAATTATAAAAGCAGTTCAAGATGCAATAATTAATGCAGCAGAAAAAGCATTTGGAGAAGCAACAGGAGATGAAGCTACAAAAAATGCAAAAGCAATAGAAGCAGCAAAAGCAGCAAAGGTAGAAGCAATAGCAGATGCAACTTTAATTGAAAAAGCAGCAAATGGAGCAAAGGGTGATGGCACTTCTGATATTTTAATAGAACAAATAAATGGAATCAAAATAAATGATCATAGTGATGTATTTAAAAGAGGTGCAAATGGATCAGTAAGTTTTGAAACAATACAAAAAATATCTAAATCTCAAGCTTCTAAGGATATAGATGGAGCTCACTATTCAAAGAATGTAACTACCTATGTTATATCTGATAAAGATGGTGATAAAGAAGATTTATTAGGTGGAAAATTCACAGCAGTAGGTGGAAAACTTGTTGAATACAAAATAGATGGAGATAATATAAATGCTAAAACTATCGAATTAAAATCAAGATCTGGACATTACTATACTGATATGTCTAAAGAAGAAGATCAAGATTTAGATAATGAAGAAGCATATGATATAGATGTTAATGGTAACATATGGGCTTTAGATGGAGGATTTATCTATAAATTTGATAATGATGAAGATTGGGACAAGGTTTATAAAGTAGACGGTTCTATGGAAAAATTATCAGTTTATGATAAAGACAATATGGTTGCTTGGAATGAAGATTATGAAGTATATTCAATCATAGGTGAGAAAAAATCATCAGGAAATGATGGCGATGATAATAATGAAGTTAAAAAAGGTTGGGACAAAGATAATTACGGAAACTGGATATTCTTTGATAATGAAGGAAATCAAGTTAAGTATCAATGGGTTAATGTAAATGGAACTTATTATTATCTTGATGAATATGGAATAATGCAATCAAACAGATGGGTAAATCCTTTTGGAAATTGGTACTATTTAAATGCAGATGGATCAATGGCTCATTCAGGCTGGTTAAATGATAGAGGAACTTGGTACTATCTAAATGATAATGGAAACATGTTAACAGGATGGCAATATGTAAATGGAACTTGGTACTTTATGGAACCATCAGGAGCTATGAAGACAGGATGGATAAACGATAGAGGAACTTGGTACTATTTAAACGGTAATGGTTCAATGAAAACTGGTTGGCTTAATGATAAAGGAACATGGTACTATTTAGATGGTTCAGGTAGAATGCTTTCTAATACAAGTGTAAATGGATATACATTAGGAGCAAATGGATCTTGGATTAGATAATAGGTATAAATCATATATCTTAGCAATGTATGATATATGCATAAATAAATTGAACTGAGTAATTGAACTTAGGAATACTAAAATGATTAAAATCTACGCTTAAAATAAAATTGGTATTGTGTTAAATTACAACTTTCCCTCGTAATTAAATATCAATATAAATTAATATAATCAATATACAGGCTATCTCAAATTAGATATTTATATCTATGAGATAGCCTTTAATTATATTAAATATAAATTTATATACAAAAATTGAATAAAATTAAATTACTTCTATTTACTTGGTATTTTTCAATATAAATACCAAGTATTTTTATTACAATTTATGAAAGTATTTTTAATATATCTAAATTTTATGAGAAAAAAATATAAAAAAATTAAAAAAATCTTAGAAATATTACAAAAAAGTATAAAGAACTACAAAAAAAGTACCGAAATATAAAAAAGTGGAGGTATTATATTACGAAAAGAAAAAAGTGAATAATATTCCACAAAAACTAAAGAAGAAATTTTAGAAAAACTAAAGAAAAAGAAATTTAAGTGGAAAACTAGGAGGAAAAAATATGTTTAATAGAGCAAACAAAGCAACAGCTTTATTAGTAGCTGCTGCAGCTGTAGTATCATTAGTTCCAGCTACTGGAGTTAATGCTGCTGATTATAAGAGAATAGAATCTAAAGATGGTACTGTATATAATGCGGTAGCATACAAGGACGGAAACTTCTACATTGATGGAGAATTAGAAGATAAAGATGAAGCTGCTTACTATTTATCAGCTGGAAAATACACTGAATTAGAAGATGTTGATTCAAATTCAGATGTAGAAACTTATGGAGAAAAGTACACTGTTGTTGATGGAAATTATTTCGTTGATTTAGAAAACGGAAAAGTAACTGATGATGACATCAAAGAAGAAAATAAAGACGATGCAGAAATTGCATTAAGAAAGAAAGTAAAAGATAAAGCAGATGACAGATACAGCAATCATGATGCAACTGTAACTTTATCATCAATAGCTGGAAACAAATTCGGAGAAGTTTGGTACCAAACTACTTACACTGCTGATGGAACTACAAACGGAGCTGCAAATGGTGCGTTAAATGTATATACTGATGCAAAAGGTAACTACATTGATGCTGATTACAACTTAGGAAAAATCAGAGTAACACCAACTACTGGTTCTTCAGTTAATGTTGAAAATACAGACAAAGAATATGATTTTGGTAAAGCAAATGAAGATGCTTCAGTAAGTAAAGATGACTTAAGTGCAAGCGTTACAGCTGAAAAGATAATAGGACAAGATTCTAATAACATTTATAGAGTTGCAACTATTACTCTTAAAGCTAAGACTAATTTAATAACAGAAGTTAATGGAATGAGCATATATAAAGCTACAAGTTCTACTGATGCTACTAATGCTGTAACTGCATTCACAAGAGCTGATGGAACTGCTATAACAGATGCTAATGGAGTAGCAGATGTTAAATTTGAAGTAATTCAAAAGATATCTAAAGCTCAAGCTTCAGGAGATATCGATGGAGCTAAATATGCTAAAACTGTAGCTAACTACGTACTTTCTAATGATAAGGGAGTTAAAGAAGCATTAGCTGAAACAACTTTCTCAGTTGTTGACGGAAAAGTTGTTGCTTACAACTTTGATAAAGATGCTGAAACAGTAGACGTTAAAACTGTTGAATTAAAAACAAGCAAAGGATTCTACTACACAGATATAACAAAAGCTGATCAAGAAGAAAATGTTGTAGCTTTTGATAAAGATGTAGACGGAAATCTTTGGATGATAGAAGGTGGATTTGTTTACAAATTCGATAATGATGAAGATTGGAACAAAGTTTACAAAGTAGACGGATCAATGGATGAATTATCAGTTTATAACAAAGACAACATGGTTGTTTGGAATGAAAAAGATGAAGTTTACTCAGTAATTGGAGCTAAAGACGATTCAGTAGAACCTGAAAAGCCAGAAGTAACAACTGGATGGGTTAAAAACTCAGATGGAACTTGGACATTCGTTAAAGAAGATGGAACTAAAGCAACTGGTTGGTTAAACAACAACGGAGCTTGGTACTTCTCAAATGCAGCTGGAATCATGCAAACTGGTTGGATCAACGATAACGGAACTTGGTACTACACTAATGCTTCAGGAGCTATGTTAACTGGATGGCAAAACGTTAATGGTACTTGGTACTTTATGCAAGGATCAGGAGCAATGAAAACTGGTTGGATTAATGACAACGGAACTTGGTACTACACTAACGCTTCAGGTGCTATGCAAACTGGATGGTTAAATGACAATGGTACTTGGTACTACTTAGATGGTTCAGGAAAAATGCTTTCAAACACAACTGTTAATGGTTATGTTTTAGGAGCTAACGGAGCTTGGATCAGATAATTTAAATTAAGCTTTTTATCATATTTAAATTTTATATATTAGGTACTCCCCATGTGGGAGTACCTTTTTTGTCCAAGCTGGTGACTGTCACCAGCTTGTTCTATCTCATAAGCTTTCAACCAAAGGAATTATCATATATAATCATGATATGGATATGATAAGTAATATTTGATAAATAATATTAAAGAAAAGGAGAATTAAATTTGATAAATTGTATTATTTTAAATAGAAGTGAAAAAATTGATAGAGCATTAAATAGAATACATGAAGTCTATGATAATGATCCTAGTAATTTAGATGATTATACTAAACAAGACTCCATAATTTTAAATATACAAAGAGCTTGTGAAGCTACAATTGATTTAGCAATGCACATTGTATCTGAAAAACATTTAGGTATTCCACAAAATAGTAGAGATGCTTTTGAGGTACTTAATGCAAACAAAATGTTAGATGATGAATTAACTAAAAAGATGAAATCAATGGTGGGATTTAGAAACATAGCTGTACATGATTATAAAGCTGTGAGAATGAAAATTGTTCAAGCTATAATAGAAAATCATTTAGAAGACTTTAAAGAATATGTTTATTATATAAATAAATTAATATAGGTAAAGTAATGTTTAAAAGTGAAGAGTAAAAATCCAGAGAATTGAATTGCCACCTGTCAAGTAGATAGGGCAAATAATAACTCTGGATTTTTTGTTTTAAGTATATTTCAAAATTATATAAATCTATTTAGTTTTCTTTTTTGTTTAAGTAATTTAATGAAACCCCAACTCCTAGTATTATCCAAAACATAGGTGCTACACTGACTACTGAATCATTAAACATCCCTGCAAAAAGGTATCCTACAATTCCAAGGCAAGTTACTCCACCTAGTATTTGAGATTCACTGTATTCTTTCTTTAATGCATATAATTTAATACTATCTACAACATAGATTATCATTATACCTAAGAATGCAATTAAAGCTATTAAACCGTTGTTTATTGCAATTTGTAAATATAAATTATGTGGCTTATCTACAATCATATTAGGAGTACCATAAGCGTAGTATTTACCCATTAAATCATTTTGTGGGAATACATAAGCAAATGTGTCTGGTCCAGTACCTAATAATAAAGTTTCTTTAACTAAAGGAATTGACCTTGACCAGATATATCCTCTTGCAGAACCTAATTTTTCTTTTCCTTTAAATCCAAAAGTATTAGGATAGTCTACATCTATAAATCTCATTCCGTTTGAATCTCTTAGATGAATGCTGTTGTCTTCTTTTAATTTAAACATAAATGTTGGATTATCATTAACTTGTAACATGAATAAATCTGCTTTACTAGAAGATTTACTTGATTTACCAAATCTAAATGAAATATTACTAAAGTTTTCATTAGCAGTTTTATAAACTCCATCTACAATATCAAATTTAATAGATTCATTATTAGAATTTTTAAATATATAATTTCCATCTTCATAAGATATTTTTAAAACATCATTTGGGACAGTTATTTCTACACTTTTATCAACATGTTTTATATCACTTATAGGAGTATTTGTCCTATAATCTACATTACTTGTGTTATCAAAAACACTAAATATATCAGAAACTAGGGAAGGAACTCTTTCAAAAAGTTGACCTTTAGTAGCAACGTTACCTCCAACAGCTAAAACAGCAATGCAAGCTAAAGTTATCACAAGAGGCTTCCAGCTTTTAAATATGACTTTTCCAAAGATAATAAGTCCTAATACAATAGCTACAGATATACCAATTATACCAGCACGAGATGTACTACCAAATAATAACCATACAGAAAGTAATGAGAATACTCCTAAGACAATCTTATTAATTACTTTCTTTTCAAATATAGTTAAAGAAAATAATATTGGTAATACAAGGCCGACAAAGCTACCAACATAATTGTAATGATAAAAAGTACCATAAAGTTTTCCTTTTTCATATAATAAGCCTAAGCCTTTTTCACCAATGTTGTATTTACTAGGAACAACTAATGCAATACCTAATTTACTATTAATTAAATCATGACCTATGTATTGAAAAATTCCTAAAAATGAATTAATTAAAACTACAATTAATATAGGTATTATCATGTACTTATAACAATGTGTACTCTTAAATGCATAAATGGAATAAACAAAAATAATCATGTAACATGCAATAGTAATAAATCCTTCAGCTCTATCATAAAATCCAAAGAAAGAAACTTGTTTATACGATGAAAACATCGCTGAAAGGAAAGTACAAATTAAAAACACACCAGTACAAATTAAAATTGCAGTAGTAGTTTTATCTCTTTTTTCAAATAATTTTTTAAATAAACATAAAGCAAATATAAAAAGTATTACAGAAAAAATAGCTAACCAAAGAGACTTATTTTGTGAAAAGAAATCGGCTTGATTTTCAACTGCATATAAATTTATACCGGCATCATCAAGATCAACCATCTTTAATCTCACAATAAGAGGTATTATAGTTAATATAAATGTAATAGGTAAGAAAAATCCAATGGACTTTTTCTTTAAATTGTCTTCAATTCTTTCAAGAAGATACATATTTAACACTCCTAAAATATTATTTTTATTATCTTTTTAATTAGGCTATGTTTTAAAATAGTGTTGATATTATAGTATAAAGCTCATGGACAGAGGAATTTACTTTAAGAACTCTAAAACAAAGCTTAGTCCAATTAATGCATGCTCCCAATCAAAGATTGCGGACAAGCAATTAATTGTACAAATCTTCATTAAGAGTTCTAAAAAGTAAATTCCAATGCCAGTTCGCTCTTATACTATAATATCAACATCCACTTAAAACATAGCCTTTAATTAAAGCATATATTTTAACAAGGTGATATATATATATAAGTAAAATGGATGGAGCAATTTAACTATTCTCAAACTCCAATTATAATGCCACTTTACCTATTACATATATCAATATAGATTTACAATATAAATTAATTTTAAAAATCTTTGTTAGATTAAGTTATATTATATCATTGTAAAGATATGTGGTGCAAGAAATGAGAAAATATGTAGTAAGATAATAAAAATAAGCATGTCCTGCACAATTAAGTTAGTTGTGTAGAACATGCTTTAAATTTATATATTTATGTTATTGTGATTTATACTACTATACTCATCAGAGATTATATCAACTGTATGATCCAAAACGCTTTGTAGAGCATATTTTTTTGAAGTTTCAGAACTGCAAATTCTCATTTCATATTGTAATTCTTTATTACAATATATTTTTTTTATATAGTTACAAAATTCATCTGCATTATTATATTCAAATAAATATCCATTTTTATTTTTTTTAACTAAGTCACTATGTCCTTTGATATTTGAAGCAACTACAGGTAAACCAGTAGACATTGCCTCAACTATATTAAAAGGAAGCCCCTCTATTCTACTTGAAGAGACACATACATCAGATAATTGATAGTACATGCAAGTCTTTTTTGTATATCCAGTAAATATTATATTATCGCTAATTCCCAATTCATCTGAGTAACTTTTAATATAATCAAACATTTTTCCATCACCAAGTAGCAATAATTTAACATCAGAAAATCCTTCATCAATTAATTTCTTCAATGAATTGATGAAAAAAATCTGATTTTTACGTTTTGAAAATTCAGCTACATATATTAAGATAAAGTCTTTATCAGAAAAGTTATTTTCTTTTCTTAGTAAAAGTTTTTTATCTTTATTTATTAATGGAAAATTCTCTAAAGTAATGCCCATACCATTAATTAAATGAAGATTATTTTTAAATAAATTATATTTTTTTGCTATATTGTAATCTGTTGAATTCATAACAATGATAGTATCAGTAACACACTTTACAAATTTTTCAGCTAAAATCATAATACTTTTTTTTATGAACTTAGTATTATCATCAAATAAATACCCGTGTACAGTATTTATAGTTAACTCTGGCTTTTTAAATAACATCATTATAGACAATCTGGTGAAAAAAGCAGCTAAAGTAGTATGCAAATAAATTATATTGTAATTTTCCTTTTTAATAAGTTTTCTTATTTTTATAGAATTATGAAAATTTTTAATTGAAAACATATTTTTTTCAAATTTAATTGGTATTATTTTATCAACATATGGAATATCAGTTTTATTATTTATTTTTCCAATAATGTGAACTGAAAAACCCTTTTCTTTAAATTCTTTTAAATAAGGAATATGAAAATTTTCTATATGAGATAAAGTTGATGCTACAAAAAGTATTTTTTTCATTATTGTACTCCGTTATCTTTAATTTTATTACATTTTACACTTTCAACATTTTCTATTATTGATTTATTTTGTATTACTAGCTTTTCATTATTTTTGAAGCCTTTAAATGCTGTTTTAAATAGAATTGATATATCTAATAGCATGTCCCAATTTTCAATATAGTGTATATCATATTCAATTCTCTTTTTGATTGAAGTATCTCCTCTAAATCCATTTATTTGAGCTAGTCCAGTTATTCCTGGTTTTACTTGATGTTTTACCATATAAAGTGGAATTTCATTTTTAAATTCATCAACAAAATGAGATAACTCAGGTCTAGGCCCTACTAAACTCATATCACCTTTTAATACATTAAAAAATTGAGGTAATTCATCTATAGAGAATTTACGAATAAAAGATCCGAATTTAGTTTTTCTAGGGTCAGAATTTGTACTCCAACCAGTTTGTTCCTCAGAATTAACTTTCATAGATCTAAATTTATACATTGTAAATAGCTTCTTATTTAAACCTACACGGTTTTGTTTAAAGATAACAGGACCTTTTGAAGTACATTTAATGATTAGAGCAGTAATAAGCATAATTGGACTTGTTAATATAATCAAAACCAGTGATCCAAGTATATCTATTGTCCTCTTTATAAAAGCATTGCCTAAATTATCTAAAGGTATCCTTCTAATATTAATAAGAGGTATGTCCCCAATTTGATCAATATATGGTTGGCTTGGAATATACTTATAGCAAAAGGGTATTATAGAAATTTTTGTACCGCTTTTTTCACAATCTGAAACTACATTTTCTAGATATTTTGAATTAGATATATCAAGAGCACAGACAACTTCGTCAGGCTTATATTTATTTAAAACCTCATACAAATCATCGTAATTTCCAAGTTTTTCACCTTTGAAATCTGAATTATTTGCAACATATCCAGAATAATTATAACCATAGCTCTTATTGGCTTTAATAACTTCTAAATATTCATTTGCTACTTCGCCACCGCCAGCAATTATTACATGTTTTAGATTTAAACCTTTGGAACGGAATTTTGATAAAGTTTTTCTTAAAGCAAATCTTTTAGATATAATTAAAGCAATATTTACAAAATAAAAAATAACAATAACCCACCTAGATATATCTACTAACCTAAAAATGAATAACAAAGATAATAAAATAGCTGTTAGGATTGTATTTGATTTAATTATTTGAGTACATTCTTTCATAAAAGTTGTTGTTCTAAATGAATGATATAAATTAAAAAAATTAAAGACAATAAGATTTATAGGGATTATAAGAACTGAAAATTGAATATATGTAATTAATTTAATGTATTCTGTATCTGCTGAAAATATATAAAAACGAATTAAATATGCAAAAGTCATGGATATAAATAAAATTATAATATCTGAAATAGCATTGAATTTATTTAGTAGATTTTGATTTTCTTTTATCATTTATACTCATCCTTTATATTATAATTATAAATTAAAGTGCAATTTCTTTAATTGTCCAGAATATATTGTCCTAAAAGGATTTAATTGCATTATATATGAAAAATGATGATTTTATTTTAGTTGTATAATAGCATTTTTTATGAAAATTTTCAATAAGTGTCTGATCAAGCTAAAACAAGTTTATTTATGAATATGGGTATGATATAATTAAAAAAGGTTATTTATGCCGTAAAACCAATATAAATTATTATATTTTATGATGGAGTAATGAAATGAAAACTATAAAAAAGAATGTACAAGAATTCAAACTAATAAAGAAAATTACTATAATAACATTTGTTTGTTATTTTTTGCTTGCAGGATTATTTTATTATTTAGCAGGTGAAGAATTACATTTAAGACAATCAAAAGGGAATATTCACTTACTAACTGCTACATCAGGAGCAGTAGAACTAATTAAAGATAATAGTGTGGAACAAGAGTTTGTATCTAAAATTCAAATTTTACAAGGTGTATCTGTTCAGATGGGAACGTATATGCGAAAAAATACTGGTACTGTAAATTTTGAATTGGTTGATGCAGAAACAGGGGCTATTCTATTGGATAAATCTATAGATGTAGGAAATATCAGCGAGGGTGAAATAATAGATTTACCAATTGGAACAGACATAGAGGGTACATATGGTCATAAATTGAAATTAAGTATTTATTCAAAAGATTGTGTTAATGGTAATGCAGTGTCTCCACTTATAAACTCTGTTGAAAAAAAATCTGATTCACAATTATATTTTAATAAACAACCTGTTAATGGAACTTTATGTTTTACTTCATATGGTAAAGATCATGTCTGGACAGGTATGTATTATAAACAGATTGTTATGTCTGGTGCATGTGTATTAGCGTGTATAATTTTGATAATTACTATGAAAATAAAAACTAACAGAAGAAGCTATATATTAAATTTATTTGATGCTATGAATAAATATAAATTTTTAATACAACAATTAGTTTCTAGAGATTTTAAGACTAAATATAAGCGTTCAATATTAGGCATTTTTTGGAGCTTTTTAAATCCTCTTTTTATGTTGGCAGTACAATATTTTGTATTTTCGACTATATTTAAATCTGATATTCCCTATTATCATATTTATTTATTAATAGGTATAGTTATGTTCAATTATTTTTCAGAGGCATGCGGAATATCTTTAGCTTCTATTATAAGTAACACAGGTTTGATTACCAAAGTATATATACCAAAGTATATATACCCTTTGTCAAAAATATTATCATCTACAGTGAATTTAGTTATTTCATTATTACCGCTGATTGGAGCAATGGTTATAAGTGGAGTTCCATTTTCTAAATCATTCTTTTTAGTACCTTTTGCTTTAATGTGTCTGGTGATTTTTTGCTTTGGATTAGGAATGCTTTTATCAGCATCAATGGTATATTTTAGAGATACTCAATTTTTGTGGGGAATTGCAAGCATGTTATGGATGTATGCCACACCAATATTTTATCCTGAAAGTATATTGCCTAACCAATTTAAATTTGTACTAGATTATAACCCGATATATTATTTGATTAAATTTGTACGTACTTGCATTTTAGAAGGTATATCACCTGAACCATTTCTTTATATACAATGTTTTCTATTTTCATTTGGAATGTTAATAGTTGGTGCTGTGATATTTAAAAGATCTCAGGATAAGTTTGTTTTAAATTTGTAAGGAGGCAAATAATGAAAAATAAAATAATTGAAATAAATGATGTTTCTATGATGTTTAAGCTTACTAATGATAGAATATCATCATTAAAGGAATATGTAACATCTATATTATCAGGAAAACTAGCATATAAAGAGTTTTGGGCGTTGAACAACATTTCAATAAATATAAAAAAAGGAGAAGTTATTGGAATAATAGGGCGCAATGGGTCAGGGAAAAGTACATTGTTGAAAATTATTTCTGGAATAATGAAGCCAACTAAAGGTAGCGTTATTTGTAATGGGAATATAGTTCCTATGCTAGAATTAGGCTCAGGTTTTGATTTTGATTTAACAGGTAAAGAAAATATATATTTAAATGGAGCGATTTTAGGATATAGTAAAGAGTTTTTAAATAATAAATATGAAGAAATTCTCGAATTTTCAGAGCTAGGGGAATTTATTAATGTACCAATTAGAAATTATTCATCAGGAATGTTGATGCGTTTGGCTTTTTCTATAGCAACGGTTGTTAATCCGGAGATTTTAATTGTTGATGAAATTTTGTCGGTAGGAGATGAAGCTTTTCAACAAAAAAGTCATAAAAGAATGATGGAGCTAATGTCTGGTGGGACGACAGTGCTATTTGTATCACATTCATTAGATCAAATTCGTGAGATATGCAATCGTGTAGTGTGGTTGGATCATGGAGAAATTTGTATGATTGGAAATACTGAAGAGGTTTGTGACAAATATGAGCTATGATAATTTTGACAAAAATGTAAAAATATTTATTTCATATCATAAATCAATAAACAAGATAAATTCACCATTTGTTGAAATGATTCCAACAGATTTGGAAGATGGCACCAATATTGCATATAAAAATAATTATTGTGAATTGAGAACACAATATTATGTATGGAAACATAATATTCCTGAATATGTAGGCTTTTTTCAGTTTAGAAGATATCTTGATATTTCAAGAGAAGTTTGTGATATAAATACTTACAAAAAGCCACGTCCTTATACTATACGAAATTCACCTAATATTGAGGAAATATCATTAGAAAAAATTTTAAATTTTAAAGAACAATATGATGTTATAGCTCCAATACCTGAATACAATGGTATTTCAGTGTATAAGAGATATGCTGTTTCAAAAGGGCATAGAAAAAAAGATTTAGATATGGTAGTTAACATATTGTTAGATAAATATCCATATTTTAATGAAGCAGTTGAAACGTATTTAAATGGATTTAGTGAATATTATGGGAATATGTTTTTTATGAAAAAGCATATTTATGATGAATATTGTTCATGGCTTTTTGATATATTGTTTACTTTTGATGAACAAGCAGTGGATGTTTTACCAAAAACAAACGGATATTTAGGAGAACGATTATTTGGTATTTACTTTACATATTTAAAGTTACAAAACAAGTTGTTATTGGGAGAATTAGCAAGGGTACATTTCTCCTGCTATGATGATATTAACCATAATCTAAAAAGACAAAAAATAATAAATACTTTCTTTCCACCTGGAAGTGAAATTAAGGGAATGTTAGGAAGAATGTTATATTTAAGGAGGAAAAAATGAAAAATCAAGGAGTAGAAAAAAATTCAAACAAGCCTAATGTTAAAATATTTGTTTCGCATAGGATTGATTTGGATAGTGAGACTATTGATAATCCATTATTTGTACCTGTACGTTGTGGTGCTGTATATGATGAAAGAGAAAACATTACAATGCTGGGTGATGATACAGGGGATAATATTTCAGAAAAGAGAAAATCGTTTTGCGAATTGACAGTTCAATATTGGGCATGGAAAAATAGTGATGCTGATTATTATGGTTTATGTCATTATAGAAGATTTTTATCATTCACATCAAATCATTATTTCACTAATCAAGAAAACCATATAGTTGATAGTAATTTATCTAAAAATTATAAAAAATATTCTTTGGATAACGAATATAAGATGAGGGAAATTATAGAGGATTATGATGCGATTGTTCTTGAACCATTTGATGTCAAAAATAAACCTACACCTCATGGTATAAAAAATTCTATAAAGGAGCATTGGCTAGGCTATACGAATTATTTAATTGAATATGATACTATTGATAAGCTTCAGAAGATTATTAAAGAATTGTATCCGGAATATTATGATATATCAAATGAATACTTAAATGGAAGTAAGTATTATGGATTTAATTGTTATGTTATGAAAAAAGAAATATTTAATCAGTTATGTGAATTTCAGTTTAGTATATTATTTAAGTTAGAAAAAATGATAGATGATACATATTATAATAAAAATATGAAAAGAACATTAGGATTTATAGGTGAAATATTATTTGGTATATTTATATATAAATTGTTAAAGGATAAATATAAAGTACGACAGTTACAATTAGTGTATTTTGAAAGTACTGAAAAATCAATAAAATTAGAACGATTAAAAAATGAAAAATGTATACCTATAGTATTAATGTCAAGTAATTATTATGTTCCATATCTATGTGTATTTTTAAAATCTTTATTGGAAAATATTAATAAAAATAAATATTATGATATTATAATACTACAAAAGGAAATATCTGAAACTTATAAAAAATTACTGTATAATATGGTAAGTGATTTGGAAAATGTATATATACGTTTTTATAATCCAAAACATATGATAGAAGGGGTTAATTTTTACATATCACATGAAGTATATGCAGAAGAAGCATATTATAGACTTTTGACGCCATGGATTTTAAATGATTATTCAAAAGCAATAGTAATGGACTGTGATATCATTTTAAAAGATGATATTGCTAAGTTATATGATATTAATATTGAAGATTATATTGCAGCTGGTGTTAAAGATATAGTATTTCAAGGAATTCTTAATGGAATTGTTCCAGGAACATATGAATATTGTAAAAATGAAATGAAGATGGTTCAACCATATGATTATATAAATACTGGTGTTTTATTGTTAAATTTAGAAAAAATAAGAAAAAGTTATTCGCAAGAAGAAATTATAAAATTTGCTGCAGAACATAAATTTAGAATACAAGAGCAGGATATATTAAATGTATTATTTGAAAATAAGATTAAATTTATTGATTTAAAATGGAATTATTATGTTAGTGTTAGTGAATTTATTAAAGAATCAATAAATTTTGCACCTTTAGACTCAGAAGATGAGTATAATAAATGCTTATATCCTGTTTGTATACATTATGCTGGAGCAGAGAAACCATGGAATAATGTTGAAATAGAATTTGCAGAAGAATTTTGGAGTGTAGCAAAACGTACACCAGTGTATGAAATATTAATTTCAAGAATGGTAGATAAAAAAATATCAATTATAGCTACAAATAATTTTGTAACACCAAATTATATTATTGATAACCGTTCAGGTGCACGTAAATTAGCTGATAAAATATTACCTAAAGACACAATGCGTAGAGAGTTTGCTAAGAAGTTATTGCCAAAGGGGTCGTTGAAATGGAAAATTTTAAAAAAGGTGTATTTGTTTTTTAGACCAAAATATAAGATATAAAATATTTATAAATTCAGGAGATGCAATATGGAATATGATAATACAATAGATGATATATTAGAACCTATTTTTGCAGAAAAAAGTGTGTCCATAGTGCTCATGTCTAGCAATTATTATGTGCCATATTTAACTGCTACAATAAAATCCATAATAGATAACAATGATAGTGAGAAAAATTACGATATAGTTGTTCTACAAAATGAAATATCTTTAGAATATCAAAATGTTATCTTGGATTTTTTTTATAATATAAATAATGTAAAAATAAGATTTTACAATCCAGAAGGTTTGTTAAAAAAAACAAAACTTTATATTTCCTCTAGAAACTATGCTAGGGAAGCGTATTATCGTTTATTAGTACCGTGGATTTTGAAAGGTTATGACAAAACACTTGTTATTGATTGTGATGTTGTAATTAATGAAGATGTATCTTTATTATATAATACTGATATTAACAATTATTTTGTCGCTGGAGTTAAAGATATTGTTTTTGAAGGAATTTTGGAAATAGAATATGATGCGTATAAGTATTCTAAGGATATATTAAACTTAAAAGAAGCTAAAAATTATATAAATACAGGTGTAATATTATTAAATTTAGAGAAAATTAGAGAATGCTTTACTATTGAATATATTATTAATTTTGCTGAGAGTAATAAATTTAGATTTCAAGAACAAGACATTATAAACTCATTATTTTCTCAAAATATTTTATATTTAAGTATGGAATGGAACTGTTATGTTAAACTTAGTAGGGATATTATTATGTGTATAGATGCCTCAAGTGAAATATCAAAGAATATATACAACAATATAAATGATAATGCAAAAATATATCATTTTGCAGGGACTCCAAAACCTTGGGAAGATCCTGAAATTGATAAAAGTTATATGTTTTGGAGATTAGTAAAGGATATACCCTTCTATGAAAAAATTATAGCTAGAATGGTGAAATATAATGCTAATTATAAACATAATCAGACATCAATGAATAGATTTTTCCCATTTGGTACCAAAAGACGTATGCTGATTGATAAAATACTAAAAAAAGGCAGCAAAAGACGCAAAATAATAAAAAAAATTGTAGATATTATATTAAAATAGAAAAAGGGAAGTGGGTATTAAAATGAAAGTAGTAATATTAGCAGGTGGATTTGGAACTAGAATAAGTGAAGAAAGTCATTTAAAGCCAAAACCTATGATAGAAATAGGGGATATGCCTATTTTATGGCATATTATGAAGGAATATTCTTATTATGGTCATAATGATTTTATTATTTGTGCAGGATATAAGCAACATATAATTAAACAATATTTTGCAGAATATTATCTTCATCGTTCAGATGTTACATTTGATTTTTCAAATAATGGGGAAATTATTGTACACAATAATGTTTCTGAACCTTGGAAAGTAACAGTCGTAGATACGGGTCTAAATACCATGACAGGAGGAAGAATAAAACGTATTAAAGATTATGTTGGAAATGAAACATTTATGATGACTTATGGTGATGGAGTATGTGATATAGATATCAATAAACTATTAGAGTTTCATAATCAGCATAAAAAAATTGCAACTATGACAGCAATTCAACCAGGCGGGCGTTTTGGAACTTTAGAAATTGAAAATGATAATACAATTAGTCGTTTTGCTGAAAAGAGAAAAGAAGATGGTGGTTGGATTAATGCAGGATATATGATTTTAGAACCTAAAATATTTGATTATATTGATGGAGATAGCACAACTTTTGAAAAAGAACCACTAGAAAAGGTTTCTCAAGAAGGACAGTTAAATGCGTACTGTCATGATGGTTTTTGGCAATGCATGGATACTCTTAGAGATAAAGAATTACTTGAAAAATTATGGAATGAACAAAAAGCTCCTTGGAAAAAATATTAATAATGTCAAAATAATGTTTAAATAAAGGAGATGCAATTTATTTTGAAATTAAAATCATTTTTAAAAAGAATACTACCATTACCAATTAGTTCATTTAATAGAGAAATTGAAATACTTTTTTATAAATTAGAACAACAAAATTGTCGGATTAATGAAAGTATTTATGATTTATCAAATGAAAATGCTATACTTAGAAATAAAGTTGATATATTAGAACAATTATTTACTAAAAAGATCGAACAACATGAATATATATATAATAAATTTAATCAATACTGGAAAGAACAAAAAGATATTAATAATAAATACGTACAATGTTTGGAAGAGGATAAAAAGACGAGTTATGAATTATATAATAATCTTGTAAATGAAAATCAATATACAAGATATATGATGTTAGAATCAAAAAGAGAAATAAATATTGAATTTGAAAGAAATTACTACAAGGATTTTCCAACACAAGAGTGCAATGAATATACAACATTTCAATCTGATTTTTTAGAATTAATTAAAGGACTTGATTTAGAAAGTATTGAAACTATATTAAGTGGTTTATCAAGATTAAAATTGATTAAGGGTTTAACTCAAGAAAATGCATCAGTATATACTGTTGAAGAACTACGACAATGTAAGATAGTGGATGAGAATTTTTATTCGAATATTTTACAGTTATCTGAAAACGTGTATTATTATAATAACTATTTACTACCAATTAATCATTTTGAAGCTTGTGTATTTTATTATAATTATGGATTAGAAAAGCTTGAGACACTAGAAAACATACAAAATAAAGATATTATAGATGCAGGTGCTTTTATTGGTGATAGTGCATTAATATTCTCACCATTAACAAATAAAAAAGTATATTGTTTTGAGCCTGTACCTGAGAATTACAACAATATGCTTAAAACTGTAGAATTGAATAATTTAAAGAATGTGGTACCTGTAAAATCAGCACTAGGTTCAAAAAATGGAAAATTACAATTGAGTGTAAATAGTTCATCAAGTACTATTTATGAAAATGATGCTTTTACATATAATGACCATATTGAAGCTGATGTTATTACGTTAGATGAATATGTTAAGAAAAATGACTTGAATGTTGGGTTAATTAAAGCAGATTTAGAAGGTGCCGAACAAGAGTTTTTAAAGGGTGCCATGAATACAATTATAACTCAGAAACCTATATTGTTAATAAGTATATATCATAATGCAAGTGATTTCTTTCATATAAAACCTATGATAGAAAAACTAAATTTAGGATATTCATTTAAAATATATAGACCTACTTTTGGGAGTGTATTAACAGAAACACTTCTTATTGCAGAAGTAAAAGAATAGAAAGTACAAAGAGAGGGTGGGTTCTTTGATTAATTTAGATTTTTATAAAGGAAAAAAAGTTCTTGTAACAGGACATACTGGATTTAAAGGAACGTGGATGAGTAAAGTTTTAATTGATGCTGGAGCTATTCTTACAGGATACTCATTAGAAGCACCAACTGAACCAAATTTATTTGAAATTTCTAAGGTGAAAGATAATATGACTCATATTATAGGAGATGTAAGAAATTTAGAACATTTAAAAAAAGTTTTTAAAGAAGCGCAACCAGAAATAGTTCTTCATTTAGCAGCTCAGCCTATCGTACGTGATAGTTATAAGGATCCAGTATATACATATGAGACAAATGTTATGGGAACAGTAAATATTTTAGAATGTGTGCGTTTGAATTCATGTGTAAAATCTTTTTTAAATGTGACAACAGATAAAGTATATGAAAATAAGGAATGGGAATGGGGATACCGTGAAAATGAACCATTAGATGGATATGATCCTTATTCTAATTCGAAGTCATGTTCTGAGTTGGTTACACACAGCTATAAAAATAGTTTCTTTAGTGAAAATAAAGTTGCTATTTCTACTGCTCGTGCAGGAAATGTAATTGGTGGCGGAGATTTTGCGAATGACCGTATAATACCTGATTGTATAAGAGCTGCTAAAAATAAAGAGTCTATAATTGTTCGTAATCCACATTCTACACGTCCTTATCAACATGTTCTTGAACCTGTATTTGCATATTTAATGATTGCACAAAAACAATATGAAGATTTAAATTATGCTGGCTATTATAATGTTGGACCGGATGATTGTGATTGTGTTACTACTGGCACATTAGTTGATTTGTTTTGTAAACATTGGAAAGAAAAGATTAAATGGGAAAATCAATATGTAGGGGGTCCTCATGAAGCTAATTTCCTAAAGTTAGATTGCTCAAAGATAAAGACAAAATTTGGATGGCAACCTAGATGGCATATAGAACAAACTATGGACAAAACTTGTGAATGGACAAAAGCATGGATTAATGGTGAAGATATTTCTAACGTTATGAAGAAACAAATTAAAGAATATATGGAGGCTATATAATGAAAAAGGCTATTATTACTGGTGCAAATGGCTTTATTGGAAGTGCAGTAGTAAAAGAATTGTTGAAAAATGATTATAAAATATATGCAGTCTGCAGAGAAAATCGTACTAATAATATTAGTAAGGATAAAAATATTAAGATTGTTTATTGTGAATTATCAGATGTAAAAAATCTTGATAAGCATATTTCAATAGGAGAGTATGATATGTTCTATCATTTTGCATGGGATGGTTCTGCTGGTGCGGCACGTGCAGATACAAAATTACAATTGCAAAATGCACAATGGACAGTAGATGCAATGAGAGTTGCAAAAAAACTTGGCGTAAAAAGATTCGTTTGTGCTGGAAGCATAATGGAGCATGAGACTATGGCGGCAGCTTATACACAAGGTAATAAACCTGGACTTGGATATATTTATGGAAGTGGTAAGTTAGTTGCTCATACAATGTGCATGGCTGTAGCTGCTGATATTGGTATTGAGTTAGTGTGGCCAGAAATAACAAATACATATGGAGTTGGTGAACGTAGTCCGAGAATGGTCAATACTACTATTCAAAAGTGTATTAATGGTGAAAATCCACAATTTACAGCAGGTACACAAAATTATGATTTTGTGTATATTGATGATGTAGCGAGGGCATTTAGACTAATTGGAGAAAATGGGAAACCATTCCATGAGTATTTAATAGGTAGTTCTACTGCTAGACCTCTTAAAGAATTTTTAAAGGAAATGCAATTAGCTATTGCTCCAAATTTAGAATTTATATTTGGAAATGTTCCTTTTACAGGTGTTGATATGCCAATTTGTAGTTTTGATTGTAGTGAAACAGAACGAGATACAGGATTTAAAGCAGAAATTAGTTTTGCAGAAGGATGTCGTCGTACACATGATTGGTGGTGTGAGATTTTAAAGGAGGAATTGAAATGATACAAAAATTTGAATTTAAACCTACTAAAATTGAAGGCTTAATTGAAGTAACTCCATTTAATGCAGAGGATATTCGTGGTTGTTTTACAAAAGATTATTCTAAAGAAGTATTTGAAGCAAATGGAATTTCTCATGATTTGATGGAAGTATTTTATACTACGTCTCATAAGGGTGTAATACGTGCATTACATTTTCAAAAGGTGAAACAACAAGCTAAATTAGTACGTTGTATTCATGGTCATGTTTATGATGTTGTAGTAGATTTACGTAAAGACAGTCCTACATTTAAACAATGGATTGGATTTGACTTAACTGGAGAAAAGCATAATGAAATACTTGTTCCAGCTGGATGTGCTCATGGATATTTAGTATTAGAAGACTCAATTGTTTCATATAAATGTGGTGAAAAATTTTATGGAGAATATGATGATGGAATTATGTGGAATGATAAAGATATTAATGTAAAATGGCCTTTGGATAAAATCGGAGGAAAAAATAACATGATTATAGCAGATAAGGATAAAAACCTACAGACTTTTGAAGAATTTATTAATATTTATGGTGGTTTTTAGAGAAAATTTTTAGATTTAGATTTACAGAAGGGATTAATTAGATGGAATATGATGTATTAGTAGTTGGATGTGGATTAACTGGTGCGGTTATAGCAAGACATTTAGCAGAAAAATGTAATAAGAAAGTTAAGATATTAGAGCGTAGAAGCCATATTGGTGGTAATATGTACGATTATATTGATGAACATGATATTCTAGTACAAAAATATGGACCACATACTTTTCATACAAAGAAAAAGAATTTATATGAATTTATGAACAAATATGCTGAGTGGAAACCATATACACTTACATGTATGGCTGAAATTGATGGAAAGGTTACGCCTACACCTTTTAATTTTCAAACAATAGATGATTTCTATAATATTAGTGATGCTGAAAGTTTGAAATCACATATTAAACAATATTATGGGAATAAAGCAACAGCAACAGTATTAGAAGTGTTAAATTGTTCTGATTCAGTGATAAAAGAATATGCACAATTTTTATATAATAAAGATTATAGCCTTTATAGTGCTAAACAATGGGGAATATCTCCTACTGAAATAGATCCTAGTATATTTAAACGTGTGCCATTAAGATTTTCTTATGATATTGGTTATTTAGGTGATCCATATGAGGTAATGCCTAAAGTATCATTTACAGACTTTTTTACTAATTTATTAAATCATCATAATATTAATATTGAATTAAATGTAGAAGCATTGAAGCATCTCACTATAAGTGAAGATGGAACATCTATTTTACTTGATGGTAAACCATGTTTAATTCCAGTTGTTTATACAGGGGCTTTAGATGAATTGTTTAAAGGTATTGAAGGGTATTTACCATACAGATCGCTTTATTTTGATTTTAAATATGAGAATGTTGATAGTAAACAAGATGCACCGGTAGTAGCATATCCTCAGGCAGAAGGATATACTAGAATTACTGAATTTAAAAAATTGCCAGTACAAAATGTTATTGGTACGACATATGCTGTGGAATATCCTTCTAAATATAATATTGAAGAAAAGTCTGAGCCTTATTATCCAGTATTAACAGAAGATAGTCAGGAACAATATAAATTATATAAATCACGTACTGATAAAATAAATAATTTAATTTGTTGTGGTCGTTTGGCTGATTTTAAATATTATAATATGGATCAAGCATTAGAACGGGCATTAGAAGTTTGTAAAAAACTTTCATAGTATATAGGATAAACTTAGGGTGTTCATCTGTGGGGTGTAAAATTTGGAATGTTCAAGCTGGTGACTGTCACCATAGCAGATAGGATGTAAAAATCTTATCTGTTTTTGTTGTGTGCCCAGCATGGGCACGTACTAACCGGTGAAAGTCCGTAATGGGGGCTGATAGTGCCAACCATGTAGCTAATGGCAAGGGTGTCCATCGTGAGGTGGAATCTGAAGGAAGATTAAGGCAAAACCTTGGTCTGAGGTACACAAATTACATTTGAGGCTCGAAGCTATGGGTAAACTTGCAACACAAAGTAAAGCCCTATAACTGTAAGCGTAAAAAAATTACTGCCTAGATAATACTAAACCTTCTTGTTAAAATTTCAAGTAATAAGATAACAAGGAGGAATTGTTATGGTTAAAAAAGGAACAGATGTGAAATGAAGAGAACTTGTAGAGAAGTTTTCTTCTTACGAAGGGACGTTAGATAGTTTATGTAAAGAAAATAGTATTAGTAGAAGTCAGTTTTACTATTACAGAAAGAAATTTGAGAAAGAGAATAATACGACATTTCAGGCTATAGCTTTAGAAAAAAATAATACCAATATATTAACAGTAACTAATAATATTAAACCAGCTGCTGAGATTAAGATAGAAATTGGCAAAGCTAAAATATTTATACCGGCTAATGAAATAGCTTTGTTATCAAATATACTTAGGGAGTTTAGTAAAACATGTTTAATATAGATAAGGTAGATACTGTATATTTAGCTTGTGGTATAACAGATTTACGAAAAAGTATAGATGGTTTAGTTATGATAGTTGAGACACAGTTAAAATTAGATCCCTTTGAAAAATCTCTGTTTGTCTTCTGTAACAGATCGATGAATAGATTAAAAATATTACATTTTGATGAAGGTTTTTGGCTATATTATCATAGGCTTGAAAATAATAGGTTGAAATGGCCTGTGACTAAAGAAGAAGCAATGAAAGTAAATAAAGAAGAATTAAGTTGGCTACTTAAAGGATATGAAGTTAGAACTACATCAAAATTTAAGCCTATAAAAGAAAAAAATTGTTACTAAAACATTTGAAATTATAAATAGAAACTCTTGATTTAAAAGTGAGCAAGCCCTTCTAAAATCAAGGGTTTTATGGTATTATATACCTATAAGAATTGTTGAGAGGTAACAAAATGGATGGCTTAAATTTAAACAATCAACTTTATGAAAAAACACAGTTATTGATTTCCAAAATGGAAAAAGAAATTGAGTTAAAAGATTCAGAGATTTATTCAAAAACAATGAAATTGAATCAAAGGACAAAGAAATTCAAAATCTTAAAACTGAATTAGCATTTTTGAAAGGTCAAATTCTTAATAAAAACAGAAAGATATTTGGAAAATCTAGTGAACAAGTAGATTCTAATCAAATGTCTCTTTTTGACGATGCTGAAAAGAACAGTGACTCTAAAATGGCTGAGCCAACAATAGAGGAAATTGCTTATACAAGAACTAAGTCATCTAAACATATTGGTAAGAAAGATAATTTAGCAAATTTAGAAAGAATCATCGTTGAACATAAGCTTGAAGAAAACAAAGCAATATGTAGCAAATGTAACAATCCTTTAGTTGTTATTGGACGTAAATCAAAGGAAGTATTAAAATACATACCAGCAAAACTCTATATAGAAGAACATATTACATATAGCTATGCTTGCAAATCTTGCGAAGCAGAAGCAGGTGTTGCAAACATAATTTCAACAAAATTACCTAATACTATATTTTATAAAAGTATGGCATCAAATGAATTAGTAGCTCATGTAATAAATATGAAGTATCAGCATGCAATGCCTTTATATAGATTAGAAACTTACTTTAATATGTTAGGTGCAAATCTTTCAAGACAAACATTATCTAATTGGATAATGAAATAGTGCTACTGAACTTCAAATTGTATATGATATTATGAAGGAACAACTTTTAAAGAAAAATTATATACAAGCTGATGAGACTACCCTTCAAGTTATTGACGATAGCGGTAAGGATTCAAAATCTAAAAAATATATATGGCTATATAAATCCGGAGCTTTAGAAGATCCAATTATTTTATATGACTATCAGAATACAAGATCTAGCTCTTGTCCTAAAGAATTTTTGAAAGGATTTTCAGGATATCTTCAAACAGATGGATATACCGGATATAATAGGGTCGAAAATGTGAAACGATTATATTGCCTAGCTCATATCCGAAGAAAATATCATGAAATAATAGTAAACTTAGATGAAGAAGCCCTAAAAAAATCACGTGCTATAATAGGGTTTAATTATTGTGAAAAACTTTATAAAATAGAAAAAGACTTAAGGGAAACTTATAGCAAGGACGAAGATTACTATAAAAAACGATATAAAATAAGGCTTGAAAAGTCAGCGCCAATCCTTAATGAATTTCAAGAATATGTAGAGAGAGAAATAAAAGATGCTCTTCCAAAAAGCCCGTTAGGTAAAGTTCTTGACTATACTAGAAAGCTTTTACCTGATATGAAAACATTTTTAGAAGACGGATCTTTAGAAATAGATAATAATGGATCTGAAAGAGCAATAAAACCATTTGTTATTGGTAGAAAAAACTGGCTTTTCTCAAATACAGCAAAAGGTGCAAAATCAAGTGCTTTAATCTATAGCATAATTGAAACCGCTAAAGCCAACGGCTTAATAGTAGAAAGGTATTTAGTATATTTATTTGATGTGTTAGCTAATGCAGAATCTAAAGATAAAGAAATTCTAGATAATTATATGCCTTGGTCAAAGGCCCTTCCAGACGTATTATGCGTTAAGGTTGGTAAATAACTAATACTAAATAATATTAAATTTTTGATCCTTACAAATTAAAAAATATTTTAGGATTATCTATAGAAAAGATTAAATATGTTGATGGTTATAGCAAATAGGATTTAACAGTCTTATCTGTTTTTTGTTTTAAGTCAATAAATATGACATAAGAGTAGAAATACAATTAATAAATAAGTATAATATGATTAAGAGAATAATATTTCACATTAAAGGATGGGAAAATTATGTTGGATTCTAATATATTGTTATATATAGTATGTCTAATAGAAGAGTATAAGAAATGTTATAAAATAGAGGGTCAAGAAATAATAGAATTATTTAAAAAATATAATGTCTTTGAATATATAATTGAATTTTATGATATACTGCATACACAATCTATATCTTATGGTGTTGAAGATGTTCATAAATTTATTTTTAATAGGAGTGGGATTTTATAATGAAGTTATATCATGGAATTTATACTTATTTTGAGAAGATTGATTTAAATAATAGTTTAGATAAAAGAGATTTTGGAATGGGATTTTATACGACAACTAATTTTAAGCAAGCAACTAAATGGGCGCTAAAAATAGGAAAGCGTAATAGAACTAGAGGAAAATCAAATTTCATTTCATACTTATAGAGCTATTAAAAGATTAAAATTAGTGAGGTGGGAATATGCTGATTAAAAAATCTATAATGAATCGTAAACTACAACTGATAGTACTAGAACTTTCAAAAAAGTTAAATAAATCTGAAATTGAAACATTAGAATTATTTTATTCAACTAATGTTTATCGTGAATTAGTTGAACAGGAAACTACACTTTGTACAGAATCATATTCATTTATTGCTGATGATGTTTTACGTGAATTAAATTTATATGAAAAGCCAAAGGTGAAATTTCATTAAATTTAAATAAAAAAATTGATAATAGCTTTGAAGGGTTAAATATTTTATAAAAATAATATGGAAATAAAGATAACAGATAGTATGTAAAAATCTTATCTGTTTTTTTATTGACCCCTGAAGTTTAAACTCCTACATGTACAAGTTTGAATACTCTTATTTGTTTTAAGTGCATTATAAATAGGCTATAATATAAGATATATGAATAAAAATTCAATTAAAAATTTATATGATAGATATTTTTTTAGAAAGAAGGTGCGGTAATGAAAAAGAGTATTCAGGTTGGAACATCAGACTTTAGGGAAATTATAAAAGAAAATCATTATTTCGTAGATAAAAGCTTATTAATAAAAGAGTTTATAGAAAATGCAGCAAAGGTTATTTTAACTCCAAGGCCAAGACGTTTTGGTAAGACTTTAAATATGAGTATGCTAAAATACTTTTTTGATATAAAAAAGAAAGATGAAAATAAAGATTTATTTAAGGGATTAGAAATAGAAAATGAAGAAGAGATAATGAAGATGCAAGGAGCGTATCCAGTTGTTTTTCTTACTTTTAAGAATGAAAAACATCTTAGTTTTGAAAATCTTCAAGAGGGATTAATAATATTATTTTCAAATTTATATAGGGAATATGATTATTTATTAGAAAGTAATAAAATATTAGATATTGATAAAAGAGAAATTGAAAGATTTATAGCTAAAGAAGTAACTCCTATAGAATGTTTAAATGGTTTAAGCAATTTAATGAGATTGCTTAACAAGCATTATAATAAGAAAGTCATTGTACTTATAGATGAATATGATGTGCCAATTCAGGAGTCTTATTTAAGGGGGTATTACGAGGAAGCTATCGTTTTAATAAGAAATATTTTAACAGCTGCACTTAAGGATAATGTATATTTAGAAAAATCTCTAGTTACTGGAATACTTAGAGTTGCAAAGGAAAGTATTTTTTCAGGGCTTAATAATATAGAGGTAGATAGTATTTTAGGAATTAATTTTAATGATAAATTTGGCTTTACAGAAGAACAGGTTATAAATTTATTAGATTATTATAACCTTTCAGAAAAGATTGATGAAGTTAAGAAATGGTACAATGGATATATATTTGGAGGAAAGATAATATATAATCCTTGGTCAGTTTTAAATTATATTAAAAACAATGCAATAGGATTTATGCCTTATTGGATAAATAGTAGTAGTAATGATCTAATAAAGAGATTACTTTCTAATGGAAATGAAGATACTAAGAAAAATCTTGAAGAACTTATAAAGGGAAATTCTATAAAAAAGATAGTAGATGATCATGTTGTTATGAAAGACGTAGAAGATGATGAGGAAAATCTATGGGGATTTTTAACTTTAAGCGGATATTTGAAGCCAGTAAATAAGGAGCTTATTAGAGGAAAGTTTAATTGTGAATTAAAGATACCAAATGAAGAAGTAAGCATATTTTATGAAAACTTAATTGAAAAGTGGTTTAAGGAAAGTTTAACAAGCAAGAAATATTCTATTATGCTGAATGCATTGGTAACTGGTGATGTTGAAACCTTTGGTGGTTTTTTCAAAAATTTTGTTTTAAATAATATAAGTTATTTTGATGTATCAGGAGAGGAACCAGAAAAAGTGTATCATGCTTTTGTACTTGGGATGATTGTATCTCTTTCAGACAAATATGAAGTTAAGTCAAATAAAGAAAGTGGATATGGCAGATATGATGTTATGTTAATTCCTAAAGATACTTCAAAGCTTGGAATTATAATGGAGTTTAAAAAGATTGATGATTTTATGAGTAAAAGCATAGAAAATGGAATTGAAGAAGCTTTAAATCAAATTGAGGAAAATAAATATGAAGCAGAACTTATGGAAAGAAATATAAATAATATATTAAAACTTGCAATTGTATTTAAAGGGAAAAAAATTGAGGTTGTTGAAGGTTGATGTAAACCACCCCTGGGGTGTAAAATTTGGAAAATATTCAAGCTGGTGACTGTCACCATAGCAGATAGGGTGTAAAAATCTTATCTGTTTTTTTGTTTTAAGAAAATTAAACATAGGTTATAATTAAAGTAATACTATGATTTAAAGGCAGTGAATTACATGAAGAAAGAAGATATAAAAGATTTTAAAATTGATGACACAGATAATATAATTGCTTTAGCTACTTTTGGTAGTTATAATACAGAAAACTTTATAGAAAATAGAAGTGATATAGATATATTAATTTTGTTAAATGAAAAAAGAGGGGTAGAATTTGAATTTAAACTAGAAGATGAATTACTTCCTAGGTTAGAAGATTTTTTTTCTTATGATAATATACATATAACATTTTTATATTTAAATGAATTTGATTCTGATTTAGCAAAATGTTATATAGAAAGTAAAAATAAACTTATTTTAGATTTTAATAAAGAAATTGATTTTAGACTTTATGTTAATAAATATTTACGAAATAATGAATGGCTTAATAAACTTATAAAACATGATACGGAATTACTAAATGGAGGAAAATAAATATGTCACCTTATTATAAATATAAAAAAGAAAGATTAGAAAAGAAGTTTTATGTTGCTAAAGACACACTTACTTTGCTTATTGGTGCAATGAAGGAATTTAATAATACAAATTCTATTTTTTTAAAGCGTTCTATTCTTGGATATTTTCAGGATTTAACGGAATATATAATTGATATGTCAGAGACATTTTTAGTTATGAATGATAATTATATAGATGGATGCTCAGCAGTAGAATTAGTAAAGAGAGCAAGAATTCATGGATTTTTAGAGGATTCTTTATGTGATTTTTTAATAAAAATTGTACGACTAAGAAATAGATATACACACGATTATTATAAAAGAGAAGGTGTGGAAGAAGATATATTTAAATGTTGTTTTTCAGAAATAATGTATCTTGATATATTTTTAGAGGTAAGTGATACAGAAATACATTTAAGAGTGAAATAAAATTTATACAATTAGATAGGGTGTAAAAATCTTATCTGTTTTTTTATTGACCCCTGGGGTGTAAAATTTTACAGGTACAAGTTTAAAATCTAAATTTTGTTTTACTTAAAAAGTAATTCATAAGAAATACATTTTTTATAATAATAATTATATATCTGTGCAAGATAATAATGTACAAGTTAGAAAAATCATAAATTTTTCTTAATATTTTATAGGTAATATATACGTATATTACAGAATATGGTACATTAAATACGCAAATTAAAAATTAGGTTATTTTTTTATCTGTATTGATATATGCAATATGTAAAGTGGCATATATAAATACCCTGTAAAAATGTAATCTAAAAATTAATAAGATATAGGGGATGAGACTTAAAATGGCAAAATTTAAAAAGAGTAGGCTTATAGCATGTGCTTTGGCATTTTCATTATTTATGTCACAAGCAACATATGTTAAAGCAGCTGAAGTAACTGACACAGCTAATTTAGGAAGTAAAGTAGTATCTGACGATATAAGGTTACAAGATGACTTTTATAGTGTAACTAATAAAGAATGGTTAAATACTGCTAAGATTGATGCTGGTGAAGTATCTAATTCAGCATTTAATGAAGCTGAAAAGGCATTAACAGATCAAAAGAAAGAAATAATGAAAGAATTACTAGCTAATGAAAAGAACTATTCAAAAGATAGTGATGAGAAAAAAATGATTAATTTATATAAGAATGTTTTAAATAGTGAAGCAAGAAATAAACAAGGTATAGAACCTATTAAGGGAATATTAGATAAGATTAAAAATATTAAGACTTTAAATGATGTTAGAGAACTTAATAAATATGATATTGGAAATCCATTAATTAATATTGGATGTAGTGTTGATTTAAAAGATGCCACTAGATATGCAGCATATGTTGGATCAACTTCTCTTAGCTTGGGAAATTCTGATGAATATGTAAAGCCAACAGAAAATACTGCAAGAGTGAAAAGTCTTTCTGAAAATTATTATAAAAAGATCTTAACTTTAGTAGGATATACTGAAGAAGAGGCAAAAATAAAGGTTGATAATTTTTACAAATTAGAATACATGATAGCACCATCAATAATAGGAAAAGAAGAGAGCTCAAAAAATCCTAATGCAATAGATGATGAATATAATGTATATACTTTAGATAAGCTTAACGAAGTAGCTCCAAATTTAAAGATAAAAGATCTTATGAAAGATTTAAAAATAGATAAAGCTAATAAAATAATTTTAACAGAACCTAATTGGTTAAAAGCAATGAATGATATTTATACTGAAGAAAATTTACCACTTATTAAAGATTATATAGAAATAAAAAATATAGCAGGTGCAGCAGGTTGTCTAGGTGATGATTTCCAAAAAGCAGCACAAGAATTTTCTAATGCTTACTTAGGTTCAAGTGGAGAAACTCCTAAAGATGAAGAGGCTATAAATATAGTTAATTCAGCATTAGCAATGCCATTTGGTAAGATATATGTTGAAAAATACTTTTCTAAAAAGACTAAAAATGATGTTAAAGATATGACTGATGAAATAATTAAAACTTATGAAAAGAGAATAGAAAATTTAGATTGGATGAGTGATTCAACTAAAAAGAGTGCTAAAGAAAAATTAAATAAAATAAGTGTTCAAATTGGATATCCTGAAAAATGGGAAGATTACTCTTCATTAAAGATAAGATCATATGAAGAAGGCGGTTCACTTTTTGAAAATTTAATAAATTTAGGTAAATTTGCAGAAGAAAAGCAATTAAGTATATTAAATGAACGTGTAGATAAATCACAATTTGCATGTCCACCACAAATGGTAAATGCTTTCTATAATCCAACAGCTAATTCAATCACAGTTCCAGCGGGAATTCTTCAACAACAATTTTATGATGTAAATGCTTCAAAAGAACATAACTTAGGAGCAATTGGAGCAATCATTGGTCATGAAATTAGTCATGCTTTTGATAATACTGGAGCCAAGTTTGATGGCGATGGTAACTTAAATAGCTGGTGGAGCACTGAAGATTATAAAAAGTTTGAAGAAAAAACTAATAACGTAAGAAGCTTTTATAATAATGTAAAACTTGATAATGGTAAAAGTGTAAATGGAGATCTTACAGTAGGAGAAAATATAGCTGACCTTGGAGGAATAGCTTGTGCATTAGATATATTAGATAAGATGCCAAAGGCTAATTACAAAGATTTCTTTGAAAGTAATGCTAATGTATGGCGTGAAATTAGTACAAAAGAGTATGGAGATCTTAAACTTGAAAATGATGTACATTCACCTAATAAGGTAAGATCAAATGTAGTATTATCACAATTTGATAAATTCTATGAAATATATGGAATAAAAGAAAATGATAATATGTATGTAAAACCAGAAAATAGATTAAAGATTTGGTAGGATAACATCACCCCTGGGGTGTAAAAAATGGAAAAAGGTCAAGCTGGTGACAGTCACCACATATGAGCAGATAAGACGTAAAAATCTTATCTGTTTTTTGATTATTGAAAGTATATTATGAAGATTTTTAACTTTAAGTGAATATTTGAAACCAATGTATGTAAAACTTATTGAAGGAAGTGTTCATTGTGACTTTAACATACCTAACAATGCTGCTTTAATTTTCTTTTAAATATATATAATGGTATAATTGTAAATATATAAATTAAAACGAGGGGGAAGTATATTGAAAAAAATACTTTTAAGTTTACTTATTACAGCAGTTATAACAATAGTAGCGTTGCCAATAAAGGCTTCTGCTAATGAATGGCATAATGATAACGGAAGAGATTGGTTACAACTTGATGATGGAAGTTATCCAACTGGATGGTATAACTATAATGGAACATATTTTTTATTTGATTCTGATGGATATAGCCATAAATATGGTTGGTATCAAGAAAATGGGAAATGGTATTTTATACAAGACATGGGTAGAATGTGTACAGATGAATTTATTGATGGTTACTATGTTGATAAAACTGGAGAATATAGAAGTGATATAAAAAGAGGAGATGCAATTCAAACTGTTGCAAAAAGTGAAGATGGAAAAATAACTCTTTCTATTGATGCGTATTGTAGACATCGTGTATTACCTAAGACTACTTATGATGGAGGACAATTGTATTGTGCTTATAAAAAAGTTAATCAATCAGGAAAAGTAGAGTATAGCAAGATACTAGGATTTACAGATGATTATTCAACTTGGAGACTAGTTAATGGTAATGATTCTCCTGTATCATTTGAAAGTTCTTATACTGGTATGACTGAAATTCTTATGGTTTACAAGTTTAAAGATGGTTCTTATTCTGATGTATTAAAATATGACTTTTACCTTAATAATGGAGATATAACTTCACCTAATATAGGTTTTTCTAAATCATCTAACAATGGTGATTTATTAATATCATCATTTGTACAAGCTGGAGATGATGTTTTGAAAAATCTTATAATAACAAAACCTGATGGACAAAAAGAAGAGTTTAAATTAAACGGTAGTAAGTTCTTTAATATTACTAAATATAAGCTTACTCAAGATGGAAATTATAAAATAGAAACTAAAACTAATGATGATTCATATGTTTATATAAATCTTTCAAAAGATGATTTATAAGAAATCACCCCTGGGGTGTAAAAAATGGAAAAAGGTCAAGCTGGTGATATTTACCAGCTTGATCTTTTAAAGTTCAGTTACTTTAATCATTTTAAATCCCTTTTCTTCTAATATAGTTACTAATCGTTTCAATATAGAATTATCATCATAGCTAAAACATGGACAACCATTAGAATCTTCACTTAGTGTAATAAAATTATTTTCTAATGAAGGATGGAAAAATACACTACCCATATTAGAGGTATCAGCATTTTTAATTCTATCTAAACAAAGATCTTCTTTACCTTCTGCAATATAATCTAATGGAGTTGATATATATAATGAAGCGTTATTATAAGGACTTAGTTGTGGCTTTGTCAAATCTGCATTGTCAACACCACAATCATTAAATGGATAGTAAAGTATTTTAAAATATTCTTCTGCAATTTTATTTTGTTCTTGAGTTATCTCATAATGTGGTACTTCAAAAAAATTTATTGGTATATCTAAGTATGATGCTGTTTCAATAGCTTTTTCTATTTTTTCTCTAAACACAACAGGTGAAGGTTCAAACTTTCCAAATTCAAATCCAGCAGCTGATTCATGATGTCCAAACTGATGAGTATAGCCATGCAAACCAATTACAGCATTATTATTTTTCAAATAATCAAGTGTATAAACCATTTCTGCAATCTCAAAATTATTTTTAGTTAAAGGATTATTATCAATTTTAAAATTAGGATTTTTGTATCTTGGAATCCAAGCTATATGATAAGGAATATTTTTTTCATTCATGTATGTTCCAATTACACGAAGATTTTCAAAGTAGTTTTTATCATAACTTTGAGAAGTTAAACATATATCCTCAAATCGTATTAATCCTATCTGTGTATTTTCATTATCTATATCAGTATAATCACTAGTATTTTTAGAGTTATCATTACTATTATTTACTTCAGTATTAGCATTTTTTATATTTTCACTAGAATTAATTTTACAATTAATTATCTTATTATCCTTATCCCATCTAGTATATAAATCAAGCATATTAGAGAGGTCCGAAAAACATATGTAATAAATGTTTTCAGAGTTTAATAAATCTTTTTTTAATTTAAATTCTTTATTAGGACACTTAACGGTATTATTTGAAAGATTAATAGAATAAATTAAATCGTTTATTTTTAATGATAATATATCTTCATTTTTCACGCCTTTACCGTTTAAATTATAAGCAATTTCATTTAATGGTAAATAGTATCTATTCTTATCTAAGTATATTGGTAAGGTAAAATTTAAATTTTTTCCATCTATTTTAAGTTTTGCTTCATCTTTATTCATATCAAAATCTTTAAATGTGGAATAATCATTAGAAAGTTCATCACCTTTTTTTAATAATTTATCAAAATTTAAATTCTCATCATTACTACTAATATCGTTATCAATTGAGCTAGAAGATTTAGTTTCATCTGTATTATTGCAAGCCGTTAAAAAAATAAACATGAATAATAAAAGAAGATAAGTGTAAATTCTTTTTCTCATAAATAAAATTCCTTTCTTTTCATATCTATTGAATATGTAATATAAAATATAGTATAACATGATACTGTAATTGCTATACCCCTGGGGTGTAAAAAATGGAAATTGGGTAAGCTAGTGAGAAGCACAAAAGAGTAGATGATAAAAAATTTCTACTTTTAAATTTAAGATAAAGATTAATAAACAGTTAACGATAAATTAAGGTGCATTATTTGATAGTTAATAAATTTGTAAAAATAGAACTAACATATATATATTAAAAATATGCATAATACAAAAGAAAAAATGAGGAGATTAATGTGAAGAAAAGGAAAATAATAGTGATTTTATCATTAATACTATGTATTAATAGTATTCCAACAACAGTCTTTGCAAGTCAAAGTACAAATCCAGAAAAGATTAAATTAGTTGAAGAAAATAAGGTTTTAACTGAAAGTAATTTATTAAAGAATGAATCAAAGAAAGAACTAGATTTGGATACAAAGGATGTAAAAGATATTAAGGAAGAAGATACAAAAGAAAAAGAGGACAAGCATAATAATACTGATGTATCATCACAGAAATCTGATAAAGATGAAGAAAAAGAAGATGAACCTTTAAAAGAAGAGTTACATACAATTGGATGGAAAGAAAAGTATGGTTCATGGTATTATTATGAGTTTAAAAATCAATTAGTTAAGAATGAATGGAAAAACATATTTGGAAAATGGTATTACTTTAACAATGATGGAGCAATGCAAAAAGGCATGCAAAACATAAATGGAACAACATATTATTTTAATAATAATGGGGAGATGTTAACAGGATGGCAATTAGTAAATGAGAAGTGGTATTGTTTTTCAGAATCAGGAAAAATCGAATATGGTTGGAAAAAATTAAAGGAAAAGTGGTACTATTTAGATAGAAATATAGGTGCAATGCTATCAAATGAAGAAAAAATTATAGACGGAAAAAACTATAGATTTAATGCTGACGGAACTCTTGCTGAAAATACATGGTATGATAGCTATAAATATTCTCAGTTTAATGGGGAATGTGTAAATATATATGGAGATTATTCTCATTCAAATACTAATTACAACATATTTAAATACATGACTAATACATATAATCAAGTAAGTGTGCATGATGAAGCAATAAGACTGCATGGCGGAATTGAGAGTAATAACTGTGTATATTTTTTATCAGAAGTTTTAAGAAGAAATGGATTCAATATTTCTACGTATACTGCAAATGTAGCTCAATTAGAAAGTCAATTAAAGAATAAAGGATTTGTAGCGTGTTATGATTTAAACCAATTAAAACCAGGAGATATTGTATTTACAAAAAATAATTCTCATGTATACACATTTATGTGTTGGGCTGATGGATGGAATTCATATATTGCAGATAACCAAAGAAAAAAATTTGGTGACAATGTAGTACATAAAAGAAATGTTAAAGATTATGATCCAAGATATGATACAGATCCATCTACACATTTTTATTATTACCCATATTAATCACCCCTGGGGTGTAAAAAATGGAAACAGATAAGATTTGATCTTATCTGTTTTTTTGGTGTATCTACCCCTGGGGTCCAGAAAATGGGAAATGTTTAAATAAAAAGATTATGTCTATACTTTAAAATAATAATAGTTATAGGGAGAAATGCTGAGATGTCAACACCTAAAATTATATGGTATGAAGGTGCTATATATCATATAACAACTAGAGGTAATCGCAAAAGCAAAATTTTTTTAGATGAACAAGACTTTAGGGTTTATTTAAATAAACTTGAGGATAGCTTAAATTATTATGATTACTTAAATTATGAATTAATATCATATTGTTTAATGAGTAATCATGTACATTTGATGATGAAAGCAGGAAAAGAACCATTAACACGAATAATGGGAAGATTGAATTCTACATACACAAAATATTTTAATAAGAAATACAATTACATAGGACATTTATTTCAATCACGATATTTTTCAGAGTTGATAAAAGATGATAAACAAATCCTAGAAGTTAGTAGATATATTCATTTAAATCCAGTAAGGGCTAATATAGTTAAGAAACCTGAGTATTACAAATGGTCTAGTTATTCTATGTTTATAGGAAAGACTTCTAAAAAAACAATAAATCCAGAAATAATATTAGATTATTTTAGTAAAAGGAATAGAGATATTTTATATAAGGAATTTGTAGAGAATGCACTTAGTATCAATAAAGAGGGAGGGAAGTTAAGTGGCTACAGTGGTTAATAGTTTTGGAATATTAGGTATAGATGGATATTTAGTTAAAATAGAAATTGATATTATAGATGGATTACCGTCTATATCTATAGTAGGAATGGGAGATACTGCCATAAAAGAATCTAGAGAGAGGCTTGAAGCATCAATAATAAACTCTAAGTTTCAATTTCCAAAAATGAAAATAGTAGTTAATTTATCTCCAAGTGATATTAAAAAGAGGGGATCTCATTATGATTTAGGTATGGCAGTTGCATTGCTAATACAATCGAAGCAGGTACAAGTTAAAGAAATTAGTACATATGGTTTTATAGGCGAGCTATCTTTAAATGGTGATTTGAGACCATGTACAGGAATATTGCCAATGATAATTGAAGCCAAAAATAATGGTATAAAAAACATAATAGTACCAATAGAAAATGTGGAAGAAGCAAGTCTAGTTGGTGATATGAATATTTTTGCTTTTAGAACGTTAAATGAAGTTATTAATTTTATATCAGGAATAAATCCATATAAACCTATAAATTTGAATAACGCTAAGCATAAAATATCTAATAAATATTTAATAGATTTTAGTGATGTTCAAGGACAAGATAGTGCCATAGAATTTATAATGGTTGCAGCAGCTGGTGGACATAATTTGTTGATGTGTGGAACACCAGGTTGTGGTAAATCAATGATTGCTAAAAGAATCCCTACAATACTCCCATCTATGAGTGAAGAAGAGGCTTTAGAAGTTACTAAGATATACAGTGTTTCAGGATTGTTGCAAAATAGAGGGGCATTAATAACAGAAAGACCATTTAGATCACCACATCATAATGCTTCATTAAATTCACTAATAGGTGGAGGCACTTTTGCTATGCCAGGAGAAATTTCACTTTCACACAATGGAGTTCTATTTTTAGATGAAATAGCAGAATTTAATAAGAAAACCCTAGATGCATTAAGGCAACCTATTGAGGATGGTAAAGTTACAATTTCTAGAGTTAAGTATACTCATGATTTTCCAGCAGATTTTATGCTTGTTGCAGCCATGAATCCTTGTCCATGTGGATATTATGGAGAGCAAAGGTGTAAATGTACTGATTATGAAATTATTAAATATAGACAAAAACTATCAGGTCCAATAATGGATAGAATAGATATACAAAAGAATTTTAATGCAGTAAATATTATGGATTTATCAAATAATACTCCAGGACCAAGTTCTAAAAGTCTTAGAGAAAAAGTTGAAGCTGCAAGAAATATTCAAAGGGAAAGATATAAAAATTATAAAAATATTAATTGCAATGCAGTTATGACACCAGATCTTATTAAGAAGTATTGTATTTTAGATAATTATAGTAAGAAAATATTAAAAGATTCTTATGAAAAATTTAGATATAGTGCAAGAACATATCATAAATTTTTGAGAGTTGCAAGGACCTTTGCAGATATGGAAGGTAGTGAAAAAATTAATAAGTCTCACATTATAAAAGCATTAATGTGTAGAGAAATAGAAAAGGAGCAAGCATCTATGCTTATTGTTTAGTATGAATGAAGAAATTTTATATATTTGGTTGAGTTTAATAGATGGAGTAGGAGGAGTAATAGGTTCTAAACTTCTTAAAAAATTTAATAATGTGCAATCTATATATGAAGCAAAATATGAACAATTATTAGAAATAGATGGAATAGGCAATAAATTAGCTAAAAAAATCATTAATTCTAGGGATTTAACTTATTGTCAAAAAATATATGATTACTGTATTGAAAATGATATATACATTTTAAGAAAATATAAAGAAAAGTATCCAAGTCAGTTAAATAAATATATGAATTCACCAATAGTGTTATATGCAAAAGGAATAATAAAAGAATTTTCTAAATCAGTAGCAATAGTTGGGTCAAGAAGATGTAGTGAATATGGTAAAAAAGTAACCATAGAATTATCAAAAGAACTTTCTAAAAATAATATACCTATAATTAGTGGGTTGGCAAAAGGAATAGATGGATATTCACATACAATAGCTTTGAAAAATAATTTATATACTGTAGCTGTTATAGGAACAGGGCTAGATAGATGTTATCCAAAAGAACACATGAAATTAATGGAAGCTATATGCGAACAAGGTTTAGTAATATCTCAATTTCCACCAGGAAGCAAAAATGCAAAGCAAAATTTTATAAGAAGAAATGAAATTATTGCAATGTTGTGTGAGAAAATAGTTGTAACTGAAGCAGGAAAAAATAGTGGAGCTTTGTATACAGCTAGATGTGCAATGAAATATAATAAAGAAGTTTTTGCAGTACCTAATAATATATATGAAGGCTTTAGTGTTGGAACAAATCAATTAATATTTGAAGGGACAAAGATATACCTTAATCCTAAAATGATTGCTTCAAATGAGGTTGTTGTAAAAGATGACTATAAGTCAGAATCATTTAAAATGAGTGAAGAAGAAGAAAAAATTTATAATTTGGTTAAAGTATCGCCAGCTACATTAGATGAAATAAAAGTTATATTAGGTACATTGATTAATAATATAGAAGAAGTGTTACTTCAAATGGAGCTTAAAGGCTACATAATACAAAAAAGAGGACTGTTTACCCCTGGGGTGTAAAAAATGGAAAAAAAGATTATGATTTATGAAGAGTTTTTAATAGGGTATAATATATATAGATAAAAAATGCTAAGGAGTGAATTTTATGTGTAGATTAAACCCCAAAGTAGATTTTGCATTTAAAAAATTATTTGGAAGTGAAGAGAATAAGGATATACTTATTTCTTTTATAAATTCCATATTATCAGAGGATCAACAAGTAAAGGATATTATACTTAAAAATCCATATAACATAGCAAATTATAAAAGTGACAAAATGAGCATACTTGATATAAAAGCAGTAGATGAAAAAGGAACTTGGTATGACATAGAGATGCAACTATCAGAACAGGTTTTTTATGAAAAAAGAGCTTTCTATTATTGGGCTAAGGTATATTCAGATCAATTAGAAGGTGGATATAATTATGACAAATTAAGAAAAACTATATCTATAAATATTTTAGATTTTGATTATATAGATGAAGACGACTTTCATAATGTATATAAAGTATATAATGAGAAGAGTAAAAAAGAATTTTCAAGTGTATTTGAAATGCATTTTATAGAACTTAATAAGTTTAAGAAGGATTTTAAAGATGTGAAAACTACTTTAGATAGATGGATAGCATTTTTAAATAGAGCTTATGAGCTTGAAAAAGATAAAATACCAACTGAATTAGCAGTAGATGAATCTGTAAAAAAAGCTGTTGAAAAGTTAGATGTTATGTATTTGGATAGAGAAGAAAGAGAGCTATATGAAGGAGAATTAAAGGCAATTAGAGATTATATAGCTTGCATGCAAACAGCTGAAATAAAAGGAATTCAACAAGGTATACAAAGAGGAATTGAGCAGGGAATACAAAAAGGAATACAGCAAGGCATTGAGAAAGGCATTGAGAAAGGCATTGAGCAAGGAGCAACGCAAAAAATAAAAGAAACAGTAATACAGGCAAATAAATTAGGAATGGATAATATAACTATATCTAAATTAACAGGATTAACAGACGAAGAGATAAATAAAATAATCACCCCTGGGGTGTAAAAAATGGAAACAGATGAGATTTAAAGTCTTGTCTGTTTTTTTTGTTTACCCCTGGGGTCCATAAAATGGGAAATAAATAAATATTTTTAAATTTTAATTTATTTTCTCAAAAAAGGCCCTAAATTAGAAAATGTTATTGTATTGTATAACGAAAGATTTATGGGATAATAATCCACATATAGAAAAAAGATAACATATATATATAATTTTGAAATATGATAATTATATACCAAAAAATCAATTGACAGGGACAAACTTTTTGGTATAATGATAAAAGTGGGTTTTTGACTATAAAAATCCAATTAAGTAAATGATGACAATATTATTGTACTTTATATCAAACTTTACATTAATATGTTATAATGGTATAATTTATAATGATTTTAAAAATTAGGAGGGAAAGAAATTATGTTTAACAGAGCAAACAAAATGACAGCTTTATTAGTAGCTGCCGCAGCAGTAGTTTCATTAGTTCCAGCAACTGGAGTTAATGCAGCAGACGTTAAGAGAATACCATCAAAGGACGGTATAATAAACCATGCAGAAGCATACAAAGATGGTAAATTCTATGTTGATGGAGAATTAGAAGATAAAGATGAAGCTAATTACTTCTATTCAAATGGAAAATATACTGAATTAGATGATTTAGATTCAAATTCAGAATCAAGAAATTATGGAGAAAAATATGTTAATATTGATGACGGAAAGTACTTTGTTGATTTAACAAATGGTAAAGTAACTGATGATAACATTAAGGAAGAAAATAAAGATGATGCTGAAGTAGCATTAAAGAAAAAGGTAAAAGATAAAGCAAAAGATAGATATGATGATCATGATATAAATCCATCATTGGAAGAAATTGCGGGAAATAAATTCGGTGAAACTTGGTATAAAGCTGAATATAAACCTAATGGTGTAACTAATGGTAGTGACACAGAAAATTTAGAAGTTTATACTGATGCAAAAGGAAATTATATTGATGCTGATTATAATTTAGGGAAAATAAAAATACAAGTTTCAACAAGCGCCGGTGTAAATATAAAAGATAAGAGCATATATGTTGAAAATACAGATTCAGAAGAAAAGATTGATGCTTATGCAACAAAAGCTTTTGATGATGGAGTTAAAAAAGGTGATAGATTAGATGTTAAGGCTACTGCAAAAGTAACTAACAGAACAGTATTAGCACAAGATTCTAAAAACATATATAGACTAGCAACAGTTACAATATCTCTTGTAGGTAGTGACAATAGTAAACTTGTTATAGACGAAGTATATGGAAATAATGAAATTGCATTTAATGGAATAAATACAAATGAAGTTTCATTTGAAGTTATTCAAAAAATTTCAAAAGATCAAGCTTCAGATAACAAAGATGGAGCTAAATATGCTAAGAATGTAACATCTTATGTTGTATGTAATAAAGATGGAAAACTTCAAAAAGATAATGGAAATAATGAAGATGTTAAAAACTTCAAAGATGCATTCCTTACTGGAGATATAAATGGTGAAAATGTGACAGATCCAAATTTCACTGTTGTTAATGGAACTTTAGTTGGATATAAAGAAAATTCTGCTGGAGAATTATTAGTACAAACTGTAAACTTTAAGCCAAAATCAGGATTATATTATATTGATGCTAACGGAGATTGCAGTGAGGATTATGATGCAATGGACGTTGATGTAGATGGAAATATATGGAGATTAGAAAACGGATTTATTTACAAATTTGATAACAAAGATGATTGGGATAAAGTTTATAAAGTAGATGGCGGAATGGACTTTATGTCAGTTTACAATAAAGATAACATGGTTATCTGGAGTGATAAGAATAAAGATGATGAAGTTTATTCTATAATCGGTGGAAAAGAAGATAAAGAAGAAGAAAAGCCAGAAGTTGAAGTTAAAACTGGATGGAGCCAAGCTGCTGATGGAACTTGGACATTCGTTAACGCTGACAACACTAAAGCAACTGGTTGGTTCCAAGATGGAGCTAATTGGTACTTAGCTAATGCAGCTGGAATTATGCAAACTGAATGGCAAACTATTAATGGAACTTGGTTCTACTTAGGTTCAAATGGAGCTATGCAAACAGGATGGCAAAACATTAATGGAGCTTGGTACTACTTAAATCCAGTTTCAGATGGAACTAGAGGAGCAATGAAAACTGGTTGGATCAACGACAATGGTACTTGGTACTTCGCTGATGGATCAGGAAAAATGTTAGCTAACACAACTGTTAATGGTTATGTTTTAGGAGCTAATGGAGCTTGGGTTAAATAATTTAAGCTTTAAATTATAAGAGACTTTCGAAAGAAAGTCTCTTATTTTTTTACAATGTTATGTTTGGGGATAGAGTTTATATATGCATAAGCAAAGTGGACTGAGTAATTGAACTTAGGAAT
>NZ_JAMQIF010000003.1:190067-190306 GCF_023845855.1 Clostridium sp. ZBS2
TTGCATATATAAATCTATATTAAAAAATAACATTTTATTTATAGTATATTTTAGTTGAAAGTGAAGGATAGAAGTCCTATATGAATTTTAAAATATATACTTTTAGAAAGCTAATGGTTTTTAACCACAATTGTTCATTGTCAACTGTTTATTGTAATAACTTTATGCATCAACATTTATTAAAAGAAAATGTCATAAAATTTATTATTTTTGTATTATTTTTCATATAGTATGTATTA
>NZ_JAMQIF010000030.1:0-15959 GCF_023845855.1 Clostridium sp. ZBS2
ATAACAAAAAGGATGTTGAATATTTCAACATCCTTTTTGTTATTGTACATAAAATTATAAAATTAAAAAAACTCTCAATTCTTAATTATTTACTCTCAACTAAAAAGCGTGGTTTAGCAACTTTTGTTCTTATTTATGATTAAAATAATTAGTTTTTATAATTTTTTCACCTATCTCATATGCTTTTGAAACATGTTCTTCATCTGATGGTTTAACATTTCCTATAATATGATTTCCTTTTATAGTTATTGCATCTCTATTAGTATTAACTAAAATTCTGCCCATAGTAGAATCTCTATACAAATTATCATCAATACCTAATAAGTAACATATTGTTGGAAGTATGTCTATTTGTCCACCTGTCTTATTTATAATTTTATGTTGCATATCTTTAGAGTAGATTATTAATGGAATTTTATGATCAACTTCATCCCACCAATTGTTCTCATAGTCAATGTCTTGAATATCTTCATTATAATACTTATGAACACCTGTATGATCCCCATAAATAACCAATACAGTATCATTTAGTAGCCCCGACTCATTTAATTTATTATAAAACATTTCTAATTGATTATCTGTATATAATACGCTTTCGAAATATCCTCCTAAGTAACTATCATTAACTTCATCAGGTAAGTTCAATTGTCTATATTTTTCATTTAAATCAAAAGGTCCATGATTAGATAAAGTAGGAAGTTGAATAAAAAATGGTTGCTTTATATCTTTAAGTTTATTTGCAGTTTGACTTAAGAAGCTTCTATCTGATAATCCATATCCAACACTTTCTTCATAAACGTAATCATTAATAGTCCAAAGTTCATTAGCTCCAAAACTATTTTTATGTAATTCAGTCCAATTAAATTCATTTGGCAATTCAGCATGAGATGATATAGTAAAGTATCCATCTTTTTGTAGAATTCTTGGAAGCGAATTAGGATAAACATTTTCTCCATAATTTAAAGCAGTTATTTTATTTCCTAATGGATACATAGAGGTATTGATCATAAAATCACAATCTATACTATTTCCTGCATTATTTTGTTCATAGAAGTTATTAAAATATAAACCTTCACTAGCTAGTTTATTTAAAAATGGTGTTATTTCTTTGCCATTTGTTTTTTGATTTATAACAAAGTTTTCTAAAGATTCTATTTGAAGAAATATAACATTTTTTCCTTTAAGTAATCCTTTGTATTCATTGTCTTCAATGTTTTCTTTATTAAAGGTTAACCAATCTTCAATTGCCTTTTTATCTTCATTAGAAGGTTTATCGTTAAAATACTTATTAATTGATCTTGTACCTTCTACTATATGATATCCTAGAGGGCCAGGGGCTTTTACCTCCATTAAGGTTGTCCATTGATTAAAAATTATGCTATCACCAAATTCACCCAATTGAAGGGCATCAACACATATGCATGATCCTATAATCATAAATACTGAAATTATCATTGTAGCAAAAAACTTTTTAAAACTTCTTTTATTATTATTTTCAATATTACTTTTAATGATCCAAGTTAACAATAATATAACATCTACAATGAATATAAAATCAACAGGTCTTAAATTAATAAGTGAATGTTGTAAAGGGTTAAATGTATTTTCAAAGAAAATATTTTTTAATCCTAATAAATCTCTATTAGCTCTAAAGTAAGATAAATCTGCTATTAATAGTATGGTATATAGTGAGTTTAATATAATATAAAAGATAGTTTGTTTATTCTTTGAAAATAGATAACCAAATGAATAAAATAAAAGAATAAATGCAAGATAAATAATCGCAAATTTAAAACTTAAATTTTTCTTTAATATTCTATCAGCAGTATCTATATTAAGAATGGATATGAAAAGAATGGTTTTTACTAACATAGCAACAATAATAAAAAGCTTTAATATTGAAACTCTATCAGAAAACAATTTTCTGCAATTTAATTTTTTCATGAATAGTAAATCTCCTATGTAACATAATATTTTTAACTATATATTTAAGAGTTGATATATAAATAAATAAAACTGGACAGAGTAATTGAACGTAAGAACACTAAAATAAGTATAGTCCAATTACAATGCTATGTTACCTATCGCATATATTAATTAATATTTAAATAGAGAATTATAAATATATAGTTAAATTAAAGTAAGCTCAAATTATTATCTTTTCTTCGAAAATATATCAGTTATTTTTGAGAATGTATAAGAAACAGTTATTATCAATAAAAGATCAAAAATAAAATTAAATAAGAATAATTGTTTTGCAGTATCAGCTCTACCATTTCCTACAAAAGGCATAGGGAACTGAATAGCAGCTATAAACATAATAGTCCATATTAAAAATATCTTATTTTTTAGCTCTCCATTATTTTTATTTCTTAAATAAAGCCAGCTACTATATACAAAAATTATTAAAAATACTGAAATTATAAATAATAAATTCTTAGGTAAATAATTTTCTTTAAAATCTGACCAAGTAGTAAATCTATTAAAATCAATTGTTGGTTCAGAACTATATTCTATTGATGTTTTTCCTAATAAGGTGCTTGTATCAAAAGCTTTACTTGCAGTATATTGCATTCCTTCTATAAGTCTTAAAGGATGGGTTATATAGAATTTAGCTAATTTAGAGTTTCCTATTTTCCCATAAAATTCATTATTAGTTATTTCTGTTCTTGGAATGTATTTTACATATTCTTCATCACTTAAATAAGAATGTTTTCCAGCCTCTGAAGCCATGTCAGGATTAAGTCCTAAATCAATTAAATCTTGCTCTGGAGTTTTAGAACCATTAAGTACACCGTAAAATACAGAATTATATTGTGTGTCATTGCTTATATTTCCATTGAAGGCATTGAAAACAAGAGGATAAGACATAATTAAGCATAAGGAAATTATTATTGATACAAAGTTTTTCTTAGAAAGATATTGTTTATTGTCTAAAATTATTTTTAATAATAATATCATTAAAAATGGTACAGCAGTTACTACTTGCATTTTTGAACCTAAAAATAAAAATGTAGCTAGCAATATATATACTATTTTTGACATTATCTTATCATTATCTTTTTTTACATATTTATAGTTTATGTAATGTAAAAATGAAGCAATAAGTAATAATAATGTACATAACATCATAGGTTCACCATAGAAACTATTAAACCAAATTATATAATTCCCATCAAATAACATAAATAAACTTAAAACTCCTATAAAAGTTAGATTTAAGCTATTTTTTATATTTAAATATTTTAATATTATAAATATAGAAAGAATATAAATAATACTATAAGCTATTGCTAAATATTCAGTTTTAAAAATATTGCTACTAAATAGTTTGCAAAAGATACTTATAATTAAAATTAAAAATCCAATACTAGATCCAATAATGGACCCAATAATAGTTTTGAAAAAATTAGATATTTTATAATTACTCACTATATAATCATAAAATCTAACGAAATTAGGATTGTTTTTATCAGAATCAAGCAAAGATATTCCTGAAGCATTCATAACTCTATCAAAGTCACCTTGATCAGCTACACCTACATGAGGATATTTAAATAATATAAAGGCTATTAAGCTGATTGAAGCTATTACAAAAGTTAAAAAAAGCAATCTATTATAATTACTTTTTAATTTAAATTTACTCATCATTTACGAAATTTCCCCCGTATAGTTTATTTTTGAAATTCATAAGCTTTATTATAGCATTATCTAAGGATAAATTTAATACTTATAATATATAAAACTTTATGTATAGTATTTGAAATTTATAAATATATATTTAATAATTGATATATTTTAAGTATTAGTCAGAAAAAATAAAATATTATGAATGTTTCAAAAAATAAAAAAGGAGTTTTTAAATATATTATTGAATAATATATTTAAGATAATAAGTATTTAAAGGAAAGGCAGGTGAAAGCCAACTCCTAAGGAAACTTATAGGTTTGGCTATGAATTTATGAGAAGTTATAATATTAAAAACTTAAGAAATATAGGGTTAATGGGTCATAGCGGTACAGGAAAGACTTCTTTGGTTGAAGCTATTTTATACTATTCTAATATAATTGATAGATTAGGAAATATAGAAGATGGAACAACTACTTTAGATTATGATGAAGAAGAGAAAAAAAGAAAGCTTACAATTTCACTTTCTGTAGCACCAATTGAAGTTAATGATGTGAAAATAAATATTGTTGATACTCCTGGATATTACGATTTTGAAGGCGAATATATTGAAGGCATGAGAGCTGTAGATGTAGGAATGATAGTTGTTAGTGGAGTATCTGGAATAAAGGTAGGAACAGAAAAAGCTTGGAAATATTGTAATAAAATAAAATTGCCAAGAACATTTTTTATAAATAAATTAGATAGGGAAAATTCTAGCTTTGATAAGGTTTTGCAATCACTTAAAGATAAATTTGGTATGAGTGTAGTTCCAATTCAATATCCCATTGGTTCTGAGGGAGACTTTGAAGGGGTAGTTAACATTATTTCAAATGAAGCTAAGGTATATAATCTTAAAACTAAGAAAACTCAAATAATAGATATACCAGAAAACTTAAAAAATAAAATACAAGAATGTAAAGAGATGATTATGGAATCAGTAGCAGAAACTGATGAAGTTTTACTTGAAAAGTATTTTAGTGAAGGAACTTTAAGTGATGAAGATATATATAAAGGCCTTATTAATGGGTGTGCTACTGGTGAAATTGCACCAGTAATGTGTGGTAGTTCATTAAAAGTTATAGGTGTTGATACTTTACTTGATAATATAATTGATTGTTTCCCATCCCCAGAATATGCAATTCCACAAAAAGCTTTAAATATTGAAACTAATGAAGAGGAGTTTATAAGCCTTGACGAAAATAAACCTTTTTCAGCTTTGGTATTTAAAACAATTGCAGATCCATTCGTAGGAAAAATATCATTCTTTAGAGTTATGACAGGAACAGCAACAGAAGATAGTAATGTATTAAATGCTAATAAAAATAAATTAGAAAAGTTTTCTCATATGTATTTCATTAGAGGAAAAAATCAAATGCCAACTAAAAAAATTATAGCTGGAGATATAGGAGCTATATCTAAATTACAATATACAGATACAGGAGATACTTTATGTGATAGTAACTTTAAAATATTATATGATAAAATGAATTTTCCTGTTCCAGTTATTTCAATGTCTGTGATTCCTAAGACTAAAGGTGATGAAGAGAAGATATCTCAAGCTTTAACTAAATTAAAAGATGAGGACTTAGTTTTTGATATAACTAGGGATAATGAAAGTTCAGAAATAATCATATCAGGCCTTGGTGAAACACATATAGATATAATTGCAAGTAAGATTAAAAATAAATTTGGTGTAGATGTTATATTAAAAGCACCTAGAATTCCTTATAAAGAAACTATAAAATCGTCATCAGATGTAAGAGGAAAGCATAAAAAGCAATCAGGTGGACATGGACAATATGGTGATGTAGTAATAAAATTTGAACCTAGAAGTGATGGAGAGACAGATTTGGAATTTGTAGATAAAGTAGTTGGTGGAGCTGTACCGAGAAACTTTATACCTGCAGTAGAAAAAGGTTTAAGAGAATGTATTGAACATGGAGTTCTTGCAAAATGTCCAGTTATAGGGCTTAAAGCTACATTGCATGATGGATCATATCACCCTGTGGATTCATCAGAAATGGCATTTAAAGTAGCTGCATCGGTAGCTTATAAAAAGGGTTTAGAAGAAGCTAAACCAATACTATTAGAGCCTATAATGAAACTACAAGTAACTGTTCCAGATGAATATACAGGTGATGTTATGGGTGATATTAACAAAAAGAGGGGGAGGATTATTGGAATGGAACCAAAAGATTCAGCTCAAGAAATAACAGCTGAAATTCCTCTTTCTGAGATAAGCAGATATGTAACTGAATTAAGATCTATTACACATGGTAGTGGAAGCTTTAAAAAGGAGTTCTTAAGATATGAAGAGGTTCCAGAAATGGAAGCAAATAAAATAATAGAGAATTTAAACTCTGAAGAAAAGTAAAAGTATAAATTGAAAGCATAATTAAAAGAGATATAAGCACCAGGAAATAATGGTATTTATATCTCTTTTTACATATTAATAATTAGAATAATATTAATTAATTAAAGGAATAATAAGTTATATAAATAACTAAATTAAAAAATAAATGTGAGGTAAGTAATTGATGTCAACATATAGTATGGATATTACAGGAATCCTTGGATTAAGTGAATATAGCAATATTTTTGATTATTTCAGTATTGTAGATCATGGTGATGATTTTATAATAAGAATAAATGAAGAGAATAAGGAAAATATAAAATTTATTAATTCTATGCTTGAAGATAATAAATTTACTATTAGTGATGCGGGTTTTAACTCATATGGTTGTTACTCTATAAGTGCATATAAAAGAAAATAAAATATTGATTTTAAATTTACATTCCTTTACACTAAATATTATAGTATAATGTAAATATATTAGAACCGTTACCGGTGAGAAAAATTAACAATTAGTATTCAGTATGGAGGATAAATTTATGCAAAAATTTGTAGTAGGGGTTGACTTAGGAGGAACTAAAATAAGTACAGCTTTATCAAATTTAAATGGTGAAGTTATTAGCCAAACAACAGTTCCGACTAATGCACACGAGGGAGAAATTCCTGTATTAAATAGAATAATAGACTCGGTAGATAAGGTAATAAAAGATGGTGGAGTTACATATAAAGATGTAAAGGCAATAGGTATAGGCTCTCCAGGACCACTTGATGCAGAAAAGGGAGTAATAATATATACACCTAATCTTCCATTTAAAAACTTTAATTTAGTAGATCCACTAAGTAAAAAGTTTGAAGTACCTGTTTTCTTAGATAACGATGCAAACGTTGCTACTATTGGTGAATTTATGTTTGGAGCAGGAAGAGGTGCTAAAAACGTATTATTCTTTACAGTAAGCACAGGCGTAGGCGGTGGAGCTATATTAGATGGAAAAATATATAGAGGTCATACATCAAACGCATTAGAAATAGGTCATATGACTGTAGCTCCTGATGGTCCAAGATGTAATTGTGGAAATATTGGTTGTGTAGAAGCAACTTCATCAGGAACAGCTATAGGAAAAAGAGGTAAAGAAGCTATAGGAAGTAAAGTTGAAACATCATTAAGAAAATATGATGAGATAACTTCATATGAAGTATTTGTAGAAGCAGCTGCTGGAGATCCAGTATGTAAAGATATAATAGATAATGCATTAAATTATTTAGGAATAGCTGTTGCAAATGCGGTATCAATTTTTGATCCAGAAGTAATAATAATTGGTGGAGGCGTTTCAAAAGCTGGAAATATTGTATTTGATACAGTAAGAAAAGTTGTAGATAAGAGATGTTTTAAATCAATGGCTGAATCAGTTAAGATTGTACCAGCAGGACTTGGAACAGATGCAGGTGTTGTAGGAGCAGTAGCTTTAGCATTACTTGAAACTGCAGAAAATTAATTTAAATAAGATTTTTATAAGACCACTTAACAGTGATGTATATTGCAGTTAAGTGGTTTTTATTTATGTAATAGGCTATGTTTTAGCAGAGTGTTGATATATGCCACTTTACCTATTGCATATATCAACACACATTTAAAACAGAGACATGTAATAATATAGAGATTTCCACTTTAAACCACACTTGTTCATTGTTAAGTATCAATTGTTAATTAAAGTGCAGTTCAATCACTTTGTACTAGGTGGAATATAAGTTGTAAGTATTGTAAAATAAGACTATATGAAATACAGTGTGGAGAGTGATTAAGTATGACAACATTATTTTTAACTAGACATGGTGAAACAGAATGGAATATAGAAGGAAGACTTCAAGGAAGTAAGGATTCACCTTTAACAGAAAGAGGATTGAATCAAGCTAAGAGCTTAAGAGATAGATTAAAAAATGAAAAAATAGACATTATATATGCAAGTCCTATAAAAAGAGCTTTGGATACAGCAAAAATTATATCAGAACCTAATAACATTCCAATAGTAACTTGTGATGAGCTAAAAGAAATTGGGTTTGGAGAATATGAAGGAAAATATATAAAAGATTTACCTAAAATGGGAGAAAGCAATTTTTTAGAAGAAATGTTTTCTGGAAATCATGAAGTAAAAGGAACTGATGGTGAAACTCTTTTAGATGTAAAGAATAGAACATTTAAGAAGTTAGAATCAATTTTAGAAAAAGAAAATGACAAAAATATTTTAATAGTAACTCATGGAATGGCTTTAAAAGTTATAATGAGTTACTTTACGGAATTTGAAGGTGAACTTAAGGGTGTATACGGACAAGCTTCATTGACCAAAATAGTAAGAGATAAAGATGAGTTTAACATTCTATCAAAGAATGATAGAAGTCATACAGAAAATCTTTAAATTTTTAATAAAAGGGGCATAAAATGAAAGTTGAAATAATATCAATAGGAACGGAAATATTATTAGGTGATATTCTAAATACTAATTCACAATATTTATCTAAGGAATTAGCTTTATTAGGTCTTGATGTATACAATCAGCAAGTTGTTGGAGATAATGAAGAAAGAATTTTAGAAGCATTTGAATTAGCTTTTAGTAGAAGTGATTTGGTTATAACAACAGGTGGACTTGGACCTACAGATGATGATATGACTAAAGAAGTTGCATCAAAATATTTTGATAAAGAATTAGTAGAACATAAAAAATCAAAAGAAAAGATAGAAGAATACTTTAAATCAATGGGTAAGAATATGCCTAAAAATAATTTAAAGCAAGCATTATATCCTAAGGAATCAATTGTGGTTGAAAATAATAACGGAACAGCACCAGGTATTATTATAGAAGAAAAAGATAAAATAATGATTATTATTCCTGGACCTCCAAATGAGATGAAACCTATGTTTGAGGAAAGCATAAAACCATATCTAAATAATAAAACTAATACAACTTTAGTTTCTAAAGTAATAAAAATTATAGGTGTTGGAGAAAGTTCAGTTGCAGAAAAAATAAAGGATATAATAGATAATCAAACTAATCCAACAGTTGCACCTTATGCAAAGGATGGAGAAGTAGAATTAAGAATAACTGCAAAATCATATGAAGAGAGTGTAGGATTAAAATTAATAGAACCTATATTAAATGATATAAGAGAAAGATTAAATGATAATATATATTCAATTAATAATGAAACAATAGAAGAAGCTTTAGGAAAGATGTTAATAAATAAAGGATTAACTTTAGCTAGTGCAGAATCATGTACAGGTGGATTAATAGCAAGTAAATTAGTATCTTATCCAGGAATATCAGAAGTCTTTATGGAAGGTGCAGTAACATATTCTAATGAAGCTAAGATAAGAAGACTAAATGTGAAGAAAGAAACATTAGATAAATATGGTGCAGTAAGTGAACAAGTAGCAATTGAGATGGCAGAAGGCATATCTAAGACTTCTAAAACAGATATTGGAATAGCTACGACTGGAATTGCTGGTCCTGGTGGAGGAACTGCTGAGAAGCCTGTAGGATTAGTATATATAGGTATTTGTATAAATGGAAAGGCATATGCTAAAAGATATGTATTTAAGGGAAATAGAGCAAAAGTAAGAAACTCAGCGACTATAGCTGCATTAGATATGATTAGGAGAGAAGTAGAAAAGACATTTTAAAATAATGTTAATATTTAATTAAAACATTTATGATAAAAAATATTCCTATTGCTATCTATAATAGCAATAGGAATAAAATTTGGTATATAAATAAAATGGGGGGAGAGGCGATTAAATATTGAAGTTAGTTACTTCATTATAAATTCTTTCCCAAGAGGCAACTATTTATACACTAAAATATAAATCTAATTAATAATTTGTAGTAAAGGTGTAAATATGAAAAAAACATTTAGAGCTAATTTATATTTTTTAATAATACTATTAGGAGAAATAATAGGAACTAATTTTTTAGGAATTTTTTATTTAATGATGGGTTTAACAGATATAAGAGTGCAATTATTTTTAAATCATATGATTTTATTTATAATACCTGCAATAATATATGTAATAATAGTTAAGCCTAATATAAAACAAACTTTTAAGTTTAATAAATTATATTTAAAAGATTTTTTCTTAATAATTGTTTTATCATTTGTAAGTCAACCGTTAGTTACTTTGTTTTCACTTATAATGTCATTCTTTTTTGAAAATGATATAGGAAACTTTGTATCCCAAATATCATCTACACCATTTTTAATAATGTTACTTTTAATGGCTGTTATGCCTGCTATAACAGAAGAAATAACGTTAAGAGGTATAGTTCAATCTGGATATGATGATAAAAGTGATTTAAAAACGTGCATAATAATTGGCTTATTATTTGGTATATTTCATTTAAATGGTCAACAATTTTTATATGCAGCTGTTTTAGGTGGAATTTTAGCTTATTTAGTTAGAGTGACTAATAGTATATTTGCTTCTATGACATTCCATTTTATGATTAATGGAACATCAGTAGTTATGCAAAAGTTATTAACATTTTTTCAAAATAAATTTGGAATTGAAGAAACGGCTCAGGATATTTCAATCAAAGCTTTATCATTAGCTGAAAAGATGAATTTATTAAAAGGCTATGTAATAATGGGGTTGGTTTCAACATTTTTAATTGTATTAATGCTTAAAAAACTTAAGAGAATAAATGATAAAAGAAAACAAAATTTAATTAATGAACAAATTCAATATAAAGAGGCTGAGATTATTGATTATCAGTACTTTAATAAAGGTATATCTTATAATAAAGAAGATAAAATAATGAATTGGCCATTAATAGTAACCATAATAATATATTTTATATATATGGGTATTGCCATTATGTTAAGTTGATTAAATAGTTAGATAGAAATTTAGTTGAAATTTTAAAGGTGAAAGTAATAAGTTAAGGAAAAAATTCGTATTAGAATTTTAAAAATAACTTTTAACTTTCACCTTTTTACTTTGTAATGTTAACTAAAATGTAGAACAGAATTTTTTAGCATTTGATGATATCTGTATATGATGATTTATCTAAGAAATTAGAAAATGAATCTTCTTTTACCCAACCTCTTGAATTTATATTTGTATCTATAGGAAGAGATACATAATACCATACAATTTTATCGGATAAAGCTTTATCTAGTATATAAACTTCCATAGATATATCAATTTTTTGCAATACTGGCGCTAATTCATTTGGAGACAGATATACAATAGAATCTTTAGTTAATAAACCAGTATGTTCTGTTAAATCAAGAAACATAATTAATGGATTGTTTTTTAAAGAATTTAGTTGATTATACTCTGCTTTTAATTTATAAAACTGCTCTTGACTAGCGATTAATTGTTTTTTTACCGATGATATTTTGTTTTCATAATTATATATTAAGAATAATAAAGAGCCCGACACAACAATAATAAATAATAAGAATAATAAAATTTTCATATTAAATCTCCTATAACAACTATCACTTAAATTATATTTATTTACTATAGAAAAAATTCCAAAATTAATTTTAATTAAAAGGTATAAATATGAATTGAATATTTAAAATTTCAATAATAATTATTAATTAATAATATTTACTATTGAAATTTTGTGTAGTATGTATTAAAATTAACTCACAGGAAATTATTCTTGTAATACAAAAGATTATTGTTAAGGGGAATAGAAAAATGGATATGAATGAAGTAATATGTGGATGTGTTGGAGTTACAGCACAAGATATAAAAGATGCTATGAACAATGGAGCTACTAATTTAGAAGAAGTACAAGAAGCTACTAACGCAGGTACATGCTGCGGCGGCTGTATTGAGAAAATAGAAGGAATAATAATTGCGAAATAGTTCTATTTTAGTAAAGTGTTGATATATGCATAAACAAGTAGACTGAATGATGAAATTTTACTTATTGCATATTTCAAGATTTATAAAATTAGAGTTAAAAAATATAGGGTATGTTTTCACTTTAGAAAACATATCCTATATTTTTTATAGATTATTAACTGCTTAAATTGAAAATTTTTCAAGCATAATCATTAATAATTAAGTTGAATCATAATATGTTGAAGTAATAATTTTATGGAGAATTAGTTGCTCTTAATCTAAGGAGTATACTATAATTAAAGAATTGAAGAAAATCAAAGGATGTGGGGAAATGTATAATTTAGATGATTGCATTGGTTTCATAACTAATAAAGGGGCTAAAATACTTTCAGATGAATTTAACAGAAGGCTTCAGGAACATGATATGACTAGAGTTCAATGGATAGCATTATATTATATAGGTAAGACTAATGGTATTTTTCAGAAGGAGCTTTCTGATAACATGAGTGTTAAAGAATCTTCTATGGTAAGACTTATAGATCGTATGGAAAAAGATGATTTAGTTGAAAGAAGAAAAGAAATTAAAGATAGAAGAGTAACTAGAATATTTTTATCTGATAAGGGAAAAAAGTTAAGAGAAGAACTTATTCCATTGGGAGAAGAATTTCAGAGGGATGCAGTTAATGGTATATCAGAAGATGAACTAAATATTTTTAAAAATGTTTTAGAAAAAATGATAAATAATGTATGTAAATGTTGACAATACCACTTTGATGTGGTATTTTTTATACAAAGATACTTGCTATGCTAAGTATTGCTATGTAAAGTAATTTAGAGAATAGAATTATATGGAGGTTTTTATTATGAAAAAAGATGTTAGAGGAATGTTAAATGATTTTATGAATGGGTTAAATACGCTAGGAGAAACTAATGGTGCTAATGTTGAAGCATTTATGAATCTTCTTGGTACAAACTATGGAGATGGAGCTATTAGTAATAAGACAAAAGAATTAATTAGTGTTGGTATAGCTACATATAACAGATGCGAATATTGTATAGTATTCCATGCTTTTAAAGCTTTAGAAGCAGGAGCTACTAGAGAAGAAATAATGGAAGCAGCAATGGTTTCAGTTGCATTTGGTGGAGGCCCAACAATGGCTTATTCAGTAACATTATTAAAAGATTCAATTGATGAATTTGAAAAAGATTTTAAATAAGTAGTAATTGTATATAAATAAAAATATATGGGTTGTTCATAACATCTAATTGATTTTATGACAACCTTTTTACATAGAAGGAGAATTTAAGATGGATATAAGATTAGAAACATTATCTGGACATAATAAGTCTGCTAAAGTAGGAAAAATTAGTGTGACTGAAGGAGAGCAAGTAAAAAAAGGGCAGGTATTAATGCAATTAGAAACAAGCAAAGGAAATACACCTTTTAAAGCAAATTTTGATTTTAAAATAGATGAAATAAAAGTATCTGAAGGTAACGAAGTTGAGATTGGACAAATATTATTTCTAGCAACTGGAGAAAATATAAGTAGTAATAGTAATACTCCTAAGGTTGATTATTTTGGTTCTATGCTTAAGGGAAAAAAAGAAAATGTTACAGCTGATTTAACAATAATAGGGGGAGGTCCAGGAGGATATGTTGCAGCTATTTATGCAGCTAAAAAAGGATTAAATACTGTTATTATCGAGAAAGAAAATCTTGGTGGCACTTGTTTAAATGTAGGATGTATTCCAACAAAAGCATTTGTAAAATCATCTGAAGTATTTCATAATGCATTAAACAGTGAAGAGTTTGGATTTACTATTGATAATATACAAGTTGATATGAAAAAAGTAGTAAAAAGAAAAGATGATGTTAAAGGAAGACTTGTTAATGGAATAGAGTATCTTCTAGAAGCAAATGGCGTAAGAGTTATAAAAGGAGAAGCTTCATTTTTAGATAATAAAAATATTATTGTAAAAAAGGGTAAAGATGAGTATACAGTAGATTCTAAAGATATAATTATAGCAACTGGATCTAAAATTTCAAATATTAATATTAAAGGAATTAATATGCCATTTGTTTTAAATAGTACTACTGCATTAAGCAATGAAAAATTACCTGAGTCTATAACAATAATTGGTGGTGGAGTTATAGGTATGGAATTTGCATTCATTTACTCTAACTTTGGAGTAAAGGTAAATGTAGTTGAATATGCAGATAGATTATTGCTAATGATGGATAAAGATATTTCTGAAGAGATAAAAGGTATTGCAACTGATAAAGGAATTAATGTCTATACAAGCTCAAAAGTTACAGAGATTAAAAAATCTGAAGATGGCCATGCTATTGTATCTTTTGAAAAAGATGAAGAAGAAAAATTATTAGTATCAGAAAATGTACTTGTAGCAATAGGAAGAGAGCCTAATATTGATGGATTAAATGTTGAAAATATAAATCTTGAATTAAATGATAATAGAAGAGGAATTAAAGTTAATTCTAATTTAGAAACAAATGTTGAAGGTGTGTATGCTATAGGAGATGTTAATAATATAATGCAATTAGCTCATGTTGCTTCACATCAAGGAATGCTAGCTGTTGATAATATATTAGGTCAAAATAAAGAAATGAGCTATGATCATGTACCAAATGTAATTTTCACAGTGCCAGAAATAGCATCAGTTGGAATGAATGAAGATAAGTGTTTAAAAGAGGAACTAAATATTAAGATAAGTAAATTCCCTTATTCAGCTAATGGTAAGGCTTTAACTATGGGAGAAGAAAAAGGATTTATAAAAATAATTAAAGATATTAATAATAATAAAATAGTTGGAGCATCTATTATTGGAGCAGATGCATCTTCATTAATTAGCACATTAACTTTAATTATTAAGAATAATATTAGTGAAGAGAAAATTTGTGAAACTATATTTGCACATCCAACTACAGGTGAAGTAATACATGAAAGTGCCTTAGGACTATCTATAGGAGCTATACACAATCATGAATAAAGTTATCATTTCAAAAGAGGTAGATCCAGCTTATAACTTAGCTTTAGAAGAAGAACTACTTAGAAATTTGAAAGATAATGAAAATATATTATATCTTTGGCAAAATGATAGAACTGTAGTTATAGGGAGAAATCAAAACCCATATTCTGAATGTAATTTAGATTATATGAAAGAAAACAATATTACATTAGTTAGGAGAATATCTGGTGGAGGAACAGTTTTTCATGATCTTGGAAATCTTAATTTTACTTTTTTAACTAAAGAGGTAGATGTGAATTTAGAAAAGCAGCTTAAAGTAATAATCGATGGAATTAAAAGATTAGGATTGGTTGCAGAAGTATCAGGAAGAAATGATTTACTTATAGATAATAAGAAATTTTCTGGTCATGCATTTTATTCAGAAGATGGAAACTATTTTCATCATGGAACTATAATGATCGATATAAATTTAAATGAACTTTCTAAAGCATTAAATCCATCTAAATTAAAATTACAATCTAAGGGAATAAAGTCTGTTAGAAGTAGAGTTGTTAATCTTAAGGATTTAGATAAAAAAATTGATTCTAATATTGTTAAGGAAGCTTTAATTAATGGATTTCTAAATGTATATGGAGAATTTGCAAATATAAAAGAATATAGCAAAAAAGATTACATTCCAAGTCATTTTCAAAAATATAATGATAGAAAGTGGAATTTTGGAGAAAGTCCTAATTACAATATAACTTTAGAAAGAAAATTTTCAATTGGAAATGTTGAGATTAATTTAGATATTGTTAATGGGATTATAAAGGATTGTAAAATATTCACTGATTCACTTATGTTAGTAGATTTAAACAAAATTCAAGAATGCTTAAAAGGAATTGAGTTTAATGAAGAAGTAGTAATTAAAATAATTGAAGGATATATGTGAATAGGCAATTCATATATACAAACAATTAAAATTAATGAATTTAATTTTATTGTTTAGAATAAAGATAAATTTTAAATTATAGGCTCTGTTTTAGCAGAGTGTTGATATATGCATAAGCAAAGTGGACGGAATAATTGAACTTATGAACACTAAAATGAGTATAGTCC
>NZ_JAMQIF010000031.1:0-7639 GCF_023845855.1 Clostridium sp. ZBS2
CAAAGACCAAATTTTCTTTTATTTTACTGTGTTACCCTTAAGCGACTTAATCAGTATAACATTTAATTTCTTTTCTGTCAACAAGTTTTTAATAAGTTGAAATTTAATTTCTTAACTTTTTTCTTTCTTGTTGGCCGCATCTCTTAGCGACGTGTTTTATCTTACCATTTTATTTATATCGTGTCAACAATAATTTTCTATTCTTTTTTAATAAATTTACTTTTTACGTATTTAAGTACTTTTTGAGTATCTATATCAGGTATTGGTTTATGTTTAAATACCAATACACCTAAATCCATAATTGGCTTTAAATAATCAATGGTATCAATATAACCTAGTTTAATTCTTTTTTCAGCACTCTCAGGAACAAAATCCAATATACCATCTAATACCCCCTCTTCCATAACAGATGGATATATCTCTATTATTTTAGTATTTGGAAATAACTTTTTATTTATATGAGAATCTTTAGAAAGATGCACTACTATTATAATGTCACAGTTTTCTCCATATACAGGCTGTACAGGAACATTATCAGCCATTCCACCATCTAAATATTTTATAGATTCAAATTCTTCTGATTCATATATCATAGGTAATGCTGATGATGCAAATAAAATACTTCTTATATTCTCTTCATTATATCCATTAATCTTAAAGTATTTAGGTTGAAAAGTTGTAAGCTCTGTACAAGCTACATAGCATAATTTATTGCACTCATCTATATCTTTAAAATTTACATATTTATTAATAATATCAGTTAAACCTCCCCTTGAAAGATTTCCTGTATCAATCATCTTTGGCATACATTTTTTTACTAAGTTCATATTTTTTAATCCTAATGATATTAAAAAACCTTTAATATTCAAATCTCTCTTATCTATAGGAAGAACTTTTTCCTTTGATATATTAAGCCACGCTTCCTCTGCCTTCTCTATATCTCCTTGGCAAAATAATATAGAATTTAATGCACCGATTGATGTCCCTGAAATTACTTCTATATATCTATCAATTTTCAACTCTTTTAATGCCTTCCATACACCGATTTGATATGCTCCCCTAGCTCCTCCCCCTGATAGTACTAATCCTATTTTCATATTAAATCACACTCCCCAAGAACCACAATATATCTAATAACTATTCGTGCTCTTATTATATCCAATTGATTCTAAAATAATTAAAGCTGTATCTTCTATAGCCCTTTGTGTTATATCTATTGTTTTACATCCTAACTTCTTCATTACCTTATCTGAATACTCTAATTCTTCTAATATTCTTTCATCACCAGCATATTCAATACTTGAAGATATGTGATGGAATTTATCTAATCTTTTCTTTCTAATTTCTATTAATTGAAATGGATCTATTTTTAATCCAAAAATTTTCTTCTTATCTATAATATATATATCATCTGGTACACCTATTTCAGGCATTAATGGTATATTTATAGCTTTAATCCCCTTATTAGCTAGATACATGCTTAATGGTGTCTTTGACGTTCTTGATAATCCTATTAAAACTACATCTGCATTTTTAAGTCCTCTATAGTCTTTACTATCATCATATTGCATCGCAAATTCCATAGCCTCTATTCTTTTATAATACATTTCATCTATTTGTCTCATGGCCCCAGGTTTATATTCTGGATTAGTGTTCAACATACTTGATATAGAATCTATAAGAGGTCCTAGAACATTCATAATATAAATATCTTCTTCATAACATTTTTTAGTTAAGTATTCTCTAACATCTACAGTAATTATTGTTGATATGATTATTTTTCTTTCCACTTTAGCTATTTCAGGAAAAATACAATCCACATCATCAATTGTTTTGATATATGGTACTCTTCTTATTTTTATTTTTTCTCTAAACTGAGCTGCCACTGCTAGTGTTACTTGATGAGCTGTTTCTGCTATAGAATCTGATATAGCAAAAATAGTTAACATGATTAACTCCCCCCTCAAATTTTATATAATGTTTTTTCTAATATAATATCTTATTTAATTTTATCATTATATATTACATGTATTGTAAAATATTGCTTGATACAAAAATATATTTTTTAAATTTCAATATTTAATTTATATATTATATAATGATGAATTTTAAAATTTAATATGATAAACTTTAATATAATAAAAAAAGTTGCATATAAACCATGAAATCATCTATTTTATGCCTTTACTCATTTATAGGTGTAAAAAATCTTATACCACAATATTTTTAGTTATAAAATAAAATCATTAAATAACGCTTTAATAAATTATGTAAGAGTTATAATTGATATAAAAAACTGTTCACACTATATTTAGGAGGAAAATGTATGAATAATAAAAAAATCTTAACAGTAAGCATTCTACCACTTATGTGGTTTTTATACTTTTTGTTTGAATTGTTCACAGGTAGGATTAAAGATACTCCTACAGTAATGTTAAATATATTTCTTATGTTTTTGTTTGCTTTAGTAGGATTATTCATTTATAAAATAGGATATAAAAATCAAAATGGATTTAAATTTAAAACAATGTTAAAACTTTTTTTATCATTAATGCTAATTGACCAAGGAATAAAAATATTTATAAAGTTATTTTATTTTGATACTTACATCAATATAATTCCTAATTTACTATCTTTTAATCCAATAATCAATACTGATGGTTCATGGTTAAATGCAAGATTTGGAACTAATGTAAGCTTCACATTATTAATATTTTTTAATATCATTGCACTTTTTGTATTTGTCGAAATATACAGATACTCCTTATATAAAGGTAATAAAGATTTTTGGGCAGATATGTCTTTTTTGTTTATATTCAGCGGAGCTCTTTGTTCATTAATTGATAAACTATTTTATGGTGGAAGTTTAGATTTTATTGGCATTAGCAATTTATTTATTGCAGACATAAAAGATATTTATATTAATCTAGGTATACTATTTTTTATTCTTACATTATTTAATAACGGATATCTTTCTTCAGATGAAGAAACTACACTAAAAGAAGACTTACAGAATTTAAGATGTTTCTTAACATTTATAAAAGATGATATATCTAGTAAGTTCAAGTTACTAAAAAATAAACAAAACTAAAAGAAAAGAAGTTTTACAAATGTTTATAGAACAATAATAAAATTTGTTTATTCCAATAATAAAAATATACATGAACTATTTATATTGAGTAAAAAATACACTATCTAATTAAAAATTGAAAATCAAGTTATAAAGGAGGCATATTTATGCTTAACACTCCAAAAGCAAATAGACTACATATATCTATATTCGGAAAAAGAAACGCCGGTAAATCAAGTTTAATTAATGCTCTAACAAATCAACCACTTTCATTAGTGTCAGATACTCCTGGTACTACAACTGATCCTGTTTCAAAGGCAATGGAATTACTTCCTTTAGGACCAGTGGTTATTATAGATACCGCTGGATTAGATGATACTGGTGATTTAGGAACATTAAGAGTTGAAAAAACAAAAGAGGTAATGTTAAAAACAGATTTAGCTGTACTTGTATTTTCAGCAGAAGATAATAATATTGAAAATGAAAAAGAATGGTTTAAAGATTTAAAACAAAAAAATATTCCTGTAATAGGAGTAATAAATAAAATTGATTTAGGAATGAGCAACTTAGAATTATTACAAAAAGAATTTGATATTCCATTTGTAGAAATAAGTTCTAGAGAAAAAATAAATATAGGTAAATTTAAAGAGCTTCTTATTAAAAATGCACCTATTGATTTTGAAATGCCTACTATACTTGGTGATATTGTAAATCCTAAGGCTAGGGTTATATTAGTCGCTCCTCAGGATATCCAAGCCCCTAAAGGAAGACTTATATTGCCTCAAGTACAAATAATAAGAGATATACTAGATAATGATGCTATGGCACTTACAGTCAAAGATACAGAATTAGAAGACTTGCTAAAGATAGTCAAAAATCCATCTTTAGTAATTACAGATTCTCAAATGTTTAAAAAGGTAAATGAAATAGTTCCCTCAAATATAAGATTAACCTCATTCTCTATTTTAATGGCAAGATATAAGGGTGATTTAGAATTATTTATAAAAGGAGCTAAAGCTATTAATAATTTAAAACCTAATGACAAAGTATTAATTGCAGAAGCTTGCACTCATCATGCACAAAAAGGTGATATTGCAAGAGAAAAACTACCTTTATTACTTGAAAAAAAAGTTGGTGGAAAATTAGACATAGTAAATGTATCAGGAAGTGATTTTCCAAAGAATTTATCAGAATTTAAATTAATAGTACATTGTGGTTCTTGTATGTTTACAAGAAAGCAACTATTATCAAGATTAGAGGTAGTTAAAGAAAAAAATGTTCCTATAACTAATTTTGGAGTCGCATTAGCTGAACTTAATGGAATCCTTGATAGAGCTTGTAACATATTAATTGGATAATACCAATTTAAAAGATTTAAGACTTTATCAAATTACAATTTATATATTATAGATATAAAATTCAATAAAGCAAGCTACAGATTAAAAATAACAGTTTAATTTTAGATTAATATTTAAAATCAAACTTATATACTATAGCAAATAAAAAAGACATCCTATTATATATACTTTATAGGATGCCTTTTTTACTTTTATTAGATGTATATATTATGTCTTTAAATTAAACTAATTTAAAGACTATTTTGTTTAATCACAAATCAACTTTATTTATCGCTCTTAATTATCAATAATAATGAAACATATTAATTTTACTTTTTAAAATTTAATTTGTTATTAAATTTTAATATTAAAAGAATTATTTCTTTTAATATTTACTAAATTATAATTCGAATATAATAAATTTAAAAATGAAATAAAAAAATCGTTTCTTTAATATTAAAGAAACGATTTTGGTGGCTCACCCGGGAATCGAACCCGGGACACCATGATTAAAAGTCATGTGCTCTACCGACTGAGCTAGTGAACCATGCTTACCTGGCAACGTCCTAATCTCCCACACAGTCTCCCGTGCAGTACCTTCGGCGCTATGGATCTTAACTTTCCTGTTCGGAATGGGTAGGAGTGTTACTTCCATGCCATCATCACCAGATCCTTTGAAAGATTTTTTCTTTCAGTTGAAATCATTTGTTTTGTTTGATGACCTCAACAAGACATAATTATATAGACTTTCTATTATTATGTCAACAGTATTTTTAGACGTATATCGACATTATATTCAATATACGTCTAAATACTCTAAATTACTATAAAATATTCTTATTTTTGAAAATTTTTATTGTTTAAAAAATCATAAAAATATTAAACTTAATTTATAAATAAAAATAGAGAATATATATGGATAAAAATGCAATAAATTATTTAATAGATGCTGTTTCTGATTTATTATACTCGTTGTTTAATATAACTATATCAACTCTTCTATTAGCTGCTTGTCCTTCTTTACTATCATTGCTCTTTATAGGTCTATATTCACCATACCCAATAGCAGAGAGCCTATCAGAACTTATATTTCCTTCTTTAGCAAGAAACTCTACTACATTAGCTGCTCTAATTGCAGATAGCTGCCAATTAGAATGAAAATTTTCTGTATTTATAGCTACATTATCGGTGTTTCCCTCAACTCTTATATAATTATCTATATCATTTAATATTTTAGATATAGATATTAACTTTTGCTTATACTCATTTTTAATAGTTGCATCTCCACTGTTAAAAAAAACATTATCATTAAAGCTTATTATAAGACCTCTTTCTTGTATTTGAGTTGAAACGCTACCTTCTAAATTATATTCCTTAATTAACTCATCAACTTTACTTTTAGCCGTATCAAGCTTTTCTGATTCAACCATTACAGCATCATTCACAATGCTATTTTCATTAGTTTCTTCTCCTGTTTCTTCTATAACTCCTGGCGCATCACCTATACTAAATGCTTGTTTAAAGGAATTAGATATTTGTTTATACTTTTGTTTATCTACATTTGAAGAAGCATATAACACTACAAATAAAACCATTAGCAAAGTTATTAAATCAGAATAGGTTAGTAACCATCTTTCACTATTTTCTTTATTTTCTCTTTTTTTCCTCATATAATTATTCACCCTCTAATAATTTAGATTGCTTCTCTGTTAAAAATCCTTCAAGTTTACTTACAAGAGTATTGGGATTTGTACCTTGTTGAATTAATACTATTGCTTTAATAATCATCTCTTTTTCATTATATTCTTCCATATCCAAGACTTTTAACTTATTAGCAATTGGTAACCAAAAAATATTTGCACTTAAAATTCCATATAATGTTGCTATAAAAGCTGCTGCTATTTTAGGTCCTAATACAGTAGGATCATTTAAGTTACTAACTACTTGAATAAGTCCCATAACTGTTCCTATTATCCCCATGGTAGGTGCATATCCACCTGCTGCTGCAAACATTTCTATTCCAACTTGATGTCTTTCTGATATTTGCTCTAATTTAGTTTCTAAAATACTCTTAATAGATGACTGTTCTACTCCATCTATAGCTAATTGAAGTCCTTTTTTTATAAATGGATCTAAATCACTATTTTTAGAAACTTCTTTTTCTAATGATAAAAGTCCATCTTTTCTAGTTCTTGTAGATATATCTTTAAAAAACAATAAATTTTCTTCCATCTTATTTTTTCTCTTTTTAAATGCTATAGACATAACTTTAGGAAATTTTTTAAGTACATTTCCTGGGAATGATATACCTAATGCACCCAAAGTACCACCAAATACTATTATTGCAGCTGTAAGTTGAAATAATGCAGTAATTACTCCACCTTCTAATAAAAATGCTAAAATTAAAGCTACAAATGCAAAAATTAAGCTTAATACAATCATCATATCCATGTAAGATTCCCCCAAATACAAAATTATATTTCTAATAACTAATATATTAATGTTTACTATAATTTAATCCCCCATTAAAACATAAAATTATAATGTTCAATAATATAATAGACTTAATAATTTGTTACTAAAAAATAAATACTATTTTTACTGCTTTAATAATATTTAAACTTTTTAGTAATATTATTAAAAAAGTCTATATTTAATTATTTTTCCACATAATATATAAATTATTATATATTTATAAACAGGTATTCATAATAATTTATGAATACCTGTTTATAACTTAATTTAATTGTGAATAACTTTAGAAACATATTTTTTAATCACAATTTCTATTTGAACATACTATGAAAAATTTTATAGACTAATATGCTAGTTTTAGTTCTTAGCCAATATATATCTATAATACAATACCTTATTAATATCTAAAGATTTTATAATTTTTTATAAAAAAAAGCTACTGAAAAATTCAGTAGCTTTTATTATTGGTGCGTCATCAGGGATTCGAACCCTGGACACCCTGATTAAGAGTCAGGTGCTCTACCAACTGAGCTAATCACGCAAATAAACCTGGCAACGTCCTAATCTCCCACACAGTCTCCCGTGCAGTACCTTCGGCGCTATAGATCTTAACTTTCCTGTTCGGAATGGGTAGGAGTGTTACTTCTATGCCATCATCACCAGATACTAGTCTTTCTAAATCTAATGATTTAGTTAAAACTATACTCCTTTAGCTATGCTAAGTGAGTTATTATTCAATTGAAAGAATGTTCTTTCA
>NZ_JAMQIF010000032.1:0-2506 GCF_023845855.1 Clostridium sp. ZBS2
TATAAGCTGTACAGTTGCAAGTATTACATTTAAAGGTGTCTTAAATTCATGTGATATATTTGCCAGAAATTTATTTTTAAAATTTTCAATCATAATAGCTTCTTCTAGTTCTTTTTTTTCTTGCTCTAATTTTTTTTGTTCTGTAATATCTTTAGCTGCTAAAAATACATATCTTCCCTCTTCAATACAGCTCCAATTCCATTGAAATATCTTATATTCACCATTTGCACATAATACTTTAGCAATAGAATTTTCACCTTTTACATCTTTTATAAATTTTATATATTTTCTTGCTCGCTCTCTATCATCTGGATGTACCATATCAAATACATTCATTGTTGATATTTTTTCATTACTCCATCCTGTAACATCAATAACACTTGGAGATACACACTTAAAATGTTGTTTATAGTCCATTATTGCCCATAAATCAGTTGCAATTTCCAAAAAAGATTTTAGTTTACTTTCATTTAATGTTCTTTTTACAAGTTCTTCTCTTAATTTATTGGTTAAAATTTTATTCTTAATTAATAATTCTAATTTCTCACATTCGTAATCGATAACACTATCATTCATATTATCTAAATTAGTATTTTCAGCATAAAAAATACTTAAAATACCTATCAATTTATTTGTATCTTTTATTGAATACATTCTAATATATCCGTAGTTTTTATTTGTGTCAATATTATTGTTTTCTATATGTTTTTTAAACCAATATGTTTCTTTTATATCTATAGCCCTGTGATCATATTTACTGTTAAGTAACTTTTCTTTAGATTGTTCATTTAATTGTGTAGTGTAATCCTCTCCTATTAAAGACACATTTCCTAATTTAAATTTTAATCTTAACATATTATATTCTTCATCATATAAAAACAAAGCAATTCCATCAGACTGTGTTTCGCTATTTAAATTTATTAATATATTTTTAAAATTCTCAGTTTCTTCTTTGATACACTCATTAATATATTTATTATTTATAAGTTCTTTTGATGGTTGTGATTTTAACAAATCCTTTAAATCTTTAAAAATATATACTTCATTTTCTTCTTTACTCATTTTCTTATCCCCTTATTATAGTATCCATGGCTTTCTAGTATATATCAGAAAATTCTATATTGTATTTTTCAAACCTTGAATCTAGTCTTTTATCATAAAGACCACAAACTTCTTTATCTTCCATTTTAATTATAGGAAGATAAAATACAAATTCAGCCCCTTTTTTTATTTCCTTATTAACTTTTATTGCTCCACCATGCATCTCTATTAAAGATCTTACTATGGATAACCCAATTCCAGTCCCTTCACATCTTCTCGTAAAAACATCTCCTGATTGCTTAAATCTTCTAAATATGTTTTCTACATCTTTTTCAGGTATTCCAATGCCATCATCTTTTATCTTTACAATAACATTATTATNNATTTATATCCATACTTAAACTAACATAAATATTACCACCATTATTTGTATATTTAACTGCATTAGATAATAAGTTTAATATTATTCTTTCAATTTTATCACAATCTATTGCAAGTATAATTTCTTCTCTAGTGGTATCAAATATTATATTACGATTTTTTTCATGTATATATTTGCTAACAGATAGTACTATATTTTCAATAATACTTACAATATTACAATTTTCAAGACTTAATTTATAAATTCCACCATCTATTTGAGTTATATCTATTAAATTGTTCACCAGTTTTAATAATCTATATGAATTTTGTTTTATTCCATTTATATACTTAAGATTTACTTTTACTTCTTCACTTAATTTATTATTTTTTAATTTATCAGATAATAACTGAACTGTAGCTAAAATAACATTTAATGGTGTTTTAAATTCATGTGATACTGTTGCAAAAAATTCAGTTTTTAGATTTTCCATAGCTATTGCTTCTTCTAATCTTCTCTTCTCTTCTTCTAATTCTTTCTTTTCAGTAATATCTCTGCCAGTCAAAAGCACTGATTTTCCCTCTTCTAAACAGCACCAATTCCATTCTATTAATTTATATTTACCATTTTTACATAGAAATCTATTAAGTAAAAATGTTCTTTTATCTTTATTAAATGAGAAATCCATTTTTTTTAATATATGTTCTCTATCATCTGGATGGGTTAAATTAACTGCATTTAAATTTTTAAATTCTTCTGATGTCCACCCAAAAGTTTTAATACAATTATCACTTACATCTTTAAAATGATAATTTGCTTGCAATATTCCCCATAAATCTGTCGAAATCTCTAAGAAAGATTCTAAACGCCTTTGTATTTTTGAACGTTTGGTCATCTCTTTTTTTAATAAAGTCACATCTCTTGCAACTGCTAATTCCCAATTATGCTTAGTACCAGTAGGTAATACTGTTTTATAAATTGAGAAGTACCTCTTGTTTTCATTAAATTCTACTTCTTTTATTAGATTTTCTTCAGTTCCTAATACATATTCACCGTTATAATTATTTAGTTCTGTTTTTCCTATAATCTCTTTTTCTGTTTTTT
>NZ_JAMQIF010000033.1:0-216 GCF_023845855.1 Clostridium sp. ZBS2
AATCTCTTTTTCTGTTTTTTTAAATGTAGTCAAAAAATATTTATTTACGTATCTGTATCTATTTTTTTGATCTTTAATCCATATTAGATACGGAAAGTTATCTAATATTCTTTCTAAGTCATCTACGCTATATTTTTTATTTATAGTACAGCCTTCCATTACTCATATTCCCCTTCATATAAATTACACAAATAAAATAATTTAATTTATTCTCTT
>NZ_JAMQIF010000034.1:0-15119 GCF_023845855.1 Clostridium sp. ZBS2
GTTAAGTGTGTGTAAAAATGTTATATTTTACGCCTCGAACTTACTCAGTGACTTAATAGGATTCGTGTTTCCTCTTTTAAGTCTCAATTTTATATTGGGAGCACGCTAAAATGGGACTATACTCATTTTTAGTATTCTTCAGTTTAATTACTCAGTCCAACTTTACTTATGAATATATCAACGTATGCTAAAACAGAGTCTTATTTATGCTTTGAGTATTAAATATTAGTGTAAAAACAAAAACGATTAGTGAAGGAGTATGGAATAATGAATAATTTTGAAGATTTTTTAATGGATAGTTTTGAGGATACACAAGAAATTGAAAGAGAAGTAACAATAGGTGGTAAGAAAAAGCTTATGAAATTTAGACCTATTTCTGCTGAAATGGGGGATAGAATAAGAAAGAAAAATAGAAAAACTAAATTAATAAAAGGTCAAAGAATAATGGAAACAGATCAAGATAAATATGTATCTGATTTAATAATTGAAACTACAATTTGTCCTGACTTAAAAAATTCAGAACTACAAGCTTCATGGGGAGTTCTTGGTGCTGAAGAGCTACTAAGTGCAATGAAATCTAAGATGAGAGATGGAGAATTTTCAGATTGGTCATCAATAGTAGGAGAAGTTAATGGCTATGATAAAAGCGTTAATGATTTAATTGAAGAAGCAAAAAACTAATTAAGGAGGGAGATGGTGAAGCATCATATGCTCACTATGCCCTCCATAAATTAAAAATACTACCTCATGAATTAATGAATTTATCTAGACAAGAAAAGGCGTTTATATATGCTTCAATAGATTTACATGTAGAAAAGGAAAAGAAAGAAGCAAATAGGATGAAGAGAAAAAGATAAAAGGAGAGGAGGTAATATTATGGCATCAATGGAAACGGGCTTAATGGTAATGGATGGAATGGTAAATCAACCAGCATTACAACAACCAATAATGCCTAAGTTTCAACAAACATTACAAATGCAGCAAATACAATTAATACAACAAGAAATTTCATTAACAAATGTTTTACAAATAAATGTTCAAAAAGCAGCAGATGAACAAGATAAATTAAATCAAAATGTAAATAAAAGTACATCTAGTATGTCTGCACTAGCAACAAAGGCATCAGAAACATTTAAAAGTTTTTTCAATGCAGAAACATTGAAAAATGGAATATCAGCAGTTATAGGTGAAGCAAGTAAAATGCAAGACAAAATGATTTCAGTACAAGGAATGCTTGGAAATAAAGAGGCAGGAACAGCTTATTTTAATCATCTTCAAAAACAGGCTAATGAATCAGGATTTTCATTTGATGAACTTAAAAATAATGCACAATCATTTATGGGAGTAACTAAAAATACAGAAAGCTTAGATAAACTAGCCAATTTATCAGAACGTTTATCACTTGGTAATTCAGGAGAAGGAATATCTGGAGCAGGTGGAGCTATTAATAGTATGCTATCTGGAGATGGATCTGATCTTAAAGATAAGTTTGGATTTAGTAGCGAAGATATGGGAGTTTTACAAGCAAGTAAGGATTTAGATGATTTTACTTCAAAATTTGATGTGTTATTAAATAAAAAAGGCTTAGATTCTTCAATGCTAGATGAATTTAACAATTCAGCATCCTCACAATTTGAGAATCTTAAAGAAAACTTTGATAGTAGTTTAGGTACGATTGGATTAGGGTTATTGAATGCTATCAATCCAGCAATGCAAATGTTAAATGAAATGTTTTCCGATGGAGCTTTTCAGGGAATAATAAGTGGTATATGTATGGGAATTGGTTTGATAGCGACTTTAATATGTTGGGTTGGAGATGTAGTTACAAGCAATTGGGACATAATACAACCTATGTTGATATCATTAGGAATAGCTTTATTAGCTATATTAATACCACTTGTATTTCAATTTGCATTTGCATGGGTTATAGCTAATTTACCGATATTGATTTTAATAGGCACAATAATGTTACTTATATACTTTTTGAATTTATTTGGAATAAATTTTCAACAGATAATAGGTTTTATAGGTGGACTCTTTATGGGATTTGTAGGTTTTATATATAATAGCATTGCTTTAGTCTGGAATATAGTTGCTGCATTAGCTGAATTTTTTGCAAATGTATTTAATCATCCATTGTATTCTGTTCAACGTTTATTTTATAACATATGGAATTCTATTGTTGAATTCATAGGTGGAGCTTTAGATTGGATTGTAGAAAAAGCTAAAAGTATTCCATTTCTAAAAGATTTAATTGGAGATTTTTCAATAGGGTCTTTTAAAATGGATATACCAGAACCACCAGAGGATTATGTAAGTGTACAAAGAATGGAAACAAAGGATTTAAATGGCCAATTTAATTTAGGTTATAGTAGCGGTAGTAATTTTGTAAATGGTATTTCAGATAAGTTTAAAAATAATGATGCTATTTTAAATTCATATAATGAAGATAACATGGGAAATAATTTTAATAATTCTCTATTAAATCAAGGTGGAAATAATTCAAGTGGTATTCCAAGTGATATGGGTGGAGGCAGTGATGCTTTAACCTCAGCAATAGACAATACTAATTTAGGTAATAATGTATCAGAAGGATCAGAATCACTTAAGGGGATAAATGATAGTGTGGAAGTTTCAAATGAAAATTTAGACTTAATGAATGATTTAGCAGAACTGGAAAGTATTCAAAATTTCATAACATTAACTCCAACTGTACAAGTAACTACAGGAGATATAAGAGAAGAAGCAGATATAGATACAATTATATCTAGAATAGAATCCTATATGGAAAATGAAATGACTAATAGTGCAGAGGGGCTGTATGCGTAATGAGTAAAAGATATAAGATGCGATTAAGCGTAAATGAAGGCAGAGAAGGATTTGTTTTGCCAGTTCTTCCACAAGAAATTGAGATAAGTGATAGTGGAGATAATAAAACTCACAATGTAATAAATTTAGGTGAAGTAAATATAATAAATATTCCTAAGTTAACTAAAATATCATTTAAAAGCTATTTCCCAAGAAATAATGGTCCTTATGTGAATGATAAGAATTTTTTTAGACCACATGAATATATGAATAGACTAAATCAATGGCGTCAAAATGCAGAAAAAGTAAGATTTATATTTATAGGTTCAGAATTTGAAATAAATGATTTATTTTCTATTGAAAATCTTAAATTTACCGAAAAAGGTGGAGAAGTAGGAGATATATACTATTCAATAGAGTTAAAAAGATATAAACCTTATTATGCTACAAGAGCAGTTGTAATGGAAACAAAAAATGGTGTCATTGTTGAAAATTATAATACTACACTTAGACCTGATGATAAAGTAAAAGTTAATATTCATAAAGTAGTTAAAGGTGAAAGCTTATGGCATATTGCAAAAAAATACTTAGGTGATGGAAATAGATACAAAGAAATAGCAGAACTTAATAACATATCAAATCCAGGTTTAATATATCCTGGACAAGTTATTAATATTCCATAAAGGAGGTTAGCATGAATATAGAATTATTAATTGATGATAAAAAAAGTAATATCTATAATCTTAGCAATCTTATAAAACAAGTAACATGGAAAACAAAAAGAAAAGGAAGTTCTTCAAGCTTAGAAGTGACATTGTTAACAGATGAAACATTAGGTGTATCAAATGGTGACATAATAAGATTTAAAGTTGATGGGGTCAATATTTTTTATGGTTATGTATTCAAACATAGTGGTAATGAAGGAGAAGAAATAAAACTAACAGCTTATGATCAAATTAAATATTTAATGTATAATGATACTTTTTCAGATGTTAACCTAAAAGCAAGTGAAGTAGTTGAAAGGATACTTTATAATCTAGGATTGAAAAAAGGTATTATTGAAGATACAGGTTATGTAATTCCTAGATTTAACGAAAAAGATAAAAAATTATTAGATATTATTTATAAAGCATTAGAAAAAACATTAGGTTCAACTAAAAGAACTTTCGTTTTATATGATGATTTTGGAAGTATTAATCTTAAAGATATAAATAATATGAGGCAGGAATTAATAATATCTGAAAATACTAATTTAGGAAAATATGATTGGAGTAATTCAATCGAAGATAGTTATAATGCTATAAAGCTTGTTAGAAAAAGTGAGGATTCAGAAGAGGAAGAAGTATACACTACTGAAGATAAAAATAACATTTATAAATGGGGTAAACTTCAATTTTTTAAAAGCATTGATGATAAAGTGAATAAGGCACAAATAGACGAAATACTCAAAGTTCATTTAACATTAAAAAATAAAGAGAAGAAATCATTAAAACTTAAAAATGTTTTAGGAACTGATATTAAATTAGAGGCAAAACTTAGAGGGGGATCTGGTGTGTGGGTTGATATAAAAAGATATGGAATAAATGAAATGTATTTAATAGAAGAAGCCACACATAAGTTTTCTAAAGATGGACACATAATGGATTTTGATTTAAAGGTGGTGTAAAGTTTGGCTAGTATGATAGAAATTATAAAACAAGCAAGTGTAAATGCAATTAATGCTGGAAATCCTTTAGATATAGAATTTGGAACTATAATAGATGATAATTTAACTGTTAGGATAGATCAGAAAAGAATATTACAAAAAGATTTCTTTGTTGTTCCAGAAAGTTTAAATAGATATGAAATAGATTTAAAACATTCTCATTCAGAAACATCATCAGCTCTTGGCACAATAGTTATTAGAGAAGGATTAAAAAAAGGAGACATTCTTGCATTGTTAATGATTGAAAAGGGAAGTAGATTTTTAATTCTTGATAAGGTGGGAAAGTATGAATAATTTTAGTATATTGCCTCAAGGAGGCATAATAAAAGATATTGATATTATAAAAGAAAAAAAGCATCCTAGTAAAACTTATAAGATCAAAGAAAATAGAATAATTGGATTTTGTGATGAGATAGAAGCACTTAAGCAGACAATATATTTTATATTAAATACAGAGAGATATGATTATTTAATATATCCTGATAGTTATGGAAGTGAATTTAGAAGAACTATAGAAATGGACAGAGATATTGCAGAGAGCGAACTAAAGCGTAGAATTAAAGAAGCATTAACCCAAGATGATAGGATTGAAAATGCAGATGAATTTATATTTGAATATGAGAAAGACAGTGTATTAGTAAAATTCACTGTCTTTTCTATTTACTCAAAATTATATGAAAGTGTGGTGATTTAAATTTGTTTGAAGTAAAAGAAGAAGACTTATTAAAAGAAATGCTAGATAAAATCCCTAATGATTTGGATAAAAGAGAAGGCAGTAGTTTAATATATAATGCATTAGCTCCAGCAGCACAAGAAATATCAAAACTAAGATCTGATATGGATAGATTTTTAGAATATACTTTTGCATCACCTAATATACCTGATGAATATTTAGATAAAAGATGCGTTGAACATGGAATTGAAAGAAAGATGGCAACATATGCAATAAAGTTAGGAACGTTTTATGATACAGAAGAGAAGTTAATTGATATTCCATTGAAATCTAGATTCTCTATAGATAAGACTAATTACATTGCAACAGAAAGAATTGAAAAGGGAAAATATAAAATGCAATGCGAACTTATAGGGACTAAAGGAAATTATCCAAGTGGGAATTTACTTCCTATTGAATACATTGAAGGATTAGGAAAGGGAGCTTTAGGTGAAACAATACTAGATGGTGTTGATACAGAAAGCAATGAAAGCTTATTTAATAGATTAATGGTAAAAGTAAGAACGCCATCAACATCTGGAAATAAATATGATTACTTAAATTGGGCTTTAAGTGTTAATGGAGTTGGAGATGCAAAAGTAAAGCCATTGTGGAATGGAAATGGAACCGTAAAAGTGTTAATAACAGATACTGATGGTAGAGCACCTGTGGAAGATTTAATAAAAAAAGTAAGTGATGTTATAGAAGAAAAAAGACCTATAGGAGCAACCGTTACAGTTACAGGAATAAAAGAAGTTAATATTAAAATTTCTACAAAGGTTATTTTACAAGAAGGTAGTGTTTTAGAAGCAATAAAAGATATGATTATTTCTAATATTAACTCTTATTTTAAAAAGATAAGTTTAAAAACTAATATAATAAGATTTAATAGAATAGTAAACTGTATTTTAGATGTGGATGGAGTTGAAGATTATAAAGAAATTACTTTAAATGGAAAACAAAAGGATATAAGTTTAAGCGAAGATAGCGTTCCAATATTGGAAAGTGTGGTGGTAGATGGTGTTAATTAAGAGCTATGTACCTTTTTTTATATCACAAATTAAAGAATTTGCAAAAATATATGATCTTGAGCAAGATGAAATTGAAAAACTGACTTTAAATATAAGAGATTTACTAAATCAATGTTTTGTAGAAACATCAACATGGGGAATAAAATATTGGGAAGACTTTCTTAACATTGTTCCAGATGATTCTAAATCAATAGAAAGTAGAAGATCAAATGTATTAGCAAGGTTAAGAGGAGAAGGAACAACATCAAAAGAGGTAATAAAACAAATTGCTAAAAGTTTTATAAATGATGTTGAGGTAAAAGAAAAAAATGAGAATTATAGCTTTGAAGTATATCTAAAATCAAGAGATGGATTTTCAAAAATGCTAGAGCTGTTATATTCAGCAGTAGAAGAAGTAAAACCAGCACATTTAAAAGCAAAATATAAACTTATAGCTATAAATGAAAGTTCTATATATTTTGGTATAGCTCCTATGGGTGGAGAAATTTTAACTAGTTATCCATGGAGTTCTAGTGATATTAAATCTAATAACAAAGTCAATATACAAATTATACAAAATAGAAGCTTAGAAAGCTTAATTATATATCCAAAGGGGTGAATATAAATGAAAGAAAAATTTTATACAATATTAACGAATATAGGGAAAGCAAAGATAGCTAATAGCAGTGCATTAGGAAGTAAGGTTAATTTTGCAAAAATAAAAGCTGGAGATGGAAATGGAAAATACTATGAGCCAACAGAAGATCAAATAAAGCTTGTAAATACTGTTTGGGAAGGCAATATAAGAAACATTGAGGTAACTAAAGAAAATCCTAATTGGATAGAGATAGAAGCAATAATTCCATCAGATGAGGGTGGATTTACAATTAGAGAATTTGGAGTATTTGATGAGGATGATAATTTATTAGCAATATCAAAATGTCCAGAAACTTATAAACCAATAATATGTGATGGAAGTATAAAAGAACTATTAATAAAAATGGTACTCTCAGTAAGTAATACAGACAATGTTTCACTAAAAATAGATCCAACAATAGTGGTTGCAAAGAAAAGTGATGTTGAGAAAGTTAGTGCTAATGTTGATGAAATTAAGTCACAAATGAAAGATATTGCGAACGATAGTTATCCAATAGTAGAAGCTACTGGAACTAATGCCTACGTAGGTTCTACAGCTAGAATAACTAAACTAAGTAAAGGTACAAGATGCACTTTATTTATAGCTACAGATTCTAATAATAATTGTAATTTAAATTTAAATAACTATGGAGCTAAGAATATAAAAGATAGTTTTGGAAATATAGTTACTAATCTTAAAGCCAATATTCCATATAACTTGTGTTACAATGGCTTGGATTTTATATTACAGGGTAAAGGAGGTGGTGGAAATGCTACATCTAGCCAAGTTTTATTAAATTCAACTTTTACAAATGATAGTGGACCACAAATAGGAAGTATGCCTAATAGAGGTGCACCAGTTGTAAATTTAAATTGTGGTGGAACATTTAATTTACAGGAAGGTTATTATAGCGGAGGACAGGCGATTGCAAATAGTTTAGCTAGTCAAACTCCTGGAAATGCTACAGCATCGCAAATATTAGCTGGATTTAGTGCTTGGGTTAATGGAAATAAAGTTGCTGGGAGTGCTACACTAGAGAGCTTGGGTGTAAAAAAATTTAAAAGTGGGACTGGAAAGGTATTAGGTTTACAAAGTGTTGTTTATAAAGAAGTTAATTTAGAAACTAACACTATTTTATACTCAAAAAATTCTTATGAAATTTCTTTAGACTTAGATTTCATAGCAAAATTTTTAGTTATACATTCAAGAAACTCGGTTTCAGTTAAATTTAATGATATATGCATTACTCTTCATGACGAATCTGTTAATAGTAATGATAGTCTATCTTGTTATAGAGTAAATGAAAATATTAATACAATTCCTACTTCATTCAAGGAAGGAGCATTTACTTATTATGCATTTGGAAATTGATAAGGAGGAAATTAAATATGAAAATACTAACAGTACACAACTTAAAAGGACAACTTATTTTTACACAAACTAATGCTACGGAGCAATATAAATGCTTGGTAGAGGACGTGGCAGATAATAAGGAAGTAATAGGGGTAGACTTAGAAACTAATAAGTTTATTTTAGTAGATAGACAGGCTACAACAGAAGAAAAAGAACAACTTAAGAGAGAACTAGAAGCTAAGAATTTAGAACTAGAGAAGAAAAATAAAGAATTAGAAGTTAAGTCTAATGAATTAGAAAATAAAGAAAATGAATTAAATAGCACTAAGCAAGAATTACTAAGTACCCAAGCTACTGTAGTAGATGTTACTTATAATAATTTAATAAAAGAAAATGGAGGAATGAAATAATGGCTAATATAATGGAAAATTTAATCAACAACAAATTTTATACTACAAAGGAAGAAGTGGATAAGAAATTAAGTGTATTCTTTGCATTTAATGTAATTACACAAGAAGAATATACAAAATTAATGCAACTTACAGAAGCGAACTATAAAGCAGTTTAGTTCGCAATAGGAATAAAATAGGAAGCACATATAAATAGAAAGGAGAGTTTAATAAATGTCTGAAAAGTTTTATACTATATTAACTAATATAGGAAAAAGTAAAGTTGCTAACTTTGCAATTAATGGAGAAGAAGTAAAGTTCGTTAAACTAAAAGTTGGAGATGGAAATGGAAAGTATTATAACCCAATAGAAAATCAAAAAGATTTGATAAATACAGTTTGGGAAGGAAAGATAGGAAATATTCAAATAGATAAAGACAACCCTAATTGGATAGTTTTAGAAGCAATAATTCCACCAGAAGTCGGAGATTTTACAATTAGAGAATATGGAGCATTTGATGAAGAAGATAATTTACTGGCAATATCAAAATGTCCAGAAACTTATAAACCTACAATATCTAATGGAAGTACAAAAGAATTAATAATAAAAATGATACTCTCAGTTAGTAATACTGAGAGTATTTCTTTTGAAGTTGATCCTAATATAATGCTAGCAAAAAATAGCAAAGTAGATGAGATAGATAAAAAAGTTAATCATACTATTTCGCAATTGAAAGATTGTGCGAAAAATATTACTTCATTATCAGATTATGCGAAAGAAAGAGTATTTAAGTCTTATTCATGCCCGCAGGCATATGGAGTTGCATTAAATAAAGATACAACTATTAATGAAATTTGTAGTAAACTTCCAAATTACTCAATTCTTTTTATGAATACAGATAAAGAAGAATGTATCACTTTGTTAAAACAAATTCCTAATAGATATATGTTTTTACAAGTTTTTAAGCAAGGGGGTGCGAGATGTAATTTAAGGGCAACTTTAAATGATGGCACGCTGTATATAGCTAGTTATCATACAGTCGATAATAAATTTAGTGGTTGGAAAAAAATATCAATTATTGATAGCGACTGGATACCAGTACCCTTATTAAATGGGGCTACATCAAATGGTAGTGATATTTTTAGATATAGAAAATTTAATGGATTTGTAATTTTTAAAGGTGGAGTTAACAATGTAAAATCAGATAATTTAGTTATTGGTAGCTTACCATATGGTTTTTTACCTAATTCTATATGTGGAGGAGGGAGTGTTTGTTTAGCGTTATTAAATAGTGATAAGACCATTAATAGTGTATTTATAACAAAAGATGGAAAAATAATGATAACTAAAGCTTCTTCTTCGGGTACATGTTGGTTTGATGGAATTATGTACCCATTAGATTAATAATGAAAGGGGTGAGAACGTATGTATAATAAAACTATTATAGATAAAAAAGGCTATATTGCAATTCCACATATTTTAGTTGATGAAAATAACAATATATTACTTGCAGATTTAGAGTTGCAAGATGACCAAGAAATTGTTGAATTTTGTAAAAATACTACTTTATTAAAACCAAAATGGGATTTGGAAAAAGAAGGTTGGATTGAAATGGCAACAGATGAAGAAATAAAAAAATGGGAAGAAGCTAATAAACCAGTAGAAAAAGAACCAACCAAAGAAGATTTATTAGAACAACAACTATTAGAAACACAGGCTCAGTTAGTAAATTTAAAAGAACAAATATTATTAAATAATGGAGGAATAAAATAATGAATAATATAATGGAAAATTTAATTAACAACAAATTTTATAAAACTAGAGAGGAAGTAGATAAAAAGCTAAATGTATTTTTTGCTTTTAATGTTTTAAAAGAAGAAGAATATACTAAATTAATGCAGTTAACAGAAGAAAAATATAAAGTAGTTACTACACAATAGCAAAAAAATTACCAATTATAAATAAAAATCAAAGGTAATGTTAATCATCATTTAAGGTGATTTTTGGTAAGTTATAAGTGTAGCCAATAATCTTGTAAAGGATTAAAGCTAGCACTTATTTTTTTACACTATAATATAAAAAGAGTAATTGGTTTACATTGGTGTTTAGGAATTTTAATTCCTCAATAAAAACTGTTAACCATCTCTTATTATAGGCATTTGATTAAGCAGGATGAAACTTATTAAAGAGCTTTTGTGTAACTAACCAAAATGAATTGTAATAAGAGTGATGGGTACAATTATTAGCTCAATAAAGATTTCAAACTATGGAATAGATAATTGATTTCATCTTATGGACTATTGTACCTCTGACTCACTATATGCCATTTGTAGACAATATAATCAATATGTTAGTATGAAAATTAAATGTAAAGTTAATTTATCAAATATATTAGATAAAACAATGCATGGAATTACTAATTTATTAAGAAATAATGATTATGTTGGAAAATACAAATTAAATTCATTTATAGCCTATGCCGGGATAGATGCTCCAGCGTATGAATCAGGGAATTTTAAAGGTACGCAAAGAAGAATATCTAAGCAAGGATCTGCTTATTTAAGAAAAACAGACTATGAGATAATGGCATCAATAAAAGCTATAAAGCCGATACAGGATTCAGCTGTAGATGATTATATTTTAAAGAAAGAACTAGAAGGGAAGGCTAAAAAAGTAGCTAAAATAGCTGGACTAAATAAATTTTTAAGAATTTATTATGCGAGAGTAAAGGAAGCTTATAAGTAAATTTAAAAACAAAAATAATTTGTATAACAGACCAAGGCAAATTTTTAAAATATGATTGGTCTATTTGTTATGCAAATTTTTATTAATACAAGAAAGCAAAAAAACTTGTTAAAAAGGTATTGACTTTGCTTAGCAGGTTTTTATTGTCTAAAAACAACAGATTAAAATCAATTATATGATAAAAAGTAAAAAATTACTAAATTTCTTATATATAAAGGAATTTGTATTACGATTATTGTTGGTTTTTACCATATATAAAGTTAAAATATTTTATGGACGCGTTCAATAATGGAAATAAGGGAGAAATAATATATAATGAAAAATTGTTTTAAAAGAATACTTATCATGTTTGTAGTAGCATTAACTATTATTTTAGGGAATTTCACAAATGCTTTTGCAGATGATAATTTTGAAATAGGAACTAGTAATTTAAATAACACCGTAGAAAATAGCGCTAAAGTTGGAGATAAGCTTATACATCCTGAAAAGACATGGAGAAGATATGATGATACTTTTACTAATATAAAATATAGTTCTAATATAAAAGCTTCAGAAGAAGATGGAAATTACATGAACACATATCATGGTGTCTATAAAACAAAATTAGGAGAAACAATAAAGTTTAATTTTACTGGTGACAAAATTAGATTGATTGGTTTAGTATCATCCAATTATACTCATAAAATTAAAATAGAAATAGATGGACAGGAAGATTATTTCGATGCAAATTTAAATTCAACTAAATATAATGATACTTTCTCAGCTGTTATGTATTCCAAAGAAAATCTATCTGAGGGAGTCCACTGTGTTGTAATAACGCATATAGAGTATATAGAAAATCTATTAACATATGATTTTAGACTTGATGCTATAGATATTGATGAAAACGAAGAATTATTATCTTATAATGAGTCAATATCATTAGATCATTCAATAATGAATTTAACAGTAAATGATTCAAAACAATTAACAGCGACAACTACACCTTCAGCTGTAGATATAGATTGGTCAAGCTCAGATGAAACAGTTGCAACAGTAGATTCTAATGGAAATGTTAAAGCTATAAAAGAAGGACAAGCAACGATAACATCACAAATTAAAGGAACAGATATAAAAGCTAATTGTATGGTTACAGTTACAAAAGAAGATAAAGAACCTGAACCAATAGATCCGGAACAAGAGTATATAATTAACACTGCTTATGCCAAAGGCGATAATACTAATAATGCTAGTGGTCAAGTATCTATAATATTTAGGGGAGTTACGGAGGCACAATTAAAAGTTGTAAAAACAGCAGATGTAGATTCTGTATATGTGGGAGATAATTTTACATATACAATAGAAGTTACTAACACAAGTGATAAAACTGCTAAATCAGTAGTTATTAATGATAGTGCTCCTAATCATATTCAATTTATACCTAATGGAGTAACAACAACTCAAGGGCTAATTGATTCAAGTTCAACATCTAAAAGTATTATAGTTAATGTTGGAGATATTCCTCCATCAGGAACAGTTATAATAAAAATACCAGTTCTTGTAGTGGAATAAAATTATAGTTAAAATTTATTAAGGCACTCACTTAAATGTAGGTGTCTTTTCTTATATCCAAAATTATATTAAAAGGAGCAACTTTATGGATGAAATAATGAAAATGGCTTTAAGTCAGGGCTTAGGATATGCGTTATTTGTTTTTTTATTATTGTATGTTCTTAAGACAACTGGTGAAAGAGAAAATAAGTATCAAACTTTACTTGATGCATTAGCAGAAAAGTTTAATGTTGTTGAAGACATAAAAGAAGATGTGAAAGAAATTAAAAATAAGATTGAGAGCTAGAAATAAAAATAGAGTATTGATGAAACTAAAAATTATTTATTAATTATGAAAGGTGAGGTTGTATGCGAGGTATAGATGTAAGTAATCATAATGGAGATATAGATTTTAATAAAGTAAAAGAAGACAATATAGAAGTTGCTTATATAAAAGCAACTGAGGGGACAACCTATGAAGACCCTTACTTAAATAAAAATTATGATGAAGCTAAAAAAGCTGGTATTAAGACTGGCTTTTATCATTTTTTAGTTGGTTCTTCTGAGCCAGAAACTCAGGCAGAAAATTTTTATAATAATATAAAAGACAAGGAGAATGATTTAAAACCTTGTTTAGATATAGAAATAAGCAATTTTAATGTAATGGATTATGCTCTAAAATTTATAAAAAAGTTTGAAAGTTTATGTGAATTACAACTTTGCATATACACTTCGCCTTATTTTGCAAATGAAAACTTAGATTCTAGAGTAGCTAAATATAAATGTTGGATAGCTCATTATGGCGTTGAAAATCCTATGAAAACAACTATATGGGGAGAAAATTATGCAGGACATCAATTCACTGAAAACGGTAAGATAAAAGGAATTGATACTAATGTAGATATAAATAATTTTACAGATGCTATATTAGTAAAACATAAGAAAATAGGATATGTAATAACTGATTACTTGCCAGATGGGTATAGGGGAAATAACGAATTTAAGGGTGTTGATCTAGAATATGTTTTAAGTTATTTCAATGATATTAGATGCTATGTTAGAAGCGATAGTAAAGGCATTTGGTTAGAAACTCAGGTTTTACCTATGAGTAAGTGCCAAGAATTAAAAATTAAATTAGGTAATTGGTTCTACTGTATAAAATAGATTTTTAATAAAGGATGATAATGCAAAAATAATCCTCCAATTTTTAGATACTATTTTTCAAACAAAAATTAGATTGATATTATAATAGTTATTATTAATAACAATGTAATAAAATCATGCATATAATATTGTATGAAGTTATAAAGTTTATAATTTCATGAGTTATAGTAATCAGAGTTACTTTTGCTTTTGAGATTTGTTTGGTGATATTCCTATAATAAGAAATGTAATGTTTGCTAAAAGAATAAGTATCTATCTATTAAATGTTAAAACTAGATTACACAAGGAGGATGTAATATGAGTAAATTATATTATAAGGAAGAAATAGCCGCAAATGATGAAATAATTGAGAAGTTAAATGTAGATGATAAAGAAGAAGATAAAAATTTAAATATAGATATGGAGACAACTGAGGAAATAAATAAAGAAATAGATATAGCTAATGAAGAAGAGAGAAAAAGATGGCATTTTGGAAAACATGTTGATCTTTCAGCAAATTGCAATTTCGAAATGCATGTTAATTCTGAAAATAAGATGATTTATGTATGTCCAGGAAAGGCTCAATACTTTTTAGCTAGTTCATCAAAATGTTGTGGACCAATTAGTGTTAAATATTTAGGCCATAATTATGATGAAAGATGTAAAAAAATATATGGATGTCTTGGAACTTATTTTGTATTTGATTCAGGAATAGTTATTATTCCTAAAAAACAATTACACCCTGGCGCTATAGATGTTTTACCATTCTTAGCATATGATGGATGCAATTATTATAAATTTGAAGTAATATTCACTTATTCTCCATGTGAATGCTGTAAATGTTGTAGTAAGTAGTTTTTTAAAATAAATGTAAATATATTTTAATATAAACAAAATTGTTAATCTAAATGATTAAAAAATAATTTAGATAAACTCTTTTGTTATCTTATATTCTATAAGCAATTTTAATAAGGACGTTTAAGAAAGAATATAATACTTTTCCAAAATATGTTGACAATTTAACTTTTTTGTAATATTTATACAAAGTGATATTTGATAAAATCTTATGTAGACCATTAACGCTTTT
>NZ_JAMQIF010000035.1:0-104351 GCF_023845855.1 Clostridium sp. ZBS2
GCCTTAGCGATTTTGTTCTTATATAAAAAATTATAGATAACCTAGAATAATTATTATTAAAAATATATTTTATGTTAAATTAAATTTTCTTGATATGGTAAAATGAATTTAATTAAAGATAAAAAGTTGTTTTTTATTAGATAACACATTAGGATTAGATTTAAATATAGTAATTAAAGTATTAGAATTAGGTAATGAGGTATAAAACATGGTGTCAAGAGAAGAGATAATTAGAAATTTAAATTTACAAATAAAAATTAATAGTCATATTATTGGTGTTGCAACAGGTGCTGGTGTTACGGCTAAATATGCACAAAGGGGTGGAGCTGATCTATTGCTTACTCTTAATTCAGGAAGATTTAGACAGATGGGAAGAAGCTCACTTGCAGGAATACTACCATTTGCCAATAGCAATGATATGGTAATGGAATTTGCATTAAGGGAAGTTGTTCCACTTATAAAAGATATTCCTGTTATTTTTGGATTAAATGCAACAGATCCAACAATAGATTTAGAAGAATATATAGAGAATATACAAAATAAAGGATTTTCGGGAATTAATAATTATCCGACTGTAGGAATAATTGATGGAATATTTGGAAAGGCATTGGAAGAAGAGGGATGCAGTTACAGTTTAGAAGTTGAAGCTATTAAAATTGCTCATAAAAAGAACTTATTTACTATAGCATTTGTTTTTAGTAAAGAACAAGCAAGTGATATGTTAGATGCAGGAGCAGATATTATATGTGTGCATTTAGGATTAACAGAGGGTGGAATGCTTGGAGCTAAAAAGATATTATCTTTAGAGGCAGCTAAGGAAAAGGCAAAATCAATTTTTGATTTATGTGATAAAATTAGACCAAATGTAATTAAAATGATATATGGGGGACCTATTAAAACACCAGTAGACGTTCAATATATGTATAATAATTGCAACACTATGGGATATATTGGTGGATCAGCTTTTGAAAGAATACCATCTGAAAAATATATAACTAATATAACTAGAGAATTTAAATATTCAGGTAATTTAGAAAAAGATGATTTTTTAAATAAAATGTTAGATGGAATAACAAAGCATTATGACTATGTAGAATTTGTAAAAGAATATGTATCTAAAAACTACATGAATAATATATCTTTTTTAGAATTAGCTATGGTTGCAAATATTTCTAGAACACATTTAAGTAGTCTTTTTAAAAAAGAAGTTGGATGTAGCTTCCCACAATATTTAGTTAAATTTAGAATGAATAAAGCAGCAGAAATAATAAAAAAAGAAAATATACGATTATCAGAGGTTGCAGAATTAGTTGGATATGATGATTATGCACATTTTAGTAAAATGTTTAAAAAATATATAGGAAAATCACCAAAAATATACAGGGAAAGTACATAAACACAATTTTAAAATACATAAGTACATTTACTGCAAATTAAAAAAACGTTATCATTAACTTGTAAGTTGTGATAACGTTTTTTTAAAACTAAAAATTATGAGTGGACAAGGTAAAAATTAATTTATATTATGGGGAGTTGAGGATTATGAAAACTATAGCAATTGCAGGAACTTTTGATTCAAAGGGTGTTGAATATTTATATGTAAAAAAATTAATTGAGGGTATAGGATTAAAACCATTTACTATTCATACAGGTGTATTTGAACCAAAATTTAAACCAGATGTTTCAAATCAAGAGGTGGCTAGAGCAGTTGGTGAAGATATTTACGAAATTGCAGCTAAAAAGGATAGAGCATTGGCAACAGAAATTCTTTCAAAAGGAATGGAGAAATTGGTTCCTAAATTATATGAACAAGGTAAGTTTGATGGAATTATTTCATTTGGTGGTACTGGTGGAACATCACTTATTACACCAGCTATGAGAGCTCTACCAATTGGAGTACCAAAAGTTATGGTATCAACAGTAGCTTCAGGAAATACTGAACAATATGTTGGTTCAAGTGATATAGTCATGGTACCATCAATAGTTGATGTGGCTGGTCTTAATTCAATATCAACAAAAATCTTTGCAAATGCTGTGTTTGCAATAGCTGGAATGGTGAATTTTGAAAATAAAGAGATTATAGAAAAGAAACCACTAGTAGCCGCAACAATGTTTGGTGTAACAACGCCATGTGTAAATTATGCAAGAAAATATCTTGAAGAAAGAGGATATGAAGTATTAGTATTCCATGCAACAGGAGTTGGTGGGAAATCTATGGAGCATCTAATAAAAGGTGGTTTTATCAAGGGCGTTTTGGATTTAACAACTACAGAATGGTGTGATGAACTAGTTGGAGGCGTGTTAGGTGCAGGTCACAACAGATTAGAAGCAGCTGGAAAGAATAATATACCTCAAGTTGTATCAGTAGGAGCATTAGACATGGTAAACTTTGGACCAATAGACACTGTTCCAAAGAAGTTTGAAGGTAGAAATTTCTATAAACATAACCCAACTGTTACATTAATGAGAACTACTGTTGAAGAAAATAAAATCATTGGTGAAAAGATAGCTGAAAAGTTAAATATGGCTACAGGAAATACAGCACTATTCTTACCTTTAAAAGGCGTATCAATGTTAGATGAAAAGGGACAACAATTCTATGGAGAAGAAGAAGATAAAATGCTTTTTGATACATTAAAGAATTGTATAAATAAAGATGTTGTAGAGATAGAAGAACTAAATCTTGCAATAAATGACAAAGAGTTTGGAGAAGCAGCAGCTAAAAAGCTTATAGATTTAATGAGTAAATAATATAGTTTAAAGTCTTATTACTAGAAAATAATGATATTTATAGATAACTATTAACATTATTAAAAATAGAATTTAAAAACAGTAAAATTAGGAGGAATTAATTATGAAAAGAGCAGAAATTATTAAGAAATTTAAAGAGGAAATAGCTAAAGGAAATTCTTTATTAGGAGTTGGCGCCGGTACAGGTATTACAGCTAAAAGTAGTGAAGCTGGTGGAGCAGATATGCTTATAATATATAATTCAGGAAAATATAGAATGGCAGGTCGTGGATCTTTAGCAGGATTATTATCATATGGTGATGCAAATCAAATTGTTGTAGAAATGGGAGCAGAAGTATTACCAGTTGTTAAACATACTCCAGTACTTGCAGGAGTTTGTGGTACAGATCCATTTAGAGTAATGGAAGTTTATTTAAAGCAACTTAAAGAACAAGGATTTTCAGGCGTTCAAAACTTCCCAACTGTTGGTTTAATAGATGGAGTGTTTAGACAAAATCTTGAAGAAACAGGAATGGGATATGACTTAGAAGTTGAAATGATTAGAAAAGCACATGAATTAGACATGCTTACTACTCCATATGTATTTGATCCAGAACAAGCAAAAGCAATGGCTGAAGCTGGTGCAGATATTCTAGTAGCTCATATGGGATTAACTACAAAAGGAACAATTGGAGCTAAGACTGCTTTAACACTTGATGACTGTGTTGAAAAAATAGAAGCTATTATAAAAGCTGGTAGAGCTGTTAATCCAGATATTATGGTTATTTGCCATGGAGGTCCAATTGCAGAACCTGATGATGCAGCATATGTAATTGAAAAAACAGAAGGAATAGATGGTTTCTTTGGTGCATCAAGTATTGAAAGATTTGCTGCTGAAAGAGGTATAAAAGCACAAGCAGAAGCATTTAAATCAATTAAAAAATAAATTTAAATTGAAAGTCATTCTTTACTTATAAAAGCTACTACAATATTATTATGAAAAATTAATATTGTGGTGGCTTTTATTTTTATATTATTATAGCATAGGTGTATAAACTAAATGTCTAAATTTATGCTATATTAGGATTTTAGTGGACAAATTGTAAAAACAGTGTTGACAATTTATATTATGTATCTTATAATAATCAAGCAGTCAAGTTGTAGAGACTTTATGTTTGAGAATGTTTTAAATAATAAAGTTTAAAATTTGGTTATAAGATACATATGTTAAATTATGCGTTTTTAGCTCAGCTGGATAGAGCAACGCCCTTCTAAGGCGTGGGCCAGGGGTTCGAATCCCTTAAAACGCACCATTTTGGTTCACTAGCTCAGTCGGTAGAGCACATGACTTTTAATCATGGTGTCCCGGGTTCGATTCCCGGGTGAGCCACCAAACTTAGTCTAAAGTAGAAATGTAGATTTTTACTTTGGATTTTTTTATTTTATAAGAAGATTATGAAATTAATACCTAAAAAATTATGTTAAAATGTAATAAAATAGATTATTTATATTATTAATAGAAATAATCCTTAGCATAAAAACAATATAGAGAGGCGAGATATAATGAAAAAATCAAAGATTTTGTTAACAGGTATTTTAGGTGTGGTACTTAGTTTTTCATTTGTTCCTAAAGAAGCTAATGCTGCTTGGATTAAGGATACAAATGGCTGGTGGTATTCGCAATTAAATTATGTGATAGGCTGGAAGCAAATAAATAATGCATGGTATTATTTTGATAATAATGGATACATGAAAACAGGATGGATTTATGATAATGGAACTTGGTATTATGCAGACTTAAATGGAGCAATACAAAGTGGTGTTATTGAGGTAAATGGAAAAACATATTACTTAGATAAAAGCGGAGCAATGGCCAAAGGAAATATTGTAATTAATAAAAGAACATATACTTTTGCAATGTCAGGGGAATCTATAGGGGATAAAATTCCACAAGCAACAAAGGCATTTTTATCAAATGGAGTTGAAACAGAACCTACTAAAATTAATAATGTTTATGTAGCTAGTGGAAAAGTAGTAGAGATAAATATTGATGGTAATCCTACAACTGGTTATACTTGGAATTATGAATTTAATACAGATGGTATTATAAAGGAAGAATGGAAAGATTATAAACAAGATAATGTTGATTCAGAAATTCAAGGAGCGGGTGGAACGTACACTTGGAAGTTTTCAGCTGTAAAAGAAGGGACTACGAAAGTTACTTTTAAATATTATCGTCCTTGGGAAAATGAGATATTAGAAACAAAAACTTATATTTTTACAGTAGATAAAGATCTTAATATTACAGTAGAGGAATGCAATATATAATTGATGATAAAATAAAAAATATATAGATACAGTAATTTATAATGATGTTAAATTAGAGTCTATTTTTAAAATGAAGTAATAAATGCCTAGAGAAAAATCTTTAGGCATTTTTGACTTTGTTTTAGTTACTATTGTTCTTCAGTAGAACATGTTTGCATCATAAGGATGTCCATTCCACTATTTAGAATATATCCTCCATCAACTCTAAGTATTACACCTGTAATAAATCCTGAATCAGGGCTACATAGGAATGAAACTGCTGAAGCAATATCCTTGGGCTCACCAATCTTTTTCAAAGGTGTTTCATTAACAAATTTTGTTTCTAAAGCATTTAATGCTTCTTCAGTCATAGAAGTCCTTATAATTCCAGGTTGTATTGCATTCACTGTTATTCCATATGAGCCAAGTTCTTTAGCTAATGAATAAGTAAATCCAACGAGTGCTGTTTTAGCAGTAGAATAATTAATATTTCCTGCAAAACCAAATACACCTGCAATAGATGACATATTTACGATTCTTCCATAATTATTATTTTTCATAAATTTAGCACATGCTCTTGAACAATAAAAAGCTCCGTATAAATGAGTTTTTATAAGACTATCCCAATCACTATCTGACATATTAGTGCAAAATGTAGGAGGTGTTGAAAGTCCGGCATTGTTTATGAGAATGTCAATTTTACCATGTTTAGTATATATTTCTTTAAATACACTTTCTACATTTTCTTTATTAGAAACATCCATTTTATAAGTTTCTGCATATCCGTTTAAATCTTCAATTAGTTTTTTAGTTTCATTGATATTGGCATCTCTTCTTCCAGTAATCATAACTTTAATACCACGTTTAGCAAATTCTATACATATATCACGTCCTATACCTGAACCACCGCCAGTTATAACTGCAATTTGATTTTTTATATTTTCACACATTATTGCACGTCCTTCCTTAATTATCTAACTAAATTATTGCAAATTTTATAATTAATATCTATGGGTAAAAGGGATGAAAAGTATTATGCTAAATACGACTTTTTACCTATTTTCTATGGTATAAATATAATTTGGTATATAATAATAAGGAACTTTTAAATATACATGGCATTATAACCAAATGAAGGGAATGGTGGTTTTATGATTAAGTCTCAGCTTAATAAAAAAGACTATGAAAAAATATTTGAATTTGCAACTCAAGTTCAAAATATACAAATTAATTTTAGAAGTACAATATTAATGAATCTTTCAAATATTTTTGGATATAATTATCTAACATTTTTTTTAGCAGACAAAAATGGAAGTCTTATAAATCCAATAGCTACTAACATAAATCCAATATTAACTAAAAAATATATAAACTATTACTACAGTACAGATATCTTTTATCTAGTAAAAGAATCTAATGAAATATTTCAAAAAAATGTTATATCAATAACAGATATAATGCCATATAAGCAATTTGAGAATACTGAATATTATAGGGATTTTTTGTGTTTAGATAATTTGTATTATGAAATTGCAATTCCATTAAGGATAGGAGAGAGTTTGCTAGGGGGAATAGGAGCTTTTAGACCTAAGGAATTAGGAAATTTTACATCTAAGGATATTTTGATTTTAGAAAAACTTAGTGGTATTATTTCTAATGCTCTTAATAATTATATTAAACTAAATAAAATATCGTATGAACAAGAATTTTTAAAAGACATAACATCAAAGGCACCTATAGGACTAGCTGTTTTAAATAATAGATATTCTATAATATATTCCAATAATATTGCTGAAGATTTTTGTTTAGATATATTAAATGATAGAACATGCTTAAATCCAATTCAGTATGTAATAGATAAATTATTTATGGAGGGTGAATTTAAAAAAGATAACTCTTCATCTTTTATGTATAGTACTATTAAGAACTATAATTTTAAGGTGGTTTCATCTATAGTGCCAGATGCTTTTAATGGATTGGAATCACTTATGTATATTTATATAACTAAAGAAATATTAAATGAAGATAAAACTTTTGATAAAATTATTTCAGATTATAATTTAACTAATAGAGAAGTGGAAGTTATAAATCTTGTTTCAAAAGGTTTGAGCAACAAAGAAATTTCACAAAAATTATTTATAAGCTGTCATACTGTAAAAACACATATGGAAAATATATTTAAAAAGACACAAGTTGATAATAGAACAAGCCTCATATATAAAATTAATAACATTACATTTTTAAATAAGTAATATAGTAATTAAATAAATAATAAAGATAAAACACAATAGATTTTTTGAAAGGAATCCGTATTTTTTTCACAATGAAACTTGATAGGTGTATTTATTTAAATTTGGAGGATAGCAGTATGAAAAAAACAATTTATAATATTTTATCTAATACTATATTTCACGGAAGAAATACAACTAAAATAAAAACAAGAGAAATTACATCAAGGCAGTTTCCTTATAAAATTGAAGTTATTGCTGAAAATTTACATGTACCTTGGGCTATAGCAATAAGTGATGAAGGTACTCTATATTTTACAGAGCGGTCTGGTGCAATTAGAATTATTAAAGATGGTAAACTTTCTTCGCAGCCATTAATAACATTAGATTCACCATTTATAAGTCAAGGTGAAGGGGGGCTAATGGGAATTGCTTTAGATCCCAATTATTCACAAAATCATTATATGTATGTTATGTATTCATACAATGAAGGTAATCAAATATATAATCGTGTTGTTAGATTGTTAGAAAATAATAATAGAGCATTCATCAACAAGATTCTATTAGATAAAATCCCCGGTGGAAGAATTCATAATGGAGGAAGGATAAAGATAGGTCTGGATCAAAAATTATATATTACGACAGGAGATGCAGGAAATTCTGCATTGGCACAAGATTCTAAAAGTACAGCTGGAAAAATATTAAGAATAGAATTAGATGGCACTATTCCTAAAGATAATCCAATTCTTAATTCTTCTGTCTATAGTTTAGGACATCGAAATCCACAAGGTTTAGCATGGAATTCAGAGAATGTTTTATATGAATCAGAACATGGACAATTAGCACATGATGAGATCAATATAATAGAAAAAGGTGCAAATTATGGGTGGCCTCTCGTTCAAGGAAATGAAGAGTCTAAGGAAGTTGTGACACAAAAACCATTAATACAAAGTGGAGAAAACACATGGGCACCTTCTGGAATTGCATTTGTAAATCAAGGACCATGGCAAGGAAAATTACTTGTTGCTAATTTACGTGGACAACAACTATTGGCAATCTCACTTAATGGCAAAGGAACAGTAGTAAAGAATGTAGAATCTTGGTTAAGTAATGAGTATGGACGTTTACGTGAAGTTGTTCAGGGAAAAGATGGATCAATTTATTTAACAACAAGCAATAGAGATGGAAGAGGAAATCCTGATATAACTGATGATAGAATTATTAAACTTGTTTTAAAATAAAAGAACATAAATTTATATTACTTTCCTTTTGTGTTTTAAGAAAATTAATATAGGTAAGAAGTAAAAATAGCGATTCACATATTGGTCATGTATTTAATGATGAACCAAAATAACTTGGAGGACTTAGATATTATATAAATTCTGCTTCTTTAAAATTTATTCCAAAGAATAAAGTGGAAGAAGAAGGTTATAGAGAATGGTTAAATAAAGTATAGGTTCTAATGAAATGAAAAATGCCCAGAAAGATTTTTGGGCATTTTTTATATTCTTTATAGATAATATTGAAGTATTAAATGAGTTAAATAAATCAATAAAACATCAAAATCAATAAGAATAAGATAGTAATTATTAATCTAAATCTATTATATTGACAGATTATTACAATAGATATATACTGAAATTATCAATAAATAATGAAATTTATTATCAATAAAATAAAAACTTTATTATGCTAAAAATCCAATTTACCAATAAAGCTAGACGGATATGTAATAATAGGAATTTAGATAGAAGTAGGTGATAATTATACAAGCTATTATAGAAAAGTATAATTTTTTTGATTCTGATATGAAGATATATAGAAAAACAGACTTAAAAACTATATGTAATATTAAATGTAGAGATGGATTTGGAGTTATGACATGTTATCATGTTTTTCCAGGAATAGATTTAATTTTTAATGATTTCCATTCCTATCACTGTGAAGAAGCTCATAACTTAAAGAGTGAACTAATAGAAATTAATTATTGTCATAAAGGGAGGTATGAAAGTATATTTGATGGCAATAAATATGAATATTTAAAGGAAGGAGATTTAGCATACAATATTGTTGGATCTAACTATGAATCAGGTGGATTTCCAATGGGGCATTATGAAGGTTGCTCAATATTAATAGACTATTCTATAGCAAAAAAATTTTTTTTATGCAATTATAATGATTTAAATATTGATTTAGGCAAGATGAAAAGATTAATGTTTAATAATAATTGGTATTTTATTGAAAAATCGAAACCTGAAATTGTAAATATTTTTAAAGATTTATATAATACACCATCAATTAATAAATTATATTTTTATAAATTAAAAGTTTTAGAAGTATTTTTATTTTTAAGTAAATATAGAGATGTAAAAGATCAAGAAAAATCTTATTATTATACAAAAGAACAAGTTAATTTAATTAAGGATGTTAGAAATTCAATTTTTGAATATTATAATAGAAAAATAACAGTAAAGGAATTATCAAAGATTTATAATATAAGCACAACTTTTTTGCAAAATGGATTTAAAGATATTTTAGGTAAAACAGTAGCAGAATATATTAGGGAATTTCGAATATATAAAGCTGCAAAAATGATAAAAGAGACAAATCAAAGTATTATGGAAATTGCATTATGTGTTGGCTATGATAACCCAAGTAAGTTTGCATCTGCATTTAAAAAAGTCATGGGAAGTACACCGCTTAAGTATAGAAACAATTTTTAATTCAAATGGATTATTTTAATTTTTTTGGAGTAGAGAAAGAATAGATGGATTAGTAAAATATGAATTAGTCACATTAAAGAAAATAACAACTCAAATATACCAGCATACTGACTTGTTATTTATTTTAATGTGCCTTAGCTAGAGGAATCTCTGGTTAATTCATATTTTATTTTTTTATCTAGATTTTAAAAAATTATTGATATTTTAAAGTATAAATACTACTTTAAAATTTAAGTCTTAATATTAAATTTAAATTATAGAACAATATCAGTATTTGTTTAAAATTTAGAAAATTATTAAAAGGAGAGGTGAATATGAAAGAAAAAGATGATGAAAAAATTAGTATACTTTCATTTGCAGGTAATTATAAATATTTAACAATATTAGGATGTATCCTGTCAGGAATTAGTGCAATATTAGCACTTGTGCCATATTTATATATATGGAAGGTAGTATATGAGATATTTATGGCATTGCCTAATATTAATAATGCGTCAAATATTGCATATTATGGTTGGATGGCAGTAGCTTTTTCAGTTGGAGCAATTTTAATATATTTTATAGCTCTTATGTGTACTCATTTATCAGCTTTTCGTGTGGCAAGAAATATGAGAAGTCAGGCACTTCATCATATAGTAAAATTACCACTTGGATATTTTACAGAGAATGGAAGCGGTAAGCTTCGTAGAATAATTGATGAAAGTTCAGGGCAAACAGAAACATTTTTAGCACATCAATTACCAGATTTAGTAGGTGCAATTGTAACTCCAATTGCTATGTTAGTACTTTTATTAGCGTTTGATTGGAGATTAGGTATAATTAGCTTAATTCCTATTATTATATCATTTGTATTTTTAAGTAGAATGATGGGAGATAAAAGGAAATCAGCTGTAGAAGAATATCAAAATGCATTAGAGGATATGAACAATGAAGCTGTAGAATATATAAGAGGAATTCCTGTAGTTAAGACATTTGGACAAAGTATATTTTCATTTAAGAATTTTCATGATGCAATTATGAGATATACAAAATGGACAGTAAATTATACTGTATCACTTAGAATTCCTATGTGTAATTTTACTGTGGCTATTAATGGTATTTTTGTACTTTTAATTCCAGCTGGTATCTTATTAATTGCAAGTGCAGTAGATTATAAAGCATTTTTATTAAATTTTATATTTTATATTATATTTACTCCAATTATTACAATTATGGTCAATCGTATAATGTTCATGGGAGAAGGAACTATCATGGCTAAAGATTCAGTAAAACGTGTTTGGAATATATTAAATGAAGAAACATTAAATGAAACAAAAAATCCAAGAAAACCAAAGAATTCAACTATTGAATTTAATAATGTTTCTTTTACTTATAAAGATGCAACTAAACCAGCAATTAAGAATTTATCATTTAAGATAAAGGAAGGATCAACAGTAGCATTTGTTGGACCATCAGGAGGAGGTAAAACAACAGTTGCAAGTTTGATTCCAAGATTTTGGGATGTGGATACAGGAAGCATAACAATTGGTGGTGCAGATGTAAGAAATATTAAGACAAAGGATTTAATGAATATGGTATCTTTTGTGTTTCAAGAAACAAATTTATTTAAAGAAAGCCTTTTTGAAAATATTAGATTATCAAGACCTAATGCTACAAGAGAAGAAGTATTAAAGGCTGCAAAAGCGGCACAATGTGAAGAAATATTTGAAAAATTTCCAGATGGAATGGATACAATTGTTGGAACTAAAGGAGTATATTTATCAGGAGGAGAAGCTCAACGTATTGCTTTAGCAAGAGCAATTTTAAAAGATGCTCCAATTGTACTTCTTGATGAAGCAACAGCCTTTGCAGATCCAGAGAATGAATATCAAATACAACTTGCTTTTGAAAATTTAACAAAGGGTAAAACTGTACTTATGATTGCACATAGGTTATCAACAATACAAAATTCAGATTGCATTATGGTATTAAAAGATGGAGAAGCTATAGAGAAAGGTACTCATAGTGAGTTGATTAAAAATGGTGAAACTTATGCTTCAATGTGGAAAGATTATCAAAGTTCTATTACTTGGAGAGTAGAAAACTCTTATGTTGAAAATAAGAGAGAGGAGGGAGCTTTGAATGGTTAATTATTTGAGATATAAATTTGCATTAAGTGAACAAGGGGCAAAGGATTTAATTAAAGCAAGTATTGCTTGTACTTTAACAAATATAAGTTTAATGTTTCCAATTGGAATTATATATATTCTTTTAAAGGAAATGATAGATCCTATATTAAATGGAGGAAATCCATCGTTTAATTTAGGAAAATATATAGTTCTTTCAATAGTAGTATTAATTCTTATATTTGTATTCCAATATTTTCAATATAATAAAACATTTTTTGCTTCATATACAGAAAGTGCTAATAAGAGAATATCTTTGGCGGAACAATTAAGAAAATTACCTTTATCTTTTTTTGGTAAAAAAGATTTATCAGATTTAACAACAACTATAATGGGAGATTGTGCAGGTCTTGAAACAGCTTTTTCTCACTATATTCCTGAATTAATAGGTGCTGTATTATCTGTCATTATTGCGTCGATTGGTTTGTTTGTTATGGACTGGAAATTATCAATAGCACTTTTATGGGTTATACCAGTAGCATTTATAATTGTAGTTATTGGTAAGGCACAACAAGATAAAGTAAATAATATAAATAAACAAATAAAGCTTGATTATAATGATAATATTCAAGAATGTATTGAAACAATTCGTGAACTTAAAGCTAATAATAAAAGTAATAGTTATCTAAAAGAATTAGATAAAAAACTAAAAAAATCTGAGAGTATTCAAATTAAAGCAGAACTTAATACGGCAATGTTTGTTGTTTCAGCACAGATGTTATTAAAGATTGGAATTGCAACAGTTGTACTAGTTGGAGGAATGAGTTTATTAAAAGGAGAGACGGATTTACTTACTTTTATTATGTTTTTAATTGCTGCTTCTAGAATATTTGATCCTCTTTCTTCATCACTTATTAATCTTGCAGCTATATTTAGTACATTACTTCAAATAAAGCGTATGCAAGAAATTGAAGGTCAAAAGATTCAAACAGGAATAGATAATGCCACATACAATGGATATGATATGTGCTTTGAGAATGTTGGATTTTCCTACAATGATAATGAACAAGTCTTAAATAATGTATCATTTATAGCAAAGCAAGGAGAAATTACTGCATTAGTAGGTCCAAGCGGTGGAGGTAAAAGTACTGCAGCTAAGTTAGCAGCAAGATTTTGGGATATTGATAAAGGCACAATTACTTTAGGTGGTACTGATATTTCACAGGTTGATCCTGAACATTTGCTTAAAAATTATTCTATAGTATTTCAAGATGTAGTTTTATTTAATAATACTGTTATGGAAAATATTCGTATAGGTAAAAGAAATGCTACAGATGAAGAGGTTATTAAAGCAGCTAAGGCTGCAAGATGTGAGGAATTCATATCTAAAATGCCACAAGGATATAAGACTATTATTGGTGAAAATGGTTGTACATTATCTGGAGGAGAAAGGCAAAGGTTGTCTATTGCAAGAGCATTATTAAAGGATGCTCCAGTTGTACTCCTTGATGAGGCAACAGCGTCACTTGATGTAGAAAATGAGACAAAAATCCAAGAAGCAATTAGTGAACTTGTTAAGAATAAAACAGTTCTTGTAATTGCTCATAGAATGAGGACAGTAGCAGGAGCTGATAAAATCGTTGTCTTAAGTGATGGACATGTAGCAGAAATGGGATCACCAAAAGAATTATTAAATAATGATGGAATTTATACTAACATGGTAAGACTACAAAAGAAAAGTAGTGAATGGAAGTTAATTAAGTAATTCTAATGCCAGTTCGCCCTTATACTAGAATATTAACACTTTTCTAAAATACAGTGATAAATTAAAAAGCCAATGCTTAATAATACTAAGCATTGGCTTGAAATTTCTTAAATTTATATCCAAAATACCGATACTCTGATTTTGACACCTATCTCTCGAGAGCTGGATGTTCAGATAAAAATATTAAGGCAGTTACTTAGATAGGTATTTTTTTAAAATTAAAAAAAGTCTTGTCTATTTTAAATTCATCAAGTTTTTTACCTTTTGAGCTTATTGCACATACTTTTATACAATCTGAATCTATATCTACGACTAAAAAATGATATATAGCAATAGGGGGTACTATAACTCCTTGTTTACTTTTATATTTATCACGAAGTTTTTCACCACCACCACCTGCAATTACTTGAATGATCTCTCTTTCGTAAGCAAATTTTCCGTTATTAAATGAATTATTAATTATTCTTCTAGAATAATTATGTTCATGTCCGGAGAAAACTATATCTATATCATATTTATCAATTATTTTCCAAAAATAATCTCTATATTCAGGATATAAATCAAGACAGTGACCAAGATGAGCTCCTGTAGGAAATGCCGGTGAATGTACAAAAACAAGCTTATTTTTTTTATATTCAGAGACTTTTTTTTCAAACCAGTTAAGTTGAACTTTATCAATTTTATGGGTTGATCCATAGTGAAAAGCATTAAGTACTATAATTCTAGTATCATCAAAATCTATATAATAAACTGTCTTATTATATTCATCAAGAAATTCACTAGGTTTTAAATCACTATAAATAGTACTAAAGATTTTTTCAAATCTATCATCTATAGGCTCTATATTAACTTCATGGTTACCTACTACAGGTATCAATGGTTTATCTGGATGATATTTTTCTATTAAGTTTCTTAATCTATTTAATTGAAAGGTTAGTACTTCCTCTTTACAACTTCCAGCTACAGTATCTCCACACATTACAATAAATTCAGGCTCAGGATCTAATTTGCATGTCTCGTTCATTATTTCTTTTAATACTTTTTCATTTATACCATTTTTTTTGCCTTTTGAGTCACTAAAAATTATAAATCTCATTTTTTCTCCTCTTATAATAGTAATTGATTAATTTAATGATAATTTACTTAGAGTAATTTAACCATTTAGTATAAATATTAGGTCTATTAGTTTTTACAAAATCTAAAAATTGTTTTTTATAACCAAGTTTTTGTAAGCTTCTAATAATTAAATATGGGTATATAGTTTTCTTTTTCATAGCTCTAGCAGTATCAATGAGTCTTATTTCATTTGATGATGTCAGAAAAATATGAAATAGTGCTGCATCCAATCGGGAATATCCTACCAAGTTCATAGCTTCATAAATTTCAATAATCTTATTTGAAATATTTCCAGTAAGGCAATGTGTTGATAAGTATTTATCTAACTCAATACCATCTATATATTCACGTATAATATAATCTTCACCAAATGAATAAAGTCTTGGAAAATGAGAATCTATTTGAGCCATAGCCAAAGTTTCTATTTCATCATGGCAAACTTGTTTTCTTTTAAAAACTTTTATACATTTATGTGAGTCAATTTTGTATACTTTACCTTGAGTTCCAGCGCCTAAAAATTTCAAGTGTTTTATATTGAATCCAGCATATAGTTTAATAATAATCACCTAATCATATAGTAATATAAGATTAATATATGATTAAGAATAATTTTTTGATTAATATATTTATTTTTTATTTTTCACATCAGGAAAATTATTATTTCCTTTTTAGACACGTTATGTGATAAAATATCAAGATATATAGCCATTAGAAAAACGAAGGAGGAAAAAAGAAAACTTTATGAAGAAATTTTTGAGTGAATTTAAACAATTTGCACTAAAAGGAAGTGTAATTGACTTAGCAGTTGGTGTATTAATAGGTGGTGCATTTCAAGGAATAGTAAAATCATTAACAAATGATATAATATCACCAATAATAGGGGTGTTTGCCAACAAGGATTTTAGTGATTTAACATTAGAAATTTTTAGTGTAAGTATTAAATATGGCTCTTTTATAACTGCAGTCATAAATTTTTTAATTATGGCATTTTTAATATTTTTACTTGTTAAAGGTGTAAACAAATTAAGTGATTTAGGAATAAAAAATAAAGTTGAAGAAGTAAAAGAACCTACAAATAAAGAATGTCCTTTTTGTTGTAGTGAAATTGACATAAAAGCCACTCGTTGTCCTAAATGTACATCTCAGTTAGAAGAATAAAATTTAAATTATTAATAGGATTTTATTAAAGGTACATGTATTTAATATGTGTACCTTTAATAAATTATGAAGTTAAAAATGTTATATTGATAATAGCAAGTTAAATTTTACCATGATAATATATTTATTATTTCAAGAATTGATTAGTTCTGCCCATATTGTAGGCAAGCTTTATTATTGACTTTTCTTCTTCAGACATTTTTTTATTATACATTTTTTCAAATTGAGCAAATAATCCCTTAGTATTAACGTCTTGCTTAGGCTTTGAAATTCTTTTTGTACTAATATTATTATAGGTACTAGCTTCTATTTCAGGAGTATAAAGTTTTTTAAATATTTCAGCAGTATAATAAGCATCATTAAACGCATCGTGAAAATCTTCTTTAATAGGAATATTAAAAAATTCAACAGCAGATCTTAAGCCGACTCTGGTTCCCTTGGGAGTTTTTATATATTTTGAAGCGATTTTTTGAACATCGATATATTTTTTAAAGTTATCTATTGAGCTTAAATTGTGAAATTTTATATTTTTCATAAGTTCTTTAATGTCAGAAGTTCCCCAAATACATAATGTAAATTCTTCATCACTAATAAAATTTACGAAATCATTATATACATCAGGAAAATAATTATGTAAATTTACCATTGCAGTTGTTATTTTAGTTAAGTTTTCTATATAAGGATGAATTTCTGTATGAATAGTAGGTTTAACTAATCTATTAAAGGTTGAAGTTATTTCTAAGTCATTATTAAGTTTTAGTGCTCCAATTTGGATTATTTCAAAAGTAAGTTTGGAAGCATTGGCGTCCTTTGACTGTTGTTGATTAAATTCTAAATCATATACTATATAGTTCATTATATTTACCGTCCTTTTATATCTCGTATATATTAATATTAGTATAACCACTATAAAAATAAAATCTATAAATACAAATTTATTAAATAAACTACAGGAGTGAAAGAATAAAAAAATGCTATATAAGGAGTAATATTTAATAATACTTCTTATATAGCACTAAATTGAGATTTTACATTCTATTATAGTTTTAAGCTAATAACAAAATAATATATTTAATAATCTGAGATTCTTTGTTTTAATACAATTATACAATTACTTTTTGAGCACTACTAAGAATAGGAGCTGCTGGAGTTAAATTAGTTGTTATAACGAAATCTGGTGAAGTACATACTGTTGAAGCAGTTCCACCTGATGGTGTATAAACAAGTTTTGCAGTTGCATCACTATTAACAAAATCATCAGTTACATCAGCGATGTTAGTACCTGTCTTTGCTGGTACTTCAATATAAACTGTGTTATTCTTCATGTTTTGGCTTTGAGTAAATTTAATAGTTATAACATTACCAACAATTGTAGCTACAGTTGGAGTAACTGGAGTTTGAGCTGCATCTCCAATATATACCTTTATATTTGCTTCAGGTCCAGGAACAAGGTGGCTTTCAGCAGTTATAACTATTTCATATTCTAATTCAGTAGTTTCCATACTGCCTATACCAGGAATATTAGCCATAAGGTATAAATCTTTGTTAGGAGCTTTTTCTACAGTATAGGCACTTCCAAATCCAAATAGATTACATTTTCCAAAGGTATTAAGTGTTGCTTCAGCAGTAGTAGTAGATAATTCAGTACCAGTTGCATTTAATGCTTTAATAGTTGCGATATTTTTTAATGGAGTACCTGCAGCAGCAGCAGCAGCTATAGCAGCAAGTAAAGTATCAGCATTTGTTACAGTAACAGGAATTGAAGCTTTTACTTTTTTTATTGCAGTAAGATTTCCTACTATTGTGTTGTCAAGAGCTAATGCTATACTAGTTGCTGTAGAAGTATCAGTGACTCCAGCAGTAGTTGCTGTAGTACTATCATTTATATAAATTTTAGCTGGTTTTGTAGTTGTATTATAAGATAAACCTGCAGCTAATGGATCAGTAATAGTTATTTCGTCAAATGTTGTATTTACTGGGATATTAAATATAACATCAAATTGTAATATTGAACCGGTTGAAATACGCATTTTTTATCCTCCCTATATATTAAGTTAGTTTAATTAATAATTAATTTTGTTTGAATAATTATTAATATATAATATGATTATTTATTAAATATTGATACACAATACATATAAAACAAAATTTTACTTTTTTACATAATAGTCATTGAACTTGAATGTATATTTTTGAAGTTTTGGGAATCAAAAGAAATAATTAATTTTGATGGAATATTATTATCACATTTGGGAATATTGCTTATATTAAAAAGTACATCATTATCTATTTTCTTTGCATACACTTTAAAAGGTTTATTATTTAATTTAGCAGTAACACAGGATATATCAGAAATAAAACCTATAGGTGTTGAATATTTATAAATCATATTATTTACAGGCGCACAGCCAGTATTTTCTATTTCTATCTTTCCACAATTAGAATCAGTATTTATTTGTAAAATAGCTTGATCAACAGTAATTATCAAAGGCATATTATCTTCCTCAATAAAAGGCTCATTTGATGATAGAGGAGATAAAAGATTTATATAATTACTGATAGATGAATTAATTAAATTTTTGAAGATAGCTTTAATGTAAAATACAACATCTAACTTTTCATTTGGTTGTAATTTACATAAACATACACAGTTGTCATTAAAATTGTCACAGGAATACACTTCTTTTGTATTAGAATTGACTAAAGAACCTGGGATGAATTTAAAATTGCTGTCATTTGAAAATTTCAATTTTAAAGGATAAATAGTACTATTACTTTCATTTTTAAAAATCAAATTTACTGATATTATATCATTAGTTTTGATTTTCGAAATAGGGGACAAATTATAATTATTATCATTGCTAAAATATAATTGTTTGGGACAATTTTCATAAAATGGAATATTAAATTCTACAGGTAGATACTCATCAGTGGAAGTAGAAGTAGAAGGATTAATTTTGATTTGTTTTTTTAATTTAAGCATATTTTTCTCCTTAAATTTTTAATACTTATAGTATATTCATATACAACTAATTAGGGATTTTATGAATACAAGTAAGTTGTTATTTCATAATATGAAGTAATAAGTGATTAAATAGGAAGGAATTTTATATGTATAAAGATGAAGAAAATAATATTAAAGATAAAGATATAATTAATTTAATTAATTATAAGAATAAGATAATAATAATAACTTCAGATATAAATGAAATTACTTTTACAAGTGAAGGAAATGAATGCAATGCAGGAATACTTGTTAAGAATAGAAACAGTGATTTAATAATTAAAATAAATAATGTGTATTTAAATTCTGTTAATCAAATTGCAATTGATTTCAGAGGAGGAAAAAATTGTGATTATAAAAATAAATTAGTATATTCAGGAATTAATACTATAATGAGTGAAGATAATATTGGTATTTGTATAAGTAATAATCAAACTGTTGAAATAACAGGTTGTGAAAATTGTAGATTAAATATAAATGGTGGATCAGAGATGCCAGCAATAGGAAATAACGAATGGACAGCAGGAGGGGGACATCTTATATTTTCAGGATATGGCAATATTGAAATAATAGGTGGAGCTGGATGTAAATGTTATGAGAATTTAGAACATAAAGGAAAGTGTGGTTCTTATGCTATAGGATTTTGTGAGACAAATATTAACGACACTTCAACAATAAAGATATTAGAAAATGTAAATTTAAAGGCAATAGGTGGAAATGGTCAAAGTATTTCTAGTATAGCATTAAATAAATGTAGTGGTTGTGGTGGTGCTGCAATAAGTATAGGAGATAATAGCAGCTTTGAAAAAATAGGTTTAGGTGTTTTAGAACTTATAGGAGGGGACAGTGGAGAAAGTATAGGAGAATATGCTTGTGGCAATTGTGCAAATGGTGGAGATGCTATTAAAATTAAGAGCGGATTAATTAATATTAATAGTCCAGCTATTTTAAAAGGCGGAAAAGGTGGAAGTATTAGCTCCAAGTGTAAAAATGTTATTTCTAAGGGTGGAAAAGGTGGGGATTGTATTTCAATTTCAGAAAGTGAGTTAGATGAAAAGTTAAAAAAAGTTAAAATAAAAATTGATAATTGTGTACAAGCTAAAGGCGGAGATGGTGGAAATTCTGGAGTTTATTTTAATAATGAAAATATATTAGGAAATGACGGTGGGGATGGTGGTAATTTTATAAATTCTAATGATTTCAAAGTGGAAGTTGCTATAGGTGATATTTACTTTAAGGGTGGAAAAGGTGGAAAAGGTGGAGAAGGTCAGATGAGAGGTCATAATGGAATAATAGGTAATAAATTTAAAGGTGATAATATTTATTATACTGAATTTATAAAAGAAGAAAACCATAAATTAGGTAAATATAATGAAGAGATAGATGATTTAGTTGATGAAGGTAGTAAACATTCAGATGAATCTGTAAAAGAGGAACAACAAAAATTATGTGAGGTATTAGAGCTGGTAATAGATAAACAATTTGAAGGGAATTATTTAGAAAATCATGAAGATTCAGGTGAAGAAGAAAATAAGCTTGTTAAATTAGAAAATGAAATTTTAAATGTAGAATATATGGAAGTATCAAATAAATCCAATAATATTATGATAAGAATATTTCAGCATATAGTAAATTTAATTAAGAAAAATTAAATTATATGAAGAATGGAAGATTAATAAAGAATTTTACTTGAAAGACTTGTATCCATACAATTGCAATAAATCTCTTTGAGTAATATAATTATTTTGCAGTATTTTGAAAGTAAGATATAAATTACAAGGGGAGATAATTATATGGAAAATAAGAATAAAAAGATTATGAAATTAATACAAACAGCTATACTTGCAGCATTATGTTTTGTATCATTTACATTTCTTCAAATTAAAATTCCAGTACCAGGGGGAGATGCTACTTCATTGCATATAGGAAATGCTTTTTGTGTACTTGCAGCATTACTTCTTGGCGGATGGTATGGTGGATTTGCAGGAGCTATTGGAATGACAATAGCAGATATACTTGATCCTGTATATATTTTAGGTGCACCAAAAACTTTTGTATTAAAATTTTGTATAGGTTTAATAACAGGAGTCATAGCACATAGATATGCAAAAATTGATAGTAGCAGTGATAAACAATATATATTTAAATGGAGTACAATTGCTGCAATTTGTGGTTTAGCATTTAATGTTGTATTTGATCCTATAGTTGGATATTTTTATAAACAATATATATTAGGTCAACCTCAACAAATGGCCTCTGTTTTAGCAAAACTAAGTGCAGTGACTACATTTATTAATGCAGTAGTATCTGTGGTTTTAGTTAGTTTTATATATAATGCAATAAGACCAATTTTAATAAAGTCAGGATTACTATTAAATGATTAAAGCATTAATTAATAAAAAAGTAGTAACTTATATTTATAGTACGAGTTACTACTAAATTTTATTGGCGTGTTTTAATAGAATAATAAGTATTATATAATATAATAAATTAAAGAAAGGCAGAGGTAGTTTCAACAATGAGAATATAATTTACACTTTTATTTATTAAGTATAACAAAGAACTTTTAACTAAAAAAATAGTCTATATATTAGGACTTTTTTTGTTGTACTAGCGGTTTATCACTATAATAAAGAATAGGGATGTACTTGAAGTAGATATCATTGACAATTTAGAAAAATAAAATTATAATAGTAAAAAATATATTAATAATCTGATGAAGAGGAAGAGTAATTAGATTAAGCTTCAATAAAGAGAGCTAGGGACGGTGAAATCCTAGTAAGAAGAGATTTAATGAATGGGCCTCAGAGGAATAAAGAGAAATCATAGTTAGAGAGTATCGGAATGGTGTGCTGCACCTTATAGCAGATAGAGTATGTTAGTACTTGATTTTGAGTGGTGTAATTATAAAAAATTAGGGTTTGCTTACAATTATTTTTTATTACACAATTTAGGTGGCAACACGGATATTATCTCCGTCCTATTAATTTAGGACGGAGTTTTTTTGTTTAATAAAATTAAATCAAGGAGTGAGTTTTATGAAAAAAGAAATAATTTTAACAGGAGATAGACCAACAGGAAAATTGCATATTGGACATTATGTAGGGTCTTTAATGAATAGAGTTCAGTTACAAAATTGTGGTTTGTATAATAACTATATAATGATAGCAGATCAACAAGCATTAACTGATAATGCACGAAATCCAGAAAAAATAAGGAAAAGTTTAATAGAGGTTGCATTAGATTATTTGGCAATTGGAATAGATCCATCAAAATCTACAATTTTCATTCAATCTCAAATCCCAGAGCTTAATGAATTAACTATGCATTATTTAAATTTAGTTACAGTTTCAAGGTTAGAAAGAAATCCAACAGTTAAAAGTGAAATTAAAGAAAAAGATTTTAATGTAAGTATTCCAACTGGATTTCTTATTTATCCTGTAAGTCAAGCAGCAGATATTACAGCTTTTAAGGCAGATGTTGTTCCAGTTGGAGAAGATCAACTTCCTATGATTGAGCAAACTAGGGAAATAGTAAGAAGTTTTAACTCAATTTATAAAAAGGATATATTAATAGAGCCAAGAGCAGTACTTCCAAAGGAGGGATTAGGAAGATTACCAGGAATTGATGGGAAGAATAAAATGAGTAAGTCGTTAAATAATGCAATATATCTATCAGATGAACCAGATATAATAAAAAACAAGATTATGTCTATGTATACAGATCCAAATCATATTAAGGTAGAGGATCCAGGTGAAGTAAATAATAATACTGTTTTTACATATTTAGATGCATTTTGTAATGATAAGATTAAGTTAGAAGAGATGAAAGAACATTATAAGAGAGGTGGTTTAGGTGATATAAAAGTAAAGAAGTATTTAAATGAAATACTTCAAGCAGAACTTGAACCAATAAGAAATAAAAGAAAAGAATTTAAAAGAGATATAGCATATGTATATGATGTTTTAAAAAATGGAAGTGATAATGCCAGAAATATAGCAGCAAATACTCTTTCAGAAGTTAGAGAAGCAATAGGAATAGAATACTTTAAATATTAGAGAGTTCAGATTTTAAATGAAAAATCAATAAAAAGAGTATAGACAGAATTATTTTAAAAAATCTAAATAAATATTTAATTAGGTGGCTGTATCAAATTTATTTTAATACAGCCACCTCATTATAGTATTATTCAGATAAGGATTTAATTTCTTTGTAGCTATTAAGATCTGTATAAAGTTCTCCCTTTATAGGATTACGTTTTGTTTTCTTAATCTTATAAATATAGTATACAAATACTGCTATATTTGATAATAATGCTGCTAAGCTTACGATAAATAAAGCAGTTGTGTTATGTGATGATCTAACTGCAAATTGAGATTCATCAATGAAACTAGGACATGTCATTGCAAACATGCACCACAATGCAAGTGTTTGTGCACGATGTTGTAACCAAGCACCTTTCTTTATAAAGAAAGCGGCAATTGTAGGAGCAAAAAGTAATGCTATACCACAGTACCATGCATGGTTAGGTAGGCAATTATATGTGTATGCAAAGTTCCAAATATCATATGCTATAATCCAGAACCAAAGCATATCAGGCCATAACATATCTTTGCTCTTATCCTTACTGATACAGATTCCAAACCAACCTGTAATTGTAATGATATTTAAGATACCAGCAATCCCATTCATAACATTCCAAGAACCGCTTACAGTAACCATTCCCTCAAACACTTCTTTATTAAGATGTAGTCCGTAAATTTGAAAATCACGTGCTACTGCTTCACAAATATTGATTGCTAAAATTAATGGTGGGAAACATAAAGCCCACTTTTTGCTACTAGCACCTTTTATATGTCTAATTAGAAAGAAACCAATACATCCTGCTAGTGATGAATATACTTTAGCATAATGAAACCAATCATTTACGCTTGTCCCTTTAGTAGTTTTGGGCCATACAACAAAAGTAAGAAATAACGGTAAGATAATGAAAAGCAATAGTCCACCCCATTTAAACCTACGGCCTAATTCATTAAGTACAATTAACATTAGGAATACTGTTAATAGCATAAGCCAATTCGAAAAAGGCTGTGCTTCAAAAAAAAACATAATTAATCCCCCTTAGTAAAAATACAATTGTTATAGCATTTTATAACTAATTTTGTTATTATTTACTAATATTAGTATACACATCTATATAATGCTTTATAACTAAATTTAAAATTTTTTATAATCTTAGAGTTAATGTTCATTTCTACTAATTCTTTTATTTTTGTATTTATATTTTTTACGTAAAAGGAAAAGATATAAATAAATAATTAATTTTATATGCAATTATATTTGTTTTTTTAGAAATAAAAATATCTCGAAAGGAAAAGATTTTTAATGAATAATAGAAATAGTAAGCTAACTATTAGAATAGCAGTATTATTTGAAATAATTTTAGTGATTTCTGCTGTTTTTAGTATTATATCAAAACAATGGAAGAGTTCAGCTTTGTTACTCTTAGCTATTATATGTATTATACTTCCTTTTATAATTACCAATATTGCTAATAGAAAGAATATAGTACTACCTTCTAGCTTTCAATTAGTATGGATATTATTTATTTTACTTACACTATACTTTGGAGAATTTAAGAAATTCTATATTACATTTTGGTGGTGGGATTTACTTATTCATGCTATATATGGTAGTTATTCAGTTATTATAGCATTGAATTTAATTCAAGGAATTATTACAAAGAATAAACAAACAACTAAACAACGATTTACTATTTTTAGCCTAATATTTGCATTTAGTTTTTCAATTGCTTTAGGTACTATATGGGAAGTATTTGAGTTTGTAGGAGATTATCTATTTAAAACAACTATGATAAAGGGTGGCCTTGAAGATACGTTATCAGATCTCATTGTAAAAGTTTTATCTGCCTTTATTACTTCTATAATATGTTATTATAGTGAATCGAGGAACTAAAAATAGTGAATTTTAGATCTAATATGATTGGTAATAGAGTTTTAGCTGTTAAAGGAATCATCTATTATTTTTTTAATAAACTTAAAAGCCAATGCTTAACAATAAGTATTGGCTTGAAATTTTTAATTATGATATCCAAAATATCGATACCCTAATTTTGACGAGTTCTTTCTTTGCTTATTTTAAAATTTAAGAATTTTTTTTATAGTTTTGGTAAAAATAACTTCATTGAGAACTATGCTTAAGTCATATTTAATTAAGAAGGGAGTTTTTTACTTGAAGAAAAACAATTCTTATGGATTAAGAAGGAATGTTTTAAGAGAGCTTAATCAAGGATTTTCTTGTATTCATGAAAATTTTAAGTATTTTAGAAAGTTATCCAAAGGAAGAAATAAAGTTCTTGGAGCATCTGAGTGGCTTCTTGATAATATATATTTAATTGAAAAAGAATATAAGGCAATTAAGAAGGAAATGCCTATTGATTATTTTAAGTTATTACCGTCCATGACAGAATTTATTGATAATATAGATCATAAGAGAACGCATGAAATTAATAATACATTTAAAAGTAAGAATTTTGATGAGAAAAGAGATTTTGAAAAGAAAAATTATGAAAATTATAATGAATCTGAAAATGAACTTCCCCGTATTTTTGTAGTTGCAAAGAATTATGTAAATTTAGGCGGAGATATTGATGGTGAGAGCTTTATTAAATATATTAATAAAATTCAGGAAGAAAATTTAGGTGTGGATTTAGAGTGTAATAATGTAAGTGAAAAATTGTTTAGTAAAATAGATAACAGTAGGAGTAATATAGATGGACCAAAAGAGGATATTAATATTGTAAATAAAGATATGGCTTTTACTATTGGTGAACTTTGGGCTTTTCCACTTATGCTTAAAACAGCAATAATAATAAATTTATCACAATATACTAATAATCTTGTTGATATTCAAAAGGAAATCTTACAGGGAAAAATTGTTGCTGAGAGAGTTGTAGATGCTATAAGTAACAATAAACTTAATGAGGAACTTGAAAATATTAATGCTAAAGTTAGTCCGTTATTTTTAAGAGAATTTTTTAGAATTTTAAGGGAGAATTCCATAGAGAATAAGAGTATTTATGATTTTGCAAGGCTTAAATGGGGAATAGAAGAAGATCTTAATAATTATACTACTAGGAGCAACTTAAGAGAGGAATTTTTAGAAAGATATATTGGGAACTATATAACTTCAATTAGAAAAATTGAGAATATAAGTTGGAGAAATTTCTTTGAAAATACATCTTTAGTAGAAAGGATTCTAAGAGAAGATCCTGTTAATGTTTATGGAAGCATGGATTTTGAATCTAAGGATTATTATAGGCATAAACTTGAAAGTATAGCTAGAATAACTAATAAAAATGAACTTAAAGTAGCACATAATGTATTACAACTTTCAATAAAGAACAAAAATGAGAACAAGGAATCTTATAAGTGTCATGTTGGATATTACTTAATTGATAATGGTATAAGTGAATTGGATGGATATTATAATAATGTAAATCATGCAATTTCTGAAGGTACATATTTAGCAATAAATATTTTGGGAACATTTCTTATAAGTACACTTTTTTTATTTATAAGTAGCTTGGGTGGCGTAAAGTATACTAAGGCTGAGTACCTAATTTTATTTTTAGTCAGTATAATTCCTATAAATGAAATTATAATTGGACTTATTAATTGGATTGTAAGTAAAACCGTACAGATTAGATTAGTACCTAAGATGGATTTTAGTGAAGGAATTCCAGATGATTGCAAGACAGTAGTAGTCATTCCTGCAATTGTAAATTGCAAAGAAAAGGTTAAATCTCTTATGGAAAAATTGGAAGTTGCTTATTGTGGAAATAAGGACAAAAACATTTATTTTGCATTACTTAGTGACTTTGCGGATTCAAATTTTCAGGTTGAAGAGAATGATAAGGAAATAATTAAATGTGGAATTGAATGTGCAAGAAAGTTAAATAATAAATATTCTAAAGATAATTACAAAAATAATAATGAAGCAAAATTTTTCTTTTTTAGTAGAGAGAGAATTTATAATAAAAAGCAAAATGTTTTCATGGGAAGAGAAAGAAAACGTGGAAAGCTTATGGAATTTATGGCTCTCATCAGAGGAAAAACAAATCATACTTATAATGTTCTAAGTTCAGAAATAAAAATACTTAAGGATGTTAAATATTTAATTACTTTAGATGAAGATACATTTATGCCAAGAGAAAGCACTTTTAAACTTATAGGTGCCATGAGCCATGTACTTAATGTACCCTATGTTAAGGATAATGAAGTTTTAAGAGGATATGGTGTTATGCAACCTAAGGTTAGCATAAGTTTAGAATCTAAAAATCAAACATATTTCTCAAATATTTTTGGTGGAGAAGGAGGCGTAGATGGTTATTCAGTAGCTTATTCTGATACATATCAGGATTTGTTTGGTCAAGGATCTTTTACAGGCAAGGGAATAATTAATATAGATGAATTTTATAATATACTAAATACTTCAATAAAAGATGATAGAATTTTGAGTCATGATCTTTTAGAAGGAGCTCTTGCAAGATGTGCCTTAGTTAGTCAGGTGGAATTCATAGATGGATATCCAGCTTTTTATGAGAGTAGTTGTAGAAGATTGCATAGATGGGTTAGGGGGGATTGGCAACTTATAGGTTGGTTATTTTCTAAAAAAATAAGTTCTCTTAACAAGTGGAAAATATTTGATAATTTAAGAAGAAGCCTTTTAGCACCTAATTTATTAATAGCATTGATTCTTTCTTTGACTATTTTAAATGGAAGAAGTCAGATTGCATTACTCTGCTTTTTAGCACTTATGAATTCTTTAGTGTTTACAGTTACAGATTTTGTTGTTACCCCTAAAAATAAACTTATGGGAACATTTAAAAGTTTTCAGCAAATACTTTTAATATTTACATTTATTCCGTATCAAGCATTTTTAATGATGGATGCAATAATAAGAACATTATTTAGACTATGTATATCTAAAAGAAATCTTTTAGAGTGGCAATCTTCTGATTCTGTAGAAAAAAAATATAGTAATACTTTTAAATCATATTTAAAAAGAATGTGGATTGCTCCAATAATGGGATTATTAGTATTATATTTATCTATCTATAATCCTATTGGGGTTATTGTTTATAGCGTAATTGTTGCTGCACTTTGGATAGTAAGTCCATATGTAGCTTATTGTATAAGTAGAAAAATTTCTAAAAATAAAATGATTTTAGATGATGAAGAAATTGTTTATTTAAGGAAAATATCAAGAAGAATATATGCTTACTATGAGGATTTTGTTAATGAAGAAAATAATTATTTAGCACCAGATAATTATCAAGAAAAACCTTTTAAAGGAATTGCTCATAGAACATCTCCAACTAATATAGGTATGGGGCTTGTTTCAAATGTAGTGGCTTATGACTTAGGATATATAACAATGATGGAGTTTATTGATAAAACAGAGATGATATTAAATAGCATGAAAGATCTACAAATGGTTCATGGACATTATCTAAATTGGTATGATACAAAAACTAAAGCTCCACTATGGCCAAGATATGTATCAACTGTTGATAGCGGAAATCTTTTGGGAGATTTGTGGGTGCTGAAACAAGCTATGGAGGAATTAAAGGATAAAGAAGTTATAAGAATAAATGAACTTATGTCATTAAAAGATATCTATAATATAATTGAAAAAGATGAAGCTTCAATTGAAGCTATATTTGGTTCAAATATTAGTATTGGTGAATATAAAGATGCTTTAAATAAGATATTAGCTGAAATTCAACAACTTACACAATGTGAGGAAAGTAATAGTGACAATAAAAATAAAGCTTACTTACAAGGAAAAGAGAATGAAGAAAGTAAATATTGGATAGATAAGTTTTTTGACGAGGCTAATAAAAAGCTTAAACATTATAATTACATATTTAATGGATTAGAAAAATTATATAGTAAAGAATTTTTTGAAGGAGTTCCTAGTATTAGAGACTTAATTGATAGGTGTGAAGAATATAAGAATGAATTTGGTGATAATTTTAATAATACATTTGAGGTAAAGATTGATAATTTCAAAATATATAGTAGAAAAATAGATAATATAATTAAAGATATTAATGTGATTTCAGAAAAGATGGATTTTAAATTTCTTTATGATAAAACTAGACAATTATTCTTTATTGGTTATAACGTAGAGGAAGATTCACTTGGAAATTCTTATTATGATTTATTGGCATCAGAATCAAGAATAGCATCATTTGTTGCTATAGCGAAAAATGATGTTCCTATATCTCATTGGTTTAAATTAGGTAGATCTATGACAAATGCATTTCACACTCATTCTCTTGTATCTTGGAGTGGGACTATGTTTGAATATTTTATGCCTTCTTTAATAATGAAGAATTATCCTAAAACTTTACTCAGCCAAACATATAAATCTGTAATAAAAGCCCAAAAAAGTTTTTCGAAGCAGAAGAAAACACCTTGGGGAATATCAGAATGTGCATTTTATAAATTTGATGTAGATGAAAATTATCAATATAAAGCTTTTGGAATTCCAGGCATTGGACTAAAGAGAGGTCTTGAAGATGAAATTGTAATATCACCTTACTCAACCTTGATGACATTGCCATTTTCTAAGAACAGTGGGATTAAAAATCTTAGAAAATTAGAGGAAATAGGTTGTCTTGGAATATATGGATTTATTGAAGCTATAGATTACACTAAGGCAAGAGAAGATAAATATGTTATAAAAAATCCAATGGACACTAATAATAAGGATAATTGTTTAATTGATAGTGATACAAAAAACTTAAATAATGAACAAATAGTTGATAGTGTATATAGTGATGGTATAAAGCCTAATAGAATTATGACATATATGGTACACCATTTGGGAATGTCTTTAATGGCTCTTGATAATGTACTTCTTAATGATATTTTAGTTAATAGATTTCATAGTTTGCCAGAGGTTAAGGCAACTGAGCTTTTATTAAAAGAAAAGATTCCTAATAATGTAACCTTTGAGAGAAATGAAGATTTTTCTATAAAGAATACGTATTTTGAAGGAGAAAACTTGATTCCAAGGAAATTTAAAGGAGCAAATCAAGATAATCCTGAAGTTTTATTGTTATCTAATGGCCAATATTCGTCAATGATAACTGTAGCTGGAAGTGGTTATTCTAAGAAGAATGATATGATGCTTTATAGATGGAAAGGAAACACCACAAGCGATGATAGTGGTATGTTTTTTTACATAAAAAACTTAAATTCTAATGATTATTGGAGTTCAACTTTTGAGCCATGTAAGAATCATGGAGATAAATATGTTACTGAATTTAATTTAGATAAGGCTAAGTTTAATAGAAAGGATGGAAATATCGAAACTCAAATGGAAGTTGTTGTTTCTCCGGATGAGAATTTTGAAGTTAGAAAAATTACTTTAAATAATTTAAGTGATAAGGGAAGAAGCCTTGAAATAACAAGTTATATGGAAGTGACATTGACCACATTTAGTGCAGATGCAGTACATCCAACTTTCTCTAATTTATTTGTTCAAACAGAATATGATAATAATGAAAATGTACTTATAGGAAGTAGAAGAGGTAGAGTTAAAGGAGCAAAAGTTCCTTACATATTTCATAAAGTTATAGTAAATGGAGAATTAGAAGGAAACATAAGTTATGAAACTTCTAGAATTAATTTTATAGGAAGAAATAGAGAACTTAAATTTCCCTTAGCTATGGATAATGACAAATCATTAGATAATACTGTTGGAACAGTTTTAGATCCAATAATGAGTATTAGAGCTAGGATAAGATTAGAAGGAAATTCAAAAAAAGAGATTTATTTTATAACAGGAACAACAGACTCTAGAGAATCTGCTATTGATATATGTAAACAAAATAAAGAAGTTGTTAATTTGGAGAAGATTTTTGAAGGCTATAGTATAAGAACACAACTTGAACTTAAGAATTTAGGTATAAGAAGTGCTCAAGCAAATATATTCCAAAGTTTAGCTTCATATATATTCTTTTTGCACGGTGGCAGAAAGGATAGAGAAGAATATATAAAAAATATTTCAAAGTATCAAAAAGATTTATGGTCTTATGGAATTTCAGGTGATTTACCTATTGTATTTTTAACTATTGAAAATACAGATGATATTAATCTAGTAGGTAATATGTTGAATTTACATTATTATCTTAAACTTAAAGGAGTAAAATTAGATTTAATTATATACAATAATGAAGAGATTTCTTATGATGAACCACTTCAAAAGAATATAATGCAATTAATAAGTACATCAAATGAAAGTAATTCTTTAAACACACCAGGAGGAATATTCGTTCACAATAAAGCTACTATGGATGCAAAGGTTAAAGATTTAATAATAGGAATTGCTAGGCTGTATGTTGATTCAAAGAAGGGGTCAATTTTAGAACAAATTACGAAAATTGAAGAGCTTAAAGTCAATAATAGTAATGAATTTTCAAGATATAAGGAATCTGTTGATGAAGAAAGTTATAAACGTAATTACAATAACATATTAGATGATAATCATGAAGAAAACTTTATGCCACAAGGCAAGAACAATTTGTTAGAAAAAAGACCTAACAAGGTAGAAACTAAGAATTTAGAAGAGGAAGCTAAGCCTCTAAATATCAACTATAAATTAGAGGTTGCAGATGAAGTAATACCAAATCTAGATGATAATATAACAGAATATAAAGAATATGATCATGATATAGACTTTTTAGAAAAACAGGATTTAATTCACGGATTAAAGGTAGCAGAAAAAGAAGATGGCATAGGAAAGTCCATGAATAAGGAAGACTTAAATATAGAGAAATTTGATGAAAATTTTAATATGCAAGATTTAGATTTCTTTAATGGATATGGTGGATTTAGTAAGCTTGATAATAGTTATTTGATAAAACTTTCTAACTTGAAAAATACTCCAGCACCTTGGATTAATGTCATCTCTAATGATGATTTTGGATTTCATATATCTGAGAGTGGTTCATCTTATACATGGTGTGGGAATTCTAGGGAAAATAAGATAACACCTTGGAGTAATGATTATATTAGGGATCCATTAGGAGAAGCACTCTATATTAGAGATGATTATTCTTATAATTATTTTTCCATAACACCAAAACCAGTTAGAGATTCAGGAGATTACTTCATAAAACATAGTTTTGGATATTCTGAATTTAGTCATACTGCTTATGATTTAAAAGGAAAACTAGAAGTATTTGCGCCTAAAAAAGAGAAGATAAAAATTCAGAAAGTAACTTTAGAAAATTTAAGTGAAAATGATAGAGAAATTTCTTTATTTTATTATGCAAAGCTTGTAATGGGTGTTTATGAGTATGATAGTACTAGATATGTTTCAACATATATTCATGGAGAATTTGAAGAAAATAGTAATATAAATATAGAATGTGAGGAATCTAATAGTGCTAGCTATGTATATCATAGAGGATTCATTAGAGGATTCAATCCTTACAGTGAGTATTTTGGAAAATTTAATTCTTATTTAACTATTTTAGGAGGAGAGAATTTAAGCTTTACTGGAGATAGCAAAGAATTTATAGGAATTAATGGAGAAGTTTCTTCACCAAAAGCCTTAGATAATGAGAATTTATCAAATCGATGTGGAGGAATTTATGATCCTTGTTTAGCGGCTACTACAAAGATTAAACTTAAAAAAGGTGAAAAGAAAGAGCTTTTAATTTTATTTGGTGAGGAAGAAAAAGAAAACATAGAAAAAGTTATTGAAAAATATGAAGTTAAAGGAAATGCAGATATAGAATTAGAAAAGGTTAAAGAATATTGGAAAAATTTCCTAGGAAATATACAAGTTAAAACTCCAGATAAATCTTTTAATTACCTTTTAAATGGATGGCTTTTATATCAAACTTTAAGCTGTAGATATTTAAGTAGAAGTGCATTTTATCAAAGTGGTGGAGCATATGGATTTAGAGATCAACTTCAAGATTCTATGGCACTTGGAGTTGTTGATCCAGAAATACCAAAGGCTCAAATATTACGTAGTGCTTCAAGGCAGTATGTAGAAGGAGATGTGCAACATTGGTGGCATCCAGTTGTAAATTCAGGTATAAGGACTAGATTTAGTGATGATTTATTATGGCTTCCTTATGTTACTGCTGAATATATTAATTCAACTGGAGATTATGAAATTTTACAAGAAACTGCACCTTATCTTGAAGATGAGCCTTTAAGAGATGGTGAAGATGAGAGATATACAATAGTCAACCAATCTTCAAAGGAAGGAACAATATATGAACACTGTTTAAGGGCTATAAAAAAAGCTCTAAAGTTTGGAGTACACAACATTCCATTAATGGGTAGTGGCGATTGGAACGATGGTATGAGCACTGTTGGGAATAAGGGAAAAGGAGAAAGTGTATGGCTTGGTTGGTTCTTGTACTCTATTTTAGAAAGCTTTATTAAAATTTCACAGGTTAAAGAGGATGAAGAAACTAAAGCTTATTATGAAGAACGAAAAGAATTTATAAGAGAGAATTTAGAAAAAAATGCTTGGGATGGTGGCTGGTATAGAAGAGCATATTTTGATGATGGCACTCCACTTGGAAGCCGTGAAAATCCTGAATGCCAAATTGATTCTTTAGCACAAAGCTGGGCCATAATTTCAGGTGCTACGAAAATTAAATCTAATTATAACTCTAATGAATATTATGTAGATACAGTAGAAAAACACAGTGAAAGAGCACTTGAAGCAATGGAAGCTGTTGATAAAAATCTAGTGAAAAAGGATAAAGGATTGATACTTTTATTAGCACCACCATTTAGTGATTCATATCTTGAACCAGGATATATAAAAGGGTATGTACCAGGAGTAAGAGAAAACGGAGGTCAATATACTCATGCAGCCGCTTGGGTAATATTAGCTTTGACTAAGCTTGGATTAGGTGATAAAGCTACAAAATACTACAATATGATTAATCCAATAAATCATACAAAGACGGAGCTTGAATGTAGTATCTACAAGTTAGAACCTTATGTAATGGCTGCAGATGTGTACATAAAAGAGCCCCACGGAGGAAGAGGTGGATGGAGCTGGTATACTGGAGCTTCAGGCTGGATGTATAGAGTTGGTATTGAGGATATTTTAGGTCTAAAAAGGGTTGAAGATAAAGGTTATAAGGTAAATCCATGTATACCAAAGTCATGGAACGAATTTGAAATAAAAATTCAAAATGAGAAAGAAGATTATGCTATAAAAGTAATAAGAGTTGGAAATATAGATAAAGGGAAAAACTCAAATAATTTAGTTAATTCACAAGTTACAAGTAATTCAAATCAAATTAAAGATGATAAACCTAAGATAATTATAAATGGAGAAAAGATTGATGGAAACATAATACCAAGAAATTTAGGTAAGATAGATGTATTTGTATACATATAATTTATGGAAATAAGGAAGATATAAACCATTGGCAGAACTAAGAGGAGATGTCACAAAATGATTGAATTTTAATCAAGAGTATAGTTTCTTCTTAGTTTTAGATAAAATTGTTAACAAAATAAAATTGGAATAAAATGTATCAAAAATGAGTAAAATAGTTTTATATGAAATCGTAATTAAATAAAAAATATTTAACAAGATATTTTTATAATGTATACAATGATATAGAATGGTCTATAATAATTAAAGATGATATAATAAGCTATTTTTATAATGAATTTAATGAAGACAGAAAAAGAGTAATTTAAAAAATTAATAGTATGAATTTTAATGTAGGAATTTGTATATTATAAATAATAGACTTATAAAAATATGAGATTAAAAAAATATTTGTATAATAAGTAACATATAAGGTATAATTTAGGTATATTATATAGATATGTAATAAATTTATATAGATTAAAACTTTGGCTGAGATAGTTCCAATTAAGGAACCATCTCAAGATGCAATTAATATTTTTATTTGGTTAAGATCTTTGTATAGTTTTTCTTGGGAGAGATGCACTATATAAAGGTCTTTTTGTTATATTCAAAGATATTTAAGTAGTACAATAACAATTCCAAATAAAAATATAAGAATACCAAAGAACCTTTCATTTTCTTTTGCAATAAAAATCTCAAACCAACTATTTCCTTTACGTCCTTTGACCTTCATATACATTTCCTCTCTTTCTAGTCCAATATAATCTATATAAAACTGAAATATTCTACCTTAACAATTGTTATTAAACTATGTAAGGACTATTACATAAGATTTATAGTTAAGAATACGGATATATTTCAGTAAATAGACATATAAAAGGAGAAATAAGAAAATAAAGAGGTTTTTATTTATGGGAATCTATTTTTATTTACGCAAATACATTCAAATATAATTTTTAACTTTAAGCTAACAATTATAGAATATTGATTATATTTATATTTCCCTTTAATTTGAATTTTTTGGTTTTAATTCCTCTCCCTGCTACTATTGTAACATAGTTTTATTAGGAAATATATGGTAAAATTAAAGTCTATAAAAAAATAAAATATTATGTAAATAATATTTTTAACTAAAATTTTTATTGGGGATGTATAGTTGTTATGAAATTAGATTTAATAGTTATTAGATAAGATATTTACTATGACTTAAGAGTTGTAAGAAGAAAGGAATTTGCTTACTGAGTACAATAAAGAAGTATTTCATATTCAACATGCTTTAACAGTTGAAGGTACTATGCATTATTTTTCAGAAAAATTAGGATATGTAGATGAAGCAGACTTTTGGTCTATAGTAGGGTTACTTCATGATTTGGATTTTGAAATGTATCCAGAACAACATTGTAGCAAAACTCAAGAAATTATGAGAGAATACGGTGTTGATGAGAGATTAATAAGAGCAGCAGCTAGTCATGGATACGGACTTTGCTCAGAAGAACAACCTAAACCGGAGCATCAGATGGAAAAAGTATTATTTGCAGTGGATGAACTTACAGGATTAATTGGTGCAGCTGCAAGAATTCGTTCATCTAAGAGCGTTATGGATATGGGACTTTCAAGTCTTAAGAAAAAGTTTAAGGATAAGAAGTTCGCGGCTGGATGTTCACGTGATGTAATTAAACAAGGTGCAGATATGCTTGGTTGGGAATTAGATAAATTATTTGAAGAAACAATTCTAGCTATGCGTTCTTGTGAAGAATATATTAATAATCAAATGGAAATCTATAATAATTAGTGAATACATATCTGACTTCATGGCAATTAAAAACTAAATAATTTCCAAAATTAATTCTAAGAAAAAAATAATAGAAAACCACCAAACTCTAGTATTAAATTGATTTGCAACAACAAATTTACTAGAAAAGATGGCTTATTTAAGACTTTAATCTAGTTTGTTTGATAAAAAAACAGGTCGCCTCAAAATTAAGGCGACCCTTTTTATTTTATATTAAATTACCAATTTATAGATATAAAACCATTAATAAGGTTAATTCCACCTCTTCTAGGTGAATAAGCTTTTACTTGAAGAGATATATTATCTTCATAGTTAGGACATTGGTTTTCATCTGCTGAAAATGGCATAATAAATGAATTATAAGTTGGTTTTGAATTTATACTTAATAATTGTGTTACCATTTCCTGTTTTAATCTTACAATTATATCAAAAGTTGTACCATCTTCAAGAGAAACTGTACGAACTACTTCAGTATCACCATCTCTATTTAAAGAAAGTGTGTTTTTAGGAATAATCCAATCAGCTAATGATTCTATAGCATATTTAACACCAGCTTCCCCTAATTGAATTACCAAGTTTTTTAATTGAATAACAAATGCATCTTCCATATTAATCTTTAGTTCCCCCACTAATTATAGAATTAGTAACTATTATTTATATTATATTATATGATTTTATACTTAAAGTGTTACTATTTAATAATTATGGAAAAATATTATAAAGTTAGATATAACGCTGTTTAGATAATGGATTTTAGTAAAAAAATATTTTTATGTCTACTATAAAGAAAAATTTACTTCTCTTCAATAAGGTGAGTTAGTTAATAGCATTATATATAATTTCTTTATTGCAATTATTTTATTAAAGTGCTAAAATAATTTCCAAAAGGAAACTATATTTTATTAACATTAATGAGGTGTTTATTTATGAATAAAAATTTATATAATTCTAAATTAGAAGAAGGTTTATCACGACTTCAATGTGAACTTGTTGCTGAAAGAAATAGAATAAACCCAGATAATATTTCTTGGTTTCAGTATGATTTATTGGAGTGTTTATATCAAACAAATGGAAGTCTCCCTGCAGAATTAAGTAATAGATTAGGTGTTTCACGTTCTAAAATATCTAAAGGGTTAAAAATTCTTAAAGAGATAGGCTATATAAAACAAGAGAAAAGTAATTATGATGCAAGAGAACTTTGGACAGAATTAACAGATAAAGGGTTTAATTTTTTAAAGGATACTGAGAAAGGACATGAACATTTAGCTGAAATTTCAGCATCCGCTTTAACTGAAAATGAACAAGTACTTTTTGCTGAACTATGTATTAAAGTAAGCAAAATTTTTGGAGAAAGAAGGGGATACTATGACAGAAGAAATGATTGAGATACTTCATGCAAATGAAAATAATCTTAAGGATATATCAGTAAATATTCCAAAGAAAAAAATCACCATAATCACAGGGCTATCTGGTTCAGGAAAATCTTCACTAATTTTTGACACACTAGCTGCTGAATCTCAGAGAATGCTGAATGAAACCTATTCTTCCTATATTCAACGATTGTTGCCACACTATGGCAGGCCTAATGTTGAGAAGATTAATCATCTTCCTGTGTCTATTATTATAGATCAAAAGAAAATAGGCGGAAATGTACGCTCAACAGTTGGAACAGTTACTGATATTTATACCTTGTTACGTCTTCTATTTTCGAGAATAGGAAAACCTTTTGTTGGTTATTCAATGAACTTTTCTTTCAATAATACAAATGGTATGTGTTCCTATTGTCAAGGCTTAGGAGTAGTTAAAGATATTGATATTCATAAGTTAATCAATTTTGATAAAAGTTTAAATGAAGGTGCTATTCAATTTCCTACATTTAAACCAGGCGGATGGCGATTAAGTCGTTACACCGAATCTGGTTATTTTGACATTCAAAAACCTATTAAAGACTACTCTAATTTAGAGCTTAATACGTTGCTTTATGAAGAAGAAAAAATACCTGATAACCCTACAAGCAATTGGCATAAAACAGCCAAGTATACTGGACTTATTCCCAGAATCAGAAGTTCCTTTTTAGAAAAAGAGCAAAAACAATACAAAAAAGAAATTGAACAACTTGTTGATGAAAAGATTTGCCCTCATTGTGGTGGAAAACGTCTTAATACTACGATTTTATCCTGTAAAATTAAAGGAAAATCAATTGGTGATTGTGTGGATATGCCATTAAATGAATTAAAATCTTTTATTCAAACAATCCACGAACCAAAAGTTCAGGCAGTCGCTCATGATATTCTCAAGCACTTAAGTACATTAGAAGAAGTAGGATTAGATTATCTTACACTAAACCGCACAACTAATACATTATCTGGTGGAGAGTCTCAACGTATTAAAATGTCAAAACATTTAAATAGTAGTCTTAATGATATACTATATATATTTGATGAACCTAGTATTGGATTACATCCTCATGATATTACTGGTATAAATAAGATATTCAAGGGGCTTAAAGAAAAGGGAAATACAGTTATAATCGTCGAACATGATCCTGATGTAATAAAAATAGCAGATCATATTATTGATATGGGACCAAAATCAGGAGTTCATGGTGGAAAAATTATTTTTCAAGGAACATATTCAGAAGTATTAAGCAGTTCTACTGCTACTGGTATTGCTTTATCTCAAAAACATAATATAAAAGAAACAAATAAAAATTTTACCTATTTTTATGAACTTAATAATGTAAAAATGTTTAACTTAAAAAATTTATCTGTAAAAATACCTAAAAACGCATTAACAATTGTAACAGGAGTAGCAGGTTCAGGCAAAAGTACGTTGATTACACGTCTTTTCCGTAATAAGTATCCAGATAGCATCCTTTTAGACCAAAGAAGAATTTATACATCTTCTCGTTCAATATTAGCTACATACATGGGTTTGTTTGATAAAATCCGAACTATATTTGGAAAGACAAGTGGTCAATCTCATTCATTATTTAGTTCTAATGGAGAAGGCGGGTGTCCTTTGTGTAAAGGAAAAGGAATAATTAAAACAGACCTTGCATTTATGGATGATGTGGAACAAACTTGTGAGTTATGTGATGGAAAACGTTATAAGAAAGAAGCATTGAATTATAAGTATAATGGATATACAATAAGTGATATTCTTAATCTCACAGTTGATGAGGCTTTAACAGTTTTTATTGACAAAGATATAAAAAAAATATTATATACTATCCAAGAAGTAAATCTAAGTTATATTAAACTTGGACAATCGCTTGATACACTATCAGGAGGAGAACTTCAGCGATTGAAAATAGCTTCAACACTTTTAAATGATACTGGTGAAATTTATATATTGGATGAGCCAAGCACTGGATTACACGAATCAGATATCCAAAAGTTAATAGAATTATTAACCAAATTAATTGAGCGAGGTAAAACAATCATTACATTAGAACATAATTTAAGTGTAATGTGCCATGCTGACTGGATTATTGATTTGGGGCCTTTCGGAGGCTTTAATGGTGGAGAATTGATGTATATGGGATATCCAGAAAATATTATACGATGTTCTTCATCCTTGACTGGAAAAAGATTGTTAGAATATACTCAAAGATAATATATTAATAAAATATATATTGTACCTGTAAAATAGTTACTAAAAATAGAGAAAGTATCATTCTTTTTCCTTTTTAATTGCAAAATATCTGCTTAAGATCATCTGGAACAATTTAAAGGCTACTTAATATTTAACATTATATTCATTAGCTTTATGTGAATATAATCTTCTATTATTCACATAATAAATATTGTTTAATAGATTAAATTTAAGAATGGAGTGATTTAAATGGGGATAGTAACAACAACTACAGACAATTATCAAAAATGTATTGATGAATGCAGTAGATGTACTCAAGCATGTTACGAATGTTTTGAGGCATGTATTAATGAACCAGATTTAAAAGATAGAAGAATTTGTGTAAAAATACTAATTGAATGTGCAAAGATGTGTGAAATGTCAATAGGGATTATGTCTATGAATGGAAAATTTGCAAAAGAGCACTGTAAAATGTGTGCTACAGTTTGTGATACATGTGCACAAGAATGTAGTATGTTTAAAGATGATCATTGTCAAAAATGTGCACAAGAATGTAAAACATGTGCAGATGAATGTAGAAAAATGTCTGGAATGTAATTTCTCCCAAATAGCTAGTAACTTCATTTGTTACTAGCTATTTTTATTATAATATTTATTCTACATATGTATTAAATAAGTTGTTATTTTTATCTATATTTATCATATAAGAATGAACTTTTTCGTTAATATAAGATAAATCTTGATTCGTTAAAATACTACATGTTTTAGAGTAAGACATTTCTTTTATAATATAATTTGAATCATTATATGTTTTATTGTTGGAAAGACCTATATGTGTATCATAACCATAAAAGCTTATAGTATCAAATTTATAATTAAAGCTTTTTAGAGTGTGTAAAATTAAATAAATATATTTAATATTAAGTTCAAGATCATGAGTATCTATAGTCATTAAATAGGTGAAATTTAAAGCATTATTTTTAGATGAATTTCTTTCATAAAATATTTCATAAGGTGGAATTTTGCTTTTATATTCTTTAAATAGATTAACAGATGAATCAATGCTGAATTCAATACAATCATTTCCAGGTTCTCTTTTTATACATATGTTTAATAATTTGTTTGCATATGGTTCATTTGATTTTAATGCATATTTGTTTATTTCAGATTTTATTTTAGAATTAATTTGCTTTCTAAAGTAATGCTGAAAATAGTCATCATAAATTATATTATTTTTTATTATTATAGAAAATGAACAATTATAAACAATTGACTGAGCTGATATTACTATAACATCGTCCAAAAAAGAACTAATATTAAATTTTTTATCTAATATTATAGGAATATCATAACATGATTTAATATATTCCTTGCATTGTTCAACATAGTAATTATGCATTGAACATAATTTATAATATTTTCTGATATTTTTTGGAAGTAAAAGCATAAGAATAATGAAAATATACAATATAAGTATTATATATTTAACATTAAAGTGATTAATTATAAATAAATCATCTAAAGTACTGCCAATTAAAATTCCTGCTTTCATAAAGAGAGATGTAATAAAAGTCCATCTAGCCCAGTTAAAGCCATGTTGTACACAAAGCCACAATATTACATCAAGTATGATATTAAAAATTCCAATGAGAAAAAAAGCAAAGTTATTTTTTAGTATAGGAAGTAACACATAAATTAGTACATCAATTGAAATTAAAAGAATAAATAGTGAAATAAAATAATATGTTAATTTTAGTTTATTATTAATATCTTTCATGATTGTATCTTACCTTTCATAAGTTAATCTCTTTGAATACCTCTTTGATTTTGATAATCATAAAAGCGATAAACAGTATCTTTAAAGTTGTTAACAGTTAAGTTATTAATATCTAAAGCTTCAAGAGTTTTTTCATTATACCAGCTAACTGCTGCCTCATCTATATGAGTTGTGTCACCTTTTTTGTTTATGGTATCACCACTAACGACAATTCCAAATAAGGTATGTCCAAATTTTTCGGGATAAAGGGTATATAATGATTTGTAAAGTTCTACACTTGCATTAATTGCAGCTGCTTTTAATTCATCACTATTTCTATAAAAACCAATGTTTATGTATATAGTGTAACTATTGTTTGAAAAGAGTATTCTACTTAAATAAGGGTTATCTTTTTTGCCAAAAGTTTCGGTAACACATGTACTAACATATTGGTTAATTGTAAGTTTACTATAATCGGTAGGAGTACAGTCATTTTTAGAAAACGTAAAATTATCTGAATAACTTTCAACATTTTGCTCATAAGTACCATTGTTTTTTTCTGAGTTTACACCATTATCTTTATAATTTTCAGTATTATCATTAGAAGATATATTTTCATTTTTAGATATAAATAGATTTTTAATCTTATTATTAATAAAGCTTTGATCAATAATTATGATAGGCTTTTGCAAAGTCACATATGTTGAAATACTATATGCTAATATAAAAATTAATGAAAGCATTATATTTCTTAATTTGAATTTATGTGGAGGTTTAATTTTAAATTCCATTTAATCACACCTTTCAGTAAAACCAAGTTAAATTATAACATATATGATAAAAAAATATAATTCATATATAAATTGAAACAAATAGGATATGTATACTAATAAAAAATTATGGATTTGGGCTAGATAAGTAGTCTATCTCTTTTTCTATTTTAATTTTCAAAATAGAAGATATTCATACATAAAGTACATTGTGGATACTTTATCCAAATAAGTTAAAATATATTGACATATAATATTATACGACGTATAGTATTATATATAGGGTATATTATACGTTGTATAATATATAAGAAAATATAGTATAGATATAGGAGGTAAAGGAATGGCTTTTCAATTAGGAGCAGCTTTACTTGATGCTTGTGTGTTAGCAGTTCTTTCAAGGGGAGATACTTATGGATATGTTCTTACTCAACAAGTACGATCCATAATGAATATATCAGAATCAACACTTTATCCAGTGCTCAGAAGATTACAAAAAAATGAATGTCTAACAACATATGATCAAGCTTTTCAAGGAAGAAATAGAAGATACTACAAGATAACGGAAAAAGGAAAAACTATGCTTAGTCAGTATCTTAATGAGTGGGAGCAATATAAAGAGAATGTTGATAAAGTTCTTTTAGGGGGGATATTAGGAGATGAATAAAGAAATTTTTATTCAAGAGTTAAGAAAAAAATTAAAGAGATTACCAAAGGAAGAAATAGAAAATGCAATAGGGTATTATGTAGAATACTTTGAAGATGCAGGAGTAGATAATGGTCAAGATATTTTAAAAGAATTGGATTCTCCTTCAGTTATCGCATCACAGTTGTTATCAGAGTATGCATTTAAAAATGATGAGATAACTATTACTAAACCTAAAAGAAGTATTTCTTCAATATGGTTTATTGTCTTAGCAATATTAGCTGCACCACTAGCATTACCATTAGCATTCACACTTATAATACTAGTAGTAACTATGATTATAGTTGCAGGAGCTATTATTTTTACATTTATAGTTACGACAATTGCATTGATAGTAGCAGGAGTTGTTACTAGTTTTGCAGGATTTGCAGTTATTACTCAAGGTTTTTCAACAGCCATTATGTTTATTGGAATTGGATTGGTATTAATTGGAGTGGGATTATTAGTGTTAGTGTTGAGTTCAAGATTAGTACCGAAAATATTTAAAGGAATTGCAACATTAGCTAGAAAATTATTAAATAGAGTTAAGAAATCAAATAAGAAGGAGGAGCTATAATGGTAAGAACAAAGAAGAAATTGTTAATATGTTCAATATGTATGATTGGAGTAGGATTAATCCTTGCTGTAATAGGCTTCTCAATGGGAGGAAAGTTTGGAATTATAAGGGATAAATCAGGATATAAGATTTTGGACAAAGAAGATGGAATTGTAAAAATTGAGGCGTCATCTGATTTTAAAAGTATAGAGATTAATTCAACTGTAGATAAAATAGATATAATAAAATCATATAAGTATGGAATTGAAATTGAATATAATAGCAATGAAAATGATGTTAATTATTCAATTAAAGATGGAAAGCTAGTAATACAGGGAAATAAGTCACAAGATACATTCAATAATATAAGTTTTGGTATAGGCAACACACATATACCTAGTTATATTAAGGTATATGTTCCTGATGCGGCTGATTTAGATACTATAAATGTGAAATCAAGTAATACAAAGATCACTATGGATAGTATTAATGCTAATGAAATTTCTATAAATTGTAATTATGGAGAAATAAAGTCAAATAATCTTATAGCTAATGGACTAAAAATAGCATCAAATAATTCAGATATTGATTTAGATGGAGAATTTAAAGGGGTTACTAGTATATCATCACATTATGGAGATATAAATCTTAGAACTAATATATCTAAAGAACTATATAATTATAGTACTTCATGTGATTATGGTGATATAAATATAGATGGAGATAAATTTACAAATAAGGTTGAGAAGAATGGTAATAATAATGCTCAGCATAGTATAGATATTACTAGTAATAATGGTGATATAAATGTAAATTTTAAGTAATAGATATGAAATGATTAATTTATAACAATGTATGAATATATTTTAGATGTGATAATTGAAGATAGTAAGAGAATTTAGTTTATTATATAATTTAGCTATTAGAAAAATTTTAATTTATATATAAACTAATTAAGAAATAAATATAGACGTTTAATAATTAAATAAATAGTTTATAAATATGAAAGAAAAACAATTTAAAGATATAATAAATATTTTTATGATACTTATTTATGATTTTTAACGTGTTTTATAGGAGGAAGTAATATGAAAATTGGAGTTGTAGGAACAGGTGTAATTGTAGAAACTTTTTTACAAGCAATATCAAAAGTTGATGGAGTAGAGTGTATTGCATTATGTTCAAGAAAACTAAGTAATAGGACAGATGAACTTTATAATCAGTATAATATACAATCTATATATAATGATTATAAAGAGATGCTTGAAAATAAATTAATAGATTTTATTTACATAGCATTACCTAATAGTCTTCATTATAGTTATACATTAAAGGCTTTAGAAAATAAAAAGAATGTAATTTGTGAAAAGCCATTTACATCTACTATAAAAGAGAGTGAACATTTAATAGAGGTAGCTAAAGATAATAATCTATTTTTATTTGAAGGAATTACAACAATATATTTACCTAATTTTATTGATATTAAAAATAAACTTAAAGATTTACAAGATATAAAGTTAGTTCAATGTAATTTTTCTCAATATTCAAGTAGATATGATTCTTTTATGAATGGAGAAATACCTAATGTATTTAATCCAGAATTTTCAGGGGGAGCTTTATATGATATAAATATTTATAATTTGCATTTTGTTATAGGTCTTTTTGGAAAGCCTGTAGATGTAAGATACTTAGCTAATACTGCTTATAATGGGATTGATACATCTGGCATAGTTACATTAAAATATAAAGATTTTGTGTGCGAATGTGTTGGGGCAAAAGATACTATGAGTCCAAGTTTTGTTTATATACAAGGTAGAAACGGATATTTAAAACTAGATAGTTCAACTAATGAATGTCTTTCTTTTGAAACTTGTATAGATGGTAAAGTCAGCAGTTGCAATAATCAAGAAGATTCTAATAGAATGGTATATGAGTTAAAGAATTTTAAAGAGATTTTTGATAATGATAATAAAGATATGTGTTATAAATTATTAGAGCATTCTTTAAATGTAGTTGAAACTGTAGTAAAAGCTAGAAAAGATGCAGGAATAGTATTCCCAGCAGATAATATCAACACTATTTAAAAATATAGTAGATATTAATTTTGATATAAAGATATGGTTAGATTGTACTTTTACATCATCAATAGAAAGAAGTAGTGAAGATAAAAAAGAACTATATGAAGATTATTTTATGTAGCTTCAAAGGCAACATTTTTCAATAGATAATCATAAGGGGAAGTCAGATATAATAATAAAAAATGATAAAGTGCTAGAAAATGATCCGGAAGTTTTTGTGGACTTATTAAACAACAATGAATTATTAAAAAAGATGAAATGGTTATATGAACCATCAGCATGGAAATTCAGAGAAGATGGCATTTTTGTAGAGACTGATAAAATAATAGATTTTTGACAAAGAACTCATTATGGTTTTAGAAATCATAATTCTATAGAAAAAAATTGAGGAATTAAAATAAATAGATAAAGTAGTTAGGAGAACACTTATGAAAAAATTACTATTACCACAAAGTGCAAAGGTGACACCAAAAGAAGTATTAGATGAAATTAGTAAATTTGAATATATTAATAAAAGTCCATATAGTTTAAGTTATTATAATGTACCAGGAGTTTCTTGGGATTATAAACCAGAAGGAAGTTTAAGAATATCAGATCATTGGAATTTTGTATCTCATGGAAACAAGCATTGTCTTTTAGCTGATATAGAAGAAGAAATACAAAATAACTGGATATTAGCAAAATATATAGATGGTCAATATCATATTTTAAAAGAGTTTGGGGAAAATGTTTCTGGATATAGATTTATTAAAATAAATAAAAATGAATTAGAGTTCCTTAAATATCTATATAGTAAAGGAGGTATAGTTAGTTCAAAGGAGATATATAGATTATATAGTGATAGACCTAAATTAGCCAAGGAAGGTCATACAAAGAATAAAAAATCATTATTAAAAAACATAGGTGAAGAGAGATTTAAAAAATTTAAACAAGAAAATAAAAAAACAAGAAAAGTAGTTTTTATTGAGGAAAATAATATGAATATAATTCATAAAGTATTAACTTTATATGAAAAGAGTATTGAATTTGATGAACTTTGTAAGACAGAGCAAGGAGTTAATGAATTGATTAATAAATATAAGGCTTATAAATTTAAGAGTGATGAGCTTGAATCATTTGAAGAAATATTTATTTTAGTATTAGATAATGGAATGGCTATCAATAAAAGGTAAAAAGTAGAATTAATTATTTTTTAAATAAACTTAAAAGCCAATACTTAACAACACTAAGTATTGGCTTGAAATTTTTAATTATTATATCCAAAATACCGATACTCTAATTTTGACACCTATCCCTCGATAGGTGGGTGTCCTCACAGATGTTTCAATCACCTTTAATGCCGTAAAAGGACTCACATGAAAGTACATTTCTTCATCTAAATATTGAACTCCCAAAATTTAAATGTAGGTTCAAAATAAGAGTTGACGAATATTTCAGAAAGTACAACCACAACTATTTATAAACAGTTGTTCTTTGCTATGAGATTATAATAACATATTTAAATTTTCTGTACAAGAGATATATAATTGGTAATTTAGGAATATAAAATAAAATAAAATAGCAAGTTAAAGATAGGATGTATACATTTTTTATATAAAAATATATAAAGTTATATTACAACTTGGAGACATTTAACAGAAGAAATCATATTATGAAGTAATTAGGCAGATGAAAGAAAATAACAAGTCAGATATACTAGTATACTGACTGGTTATTTTTATGGATATGCCTCAATTCTTTTGAAAGGTCGAAAATCATGTATAAATTAAGAGATAGTGATAATTATAGCTTAAATGATTATTCAAGCACTAAATGTGATAATAAATTTAAAGTCTTTGGAACAGGTACAGTAAGTTTAAAACCAGATGGAGCGGAAGTGGTAATTGGTATTATAACAGAAAATACACAATTAGAAGTAGCACAAGAAGAAAATGCTAAGATAACTCAGCAAGTTATAGATAGTATAATGGGAATGGGAGTATTGCCTAAATATATACAGACTCAAAGTTATAATATTAGACCTAATTATGATTATATTGATGGAAAACGAGTTTTTATAGGTTATCAAGTAAGTAACTATTTAAAAATTTTTGTTAGAAATATTAGTTCTGTAGGTGAAATAATTGATACTGCAGTAAAAAATGGTGCAAATACTGTAGGTGATATTAGGTTTATTGTTTGGGATCAAACAAAGCATTATTACGAAGCATTAAACTTAGCTGTTGAAGATACTCAAAATAAGGCTAGTGTTATAGCTAATAAACTTAAAGTAAAATTAAATATTATACCAATACAAATAAATGAGCAGGATAAGGGGAATATAACTCCATTAACATTAATGAATGTTAAAGCAGTAAATGGAGCTACACCTATTGAAGCTGGAGAAAATAAAGTAACTGCAGAAATTGAAGCCGTATTTATATATACTGAGTATTAATAATTATATAATAATAATGCAGTTAAGTTAGTAAAATGGAACCTATAAAATAGACACTTAAAAAAGACTATTTTGATAGGTTCTTTTTCTCTCAATTTTATTTATAACTTAATGCAAAAAATATAAATTAAAATTTATTGTCAGATTTACTTCACATAATACGAATGGTATTGTGTAAGAATAAATTTTAAGGCATACTGACGTGTTATTTTTTGAATATGCCTAAAGGAAAGGGCGGTGAATATCTATTTCTGATATTGAGTTATTAGATTTACTTAATAGTGATTTTGAAAAAGGATTAGAAGAAATTATGGATTGCTATACACCTCTTATTTATACAATAGTATCTAATAAGATTTTAGGAATATATTCTAAAGAAGACATAGAAGAATGTGTAAGTGATGTATTTATGGAAATATTTAATAATAGAAATAGAATTGATCTTAATAAAGGTTCTATTAAGGGTTTTTTAGCAACTATAGCAAAAAGAAAAGCCATAGATATGTATAGAAGAAAAGATGCTAATAAAAGTTTATTTAGTATATCTATGGATAATGTATGTTGTAGTAGTCATAGGGATGATGTTATTAATTTAGTATCTAAAAAAGAAGAGTATTCAAAATTAATAGATACAATAAAAGCTCTTGGAGAACCTGATAGTGAAATAATTATAAGAAAATATTACTTAAATCAAAGCTCAAAAGAAATTTCTAAGGATATTAATTTAAAAGTTAATGCTATTGATAAAAAGGTATCAAGGTGTATAAAAAAGTTAAAAAAGATGTTAGGAGGAATTTTGTAATTTGGAAGATAGATTATCAAATATATTAGATGGTTTAAATGTTGAGGATACTACAGTTCTTTTGGAGGAAGATATTAATTTATCTATAAACTCATTTTCTAAAAGGCGTATTATGAAATCTGTAAAGAAAAAAGTTAAAAACAAAGGAAAAAATCATAATTTTATGAATGAATTTTTAGGGGGATTTTTTATGAAAAGAAAGTTAATTTTAAGTGGAGTAATGTTATGTTCAATGGTAATAATAGGGGGTGGAGGATACGCTTATGCTAATACTCCAGTAGCATATGTAAGTCTTGATATTAATCCAAGTGTTGAATTAGGTGTAAATAGACTTGACCAAGTTGTATCTGCTGAAGGATATAATGAAGATGGTAAAAATATATTAGAAAATACAGATTTAAAAAATGATAATGTTAATGAAGCAGTGGGTACATTAATTGAAAATGCTATTGATAAAGGTTATATAACTTCTGATAATGAGGCAGTTATATCACTTACAACTGCTACAGATAATGCTACAATTTCAGAAGAACTTGAAGACTCATTAAAAGTTGCAGCAGATGAAGTTTTAGATAAAAATGAAATTCAAGCAGAAATTGCAGAAGATAATATTGCATTACAAAGAAGAGATGAAGCAAGAAAACTAGGAATAACACCAGGTAAATTAAATCTTATACAAAAACTTCAAGCATTAGATTCAAATATAAAAGTAGAAGATTATAAAAATCTTTCTGTAAAAGAAATACAAAAGAAAAATAAAGAATTAAGAAAAGTAACTAATGAAGAAAATAGTGATAAAATAAATGACGATTTAAATAACAATTATGAAAACAATATTTCTGATGAAGAAATAGAAAATAAAATTCAGCGAGAAGATTCTACTAATTATTTAGAAAAAGAAAATGTACTTAGACAAGAGAAGAAGAATAGTGATAATAACAGTAATAACAATAAAGATAAAGAGTTTAATCAAAATAAACCAGAAAAACAAGAAGAAAATAATTCTTCAAATTCAAAAAATGATAATTTAAATAAAGCAGAACAAAAAGAGAATAATAATTCTTCATTAAATTCACAAAGCAAAAATTCAAATAAAAAGTAAATAATAATCATATGCCGCACCATTATTTATACACTGCGTTTGAAAATGGTACATGGCTAAAAAATCGACGGCTTTAAAGTGACCTTGACGATTTTTTTTAAGAGTTTATATATATAAACTCTTATTTTAATGGTTAAATATAGTGTATAATATAATTAAAGAGTAATTATCTTTACATAAAATAAATTTTAATGAAAAACTTAAAATTATTTAATATGATTTTAAATTTAGGGAGTTGATATTATGTCACACAAAAAGAATACATATATACAAAGTTTATTAGGTTCCGTATTTTCAACTTTTAGTGAAGGTGAATTGAAAGAAATAACAGGAAATGAAAAAAGAAGTATAGCTATTTGCGGAAAAATAAATAATCCAGGAATAATAGAAGTTCCAGAAGGTGCAACGCTTAGAGATATATTAGAGCTTTGTGGAGGTCTTGTACACAATAGTAGTTTTAAATCTGCTCAGATAGGAATTCCTTTTGGTGGTTTTTTAAATGAAAGTAGCTTGGACAAAGAATTTGATTTTGGATTATTTTATGAAAATATTAGTAGAGCTATTATTGTTTTATCAGAAGAAGATTGTATAATCCAATATGGAAAATTTTACATAGAATATTTGCTAGCAAAAATTAAAGATGGTACTTATGAAAATTATAAAATAGTTAAAGATGAAATAACTAGAATGCTTAAGGTTTTAGACAGAATAAGTAAGGGTGTATCTGATATGCGTGATGTGTATATTTTAAGAAGTCTTGCAGATATTGTAAAAGATAAGATGAATCAAAAGCATAATATAATGGAAGAAATAGTTGAAAATTTTTATGAAGAAATAGAAGAACATATAGAAGAAAAGAAATGCTATACAGCACAATGTAATCATCTTATAAAGTTAACAATTACAAAAAAATGTATTGGATGTGGAAGCTGTAAAAGAGCTTGTCCTGTTGACTGCATAGAAGGAGAATTAAAAAAGCAACATAATATAGATTACAACAAATGTACTCATTGTGGAGCATGTATATCAGCTTGTCCTGTTGATGCTATAACAGCAGGAGATAATACAATAAAGTTTCTTAGAGATTTAGCTACACCTAATAAAATTGTAATTACTCAAATGGCACCAGCTATAAGAGTTGCAATAGGTGAAGCATTTGGATTTGAACCAGGGGAAAATGTAGAAAAGAAGATAGCAGCTGGTCTTAGAAAATTAGGAGTGAATTATGTTTTTGATACTACTTGGGGAGCTGATTTAACTATAATGGAAGAGGCCGCAGAACTTCAAGAAAGACTTGAAAAATATTTGGCAGGAGATGAAAGTGTTAAGCTTCCAATTCTTACTTCATGTTGTCCTTCATGGATTAAGTTTATAGAAAATAATTATGCAGATATGTTGGAAGTTCCTTCTTCTGCAAAATCACCGATGCAGATGTTTGCTACCATAGCAAAAGAAATATGGGCAAAGGAAAAAGGGCTTTCAAGAGAAGAAGTAACTTCAGTTGCTATTATGCCATGTGTTGCTAAAATATATGAGGCATCAAGAGTAGAATTTTCGGTAGATATGAATTACGATGTTGACTATGTAATTACTACAAAAGAACTTATAAAAATATTTGAAAATTCAGGAATAGATTTAAAAGAAATTGAAGATGAAGAAATAGATACTGTTATGGGAGAATATACTGGTGCTGGAATTATTTTTGGTAGAACTGGAGGCGTTATAGAAGCTGCCACTAGAACAGCAATTGAAAATATGACAGGAAAAAGAATTGATAATATAGAATTTGAAGGCCTTAGAGGATGGGATGGATTTAGAATTTGTGAACTTGAAGTAGGTGATCTTAAGCTTAGAATAGGGGTTGCACATGGACTTAAAGAAGCTGCAAAGATGCTAGATAAAATAAGATCAGGTGAAGAATTCTTTCATGCAATAGAAATAATGGCTTGTGTAGGTGGATGCGTAGGTGGCGGTGGTCAACCTAAAATAAGAAAAAATAAACAACAAGTTTTAGAAAAAAGGGCAGAAGGATTAAATGAGATAGATAGAAGTAAAGTGCTTAGAAGATCTAATGAAAATCCAGAAGTAATTGCTCTCTATGAGAAATATTTAGATCATCCATTAAGCCACAAGGCTCATGAATTACTTCATACAAAGTATTTTCCAAAAGTTAAAAAAAGATAATCCATAGGTAAACATAGGATGTTTATTTTAAAAATTAAATTTATAACCTAAAAAAGTTAGCAATGCAAAAAATCAACCTGTAGTTAATATGGGTTGATTTTTTTATTTTTAAATAAATCACTTATTCATATCAAGTATTTTATATAAATTTATTATACATAATATATAATGTAAAGAATAAGAAAATTAAATTTCTAAATTTTAAAAGTTTTATGAAATTATACTAGTATTTTATTTTTAAAAGTTGTAAAATAATATTAATTAAATAATAATAAATATCATTTAATATAAAATGTTGAATTTGGGAGGGCAATTTATGTATGATGTTAGTATTATAGGAGCAGGAATAGTTGGATCAGCTATTGCTAGAGAATTATCAAAATATGATTTAAAAGTGTGTCTTATAGAGAAGGAAGAGGATGTTGCAACAGGAGCTTCAAAAGCAAACAGCGGTATTGTACATGGTGGATATGTAGCTAAATATGGAACTTTAAAAGGTCAATTATGTATAAAAGGAAATAGTATGTATAGTCAGCTTGAAAAAGAACTTAATTTTGGATATAGAAAACCAGGTGCATTAGTAATAGGATTTAATGAAGAAGATGAAAAGAAAATAGAAGATTTATATGAAAATGGTTTAAAAGTTGGATGCAATGATTTAGATATAATACATGGAGATAAAATAAAAGAATTAGAACCTCATATAAATAAAGAAGTAAAAGTTGCATTATATGCTAAAAGTGTTGGAGTAGTTTCTCCTTATGAGATGACAATAGCACTTACGGAGAATGCAATAGAAAATGGAGTAGATTTAAAATTAGAAACAACAGTATTAGGTATAGAGAAAAAAGATGAAGCTTTTAAAATAAGTACTAATAATGGAATAATAGAGAGTAAGTATGTTGTAAATGCAGCGGGGCTTTATAGCGATAAAATAGCTAATATGATAGGATTAGATCAATTTAAAATATTGCCGAAAAGAGGACAGTATGTACTTTCTACAAAAGATCAAGGATATCTTGTAAATAGAGTTATCTTCCCAGTTCCTACAGAAAAGGGAAAAGGAATACTGGTTACTACAACTTATCATGGGAATTTTATGATAGGACCTGATGCTGAACAAACAGATGATAGAGAAGACATAGGAACAGATAAAGAAAGTATTGAAAACATAATAGAAACAGCAAGAAAGTCTATACCAAATTTTGATGTGAGTAAAGCTTTAACTACTTTTGCAGGGGTAAGAGCAGTTAGTAGTTCAGGCGATTTTGTCATAGGTGAAAGTAATATTAAAGGATTTATAAATGCCGCAGGCATAGATTCACCAGGGGTAACATCTTCACCAGCTATAGCAGAAAAAATAGTTGAAATTATTAAAGAATCTGGATTAAAGTTAATTAAAAATGAAAGATTTAATCCGTATAGAAAACCTATAATAATTAAAAAAGACAAAGATTTTGCTGGAAAGATAGATGATGAAGATCCAAAGAAAAATATAATATGCAGGTGTGAATGTGTGACTGAAGCAGAGATAATAGATGCAATGAATAGAGGGATTCCAATAAAATCTACAGATGCTATAAAAAGACGTACAAGAGCAGGAATGGGATTTTGCCAAGGTAATTTTTGCAGACCTAGAGTAAAAAATATAATATCAAGAGAGATGAATATTCCAGTAGAAGAAGTTACAGTAAGAGGAAAAAATGAAGGAGAACCACCTAAAAGAGTAAATATAGATATTATTAGAAACTGCGATAAGTAAAATAAAAGTAATTTGTAACAATTTTTTATACTCGTTACATAATATATAGCACAACAAATGAGGTGGATGGCAGGAAAAAGATACAGTGAATAATTGTGATACACATATATAATGTAAATGAAGTTATTTAAATAGAGGCTATTGCAAAATAATATGCAATAGCCTTTGAATTTATATTAGAATCTAAAATCACGTTTTCCTTCATTTAATTCTTCTAAATGTTTAATTACTACCTCTTTAACTTTATCACTTGGAATTCTAGTAATTTCTTTTTCTATTACTTTTTCACCATTTTTCTTAGTTTTTGAAGAAGCATAATCTTCTAAGTATTCTTTTAAAGTCATTAAAGCGTTTGGTTGACAGCAGTTAGCTATTTGCCCAGATTTAACAAGACTCATAAACCTATCTCCAGTTCTTCCTTCTCTATAACAAGCAGTACAGAAACTAGGAATGTGCCCCATCTCTAATAACCAATTAACTATTTCATCTAATTTTCTATTGTCATTTACATCGAATTGAGCAGAATTATCTTCTTCTTTTTCTTTTTCAACGTATCCACCAACGCTTGTACAAGAACCACCACTTAATTGTGAAACACCAACTTTTAAAAGTTTTTCTCTTGCTTCTTGAGATTCTCTTGTAGAAACAATAATTCCTGTATATGGTACTGCAATTCTAAGAATAGCTACTATTTTTTCTAATAATTCATCTGAAATTGCATTTGCAAAATCTTCAGGATTTATATCATCAGCAGGTCTTATTCTAGGAACACTTATAGTATGAGGGCCAACTCCTTTAGCAGCTTCTAAATGTTCAGCATGCATTAATAGACCAACAAAATCATATCTATAAAGATTTAATCCAAATAAAACACCACAACCAACATCATCAATTCCACCATCCATAGCTCTATCCATAGCTTCTGTATGATAAGCATAATCATGTTTTGGTCCAGTTGGGTGAAGTTTTTCATAAGCTTCTTTGTTATAAGTTTCTTGGAATAAAATATATGTTCCAATTCCAGCTTCTTTAAGTTTTCTATAGTTTTCAACTGTTGTAGCTGCTATATTAACATTCGCTCTTCTTATAGCACCATTTTTATGTTTTATGCTATAAATAGTTTTTATACTTTCAAGAACATATTCTATTGGATTATTAATAGGATCTTCTCCAGTTTCTAAAGCAAGTCTTTTATGTCCCATATCTTGAAGAGCAATTACTTCTCTCTTAATTTCTTCTTGAGTTAATTTCTTTCTACTTATATGTTTGTTTTGATGATGGTATGGACAATAAGTACATCCATTTACACAATAATTTGATAAATAAAGAGGTGCAAACATAACAATTCTATTTCCATAAAATTTTTGTTTTATCTCTTTAGCTAAATCATGTATTTTGGCTATTTCTTCATCTAAATCACATTCAAGTAGTACAGCAGCTTCTTTATGAGAAAGGCCTTTATATTCTTTTGCCTTTTCTAAAATTTCATTAATTAAAACTTTATTTCTCTTATTTTCTTCTGCAAACTTAAGAGTTTCTAAAATCTCTTCGTTATTAATAAATTCAGTTGCTATACTTGATTTTACATTATACATGTCAAACATCTTCTTTCCATATTAATTTTATTAAAGCTGTTCTGACAACATTAAAGTTAATAGGGATTAATTTGTTTTTGAATACATAGTTTTTACATTTATGCCTTTAAGCATACCCAATTTACCTGATAATGAACTTATAATATCATTACTAGCATCAACTACAATACTTATAATGGCAAGATTTTTTTCCTTATAAGGAAGTCCCATTCTTCCAATTATATATTTATTATAATCATGCAAGATAGTATTTACTTTTTCAGTTACAGTTGTATCTTGAACTATTATGCCTATTAAAGCAATTCTTGTATCCATAAATATCCATCCCTTCTTAAATATTAAGTAAATAACAAAATTCATAATGTGATAATGAACTTTGAATTTTTATTAATATGCATTTTAAAATTTATATAAAACAAATTTGGCACAAAAATAAAAAACTCTATGCAAAAAAGGCATAGAGATACATACTTAATTATATATTCGCCTTCTCATTTGGGTAAAACCCTCATGTATTTCAGAACATTTTTTTAATTGTTACCTTTTCTCTCAGGAATATCCTTAAAGTAAGGGTTAAATTAATTCTATCATATATTAATGTTTTTATCAAAGAATACAGTTTAGTAACTATTAATTATTTATAAACATAAATTTAAGAATAGATTAAGGAAACATGTAAATTAGCTATGTTAATATATTAGTATAATAATTTAAAATGAGAAAATTCAGGAGGATACTATGGAAAAACGTCAATATGTTTGTTCAAAATGCGGATGCAATAGATACGAAAGTGATCAATTTCAAGCAACTGGTGGAAATTTTGCTAAAATATTTGATATTCAAAATAAGAAGTTTATTACAATTTCTTGTTCTCAATGTGGCTATACAGAATTGTACAAGGCTAATACGAAGAATGGATGGAATATATTAGATTTTCTAATGAGTTAAATTTATTTATGAAAGATGAACTCAGGTAAAAAAGAGTCTATATAATAGTATAAATTCCATTATGATAGACAAATATAAAAATATATGTAATAGTAGCTAGTCTTAAATTTATAAATTAGCTACTATTTTTTTATTATTTAAAGCCTATTTTGAATTCTTTAGGGGTTACATTATACTTTTCTTTAAAACTTCTTATAAAATAAGAAATATTACTAAAACCAACTTCTAATGATATTTCAGTTATAGATAAATCAGTATTTGAAATTAAATTTGCAGCTTTTTCTAATCTATAATTTTTTATAAATTGAATGCAGGTTTTACCAGTGTACTTTTTGAAAAATCTCATAAAGTGATATTGATTGTAATGGCATATAGAAGAAAGTGTATTAATATCTATTTCTTTATTATAATTTTCTTGTATGTATTTGAGTATAATTTTAATTTTTTCAATTTTTTCTTTATTTAAATATGTATTATTTGTTTTCTTTTTTATCAAATTAAATTTAAATAGAAGAGAAAAATATCTAAAAAGCAATGATTTGATTTCTAGTTCAAAACCATAATATTTTGAATTATAAGTATCAGTAATATTTAATATTATATTTTTTAATTCATCATTAATAAGAGAATCTTTATTAATAATTACTGGAAGTTCAAATTCATTATTTATTATAGGAGTTATAAAGTTAACGGAACAATTATCAATAATATTGCTATTTAATTGTTCCATATTGAAAACAATAGAATTCCAAGTGCTAGAATGATTTTCTTCAGTACTAAAATAATGAAGAAATCCGCTATTTATTAGGATTATATCACCTTTTTTACAAGTATAAGAATCTGCATTGATTTTTAAATTAAATTGTCCAGATAAAACTAAAATTAATTCTAGTTCATTATGCCAATGTGCTGTTATTGATTTTTCAATATTACCTAAGGAAACATTATATATGCCTAGCGGTAGTAAAAAACTACCATGTTCTCTTTTTTCTCTACAATTATCTTTTATCATTTTATCACCATTAATGTCAGTTTTGTGTTATTTATTATCAATTTATTGCAAGTATATATTACTTTTATTAAATATAATATCATTATAGAGATATTTTGCAAGAAACAAAAGCAAAATAAGTAAAGTTTATTTATAAATTAGAATATATTAAAGGAGAATTAATTATGACTGAAAAAGAAAAAATGTTAAATGGAGACTTATATTTAGCTCTTGGAGAAGATCTATTTTCTGAAAGACAACATGCTAAAGAGGTGATTTTTGAATTTAACTCATTACATCCGAGTGAAGTAGAAAAAAGAAATGAACTAATTGCAAAGCTATTTGGATATGTGGGTGAAAATTTTTATATAGAACCACCTTTTAGATGTGACTATGGATACAATATTCATTGGGGTGAAAATTCTTATGTAAATTATAATTGTACAATATTAGATTGTGCTAAAGTAACAATAGGAAAGGATGTACTTATAGGTCCTAATGTGAATATTTTTACAGCAGGACATCCATTATCACCTTCACAAAGAATTTCAGGGCTAGAGTATGCACATCCTATTGAAATAGGAGATGGAGCTTGGATTGGTGGAGGAACAACTATAAATCCAGGAGTTAAAATAGGGAGAAATGCAGTAATTGGATCAGGAAGTGTTGTTACAAAAGATATTCCAGATAATGCAGTAGCTGTAGGAAATCCTTGTAGAGTTATAAGAATTATAGATGAAGAATAATACTAAATGGAGGGAAAATAATGTTATTTAAAAATAATGAAGCGTCTTGGATTTTTGAACCCAAAACATATATTATATCAGATGAAAAGATTGTTATTAAAACTGAGCCAGGAACAGATCTTTGGCAAAGAACTTATTATGGATTTCAAAACAATAATGCACCGGCATTGTTAGTTAGCACAAATGAAAAAAAATTTTCTTTTGTAGTGAAAACTCAATTTGACAGTAATCATCGTTTTGATCAATGTGGTGTTATAATTTACCAAGATAGTGATAATTGGTTTAAAGCATCTATTGAATATCAAAATGAAGAATACCAAAGACTTGGAAGTGTAGTAACTAATTATGGTTATTCGGATTGGGCAACTACTGATATTTCTGCAAAATACAAACAAATGTATTATCGACTTAGTCGCCGTGAAAATGATTATTGTATTGAAAATTCATATGACGGAGTTAATTTTAAACAAATGAGAATTTTCCATTTATTTAAAGCAAGTGATGAAATACGTATAGGAGTATATGCTTGTAGTCCGGAAAAATCTTCATTTAATGCTGTGTTTACAGAAATACAATTTACAGAATGCAAATGGCCAGCTCATAAATAAATATTAAAGATTTTACTATAATGCTATAAAAATAAATATCCAATATTTAGATTATGCTTATTATACTATAGATATGATAATTCATTAATATTGATTTAAAACACATTCTAATATTATGACCAAGTGTAACAATAGGTATTTGCTTTAATAAAATATTAATAAGTAATTGATTAAAGGAGATATTTATGAGTTACACTACAAATAGACAACCACAAGGAATTTTAAAAAATATTGAAACTTTTTTTAGAGAAGGAATGATTGCTGAAATAGTTGCAATAAATGATTATAGTTATTTTATAAGTTTAACTGATAATAAAGAAGTAAAAGATATATTCCATCATATAATGGAGGAAGAAAAAAGGCATTATGGACTGTTTTTGCAAGCATTAAGAAGTGTAGATAAAGAGCAAGCAGCAGTAAAGGCTGAAGTAGATGAACATCTAGAAATATCATCAAAGGAAAAATATAAAGAATATAATGGTAAGGGAAGTAAAAGCAATTTACTTACTCATATAAGAGATGCTATAAAAGGTGAACTAGAAGCTATAGTATTATATGAATTTTTTATTGAAAATCTAGAAAATGAAAAGGCCATAGAACTTATAAAAGAAATAACTAAAGATGAAAAGGAACATGTGGAGGAATTAACAAAAACATTGGTTATTTTAGATAAACATAAATATAATAATATAGTATAAATATATAAAAACAAGGAAGAACTTTAAGTGTTCTTCCTTGTTTTTATATGGTTGATTTTTATTATTTCTTTTCTGCTGGGTACTTACGACCTACAAAAATTTCCACTCTTCGATTTTTAGCTTTACCTTCATCTGTAGAATTATCAAATTTAGGTTTTTGATCACCATAAGCTTGAATTGATATTTTTTCTTGTTTAATGCCTCCTGAACCAACCATAAAATTCATTACATTTATAGCACGTATTGCACTTAAATCCCAATTAGAACGGAAGTTAGTATTATTAATTGGAACATTGTCTGTATGTCCTACAATTTTAATATCATTATCTAGACCCTGAAGCATGCCAGAAATTTTTAAAAGTAATGGATGTACATTTTTTAACACATCTGCATCACCTGAATTAAAAAGTATAACATCCTGTATTGAAACTTCTAATCCACCTTCATTAAGATCAACCTTAACTTTATCAGAATATCCTTGTTGACTAATTTCTTTCTCTAACATTTGCTTTACTTCATTCATTTTTCCGTCTTCAATTGTAGAATTATTAGACTCTGATATACTAGCTTCCTCCGTAGACATAGCGGGGTTTCCGCCTTTCATTGCACTGTTAGTACCTGAAAAAATAACGCTGAATTGTTCACTAGCTTGTTGTAGCTTTTGGTTATCTACTTTACTCATAGCAAACATAACAATAAAGAGAGCTAATAAAAGTGTTAGCATATCTGCATACGGAATAAGCCATGTTTCGTCAACATGTTCTTCATGATGTTCTTTTTTCTTTTTCATCCTTATTCTCCTTTGATTTAAGTTTAATTATTCATTCTCTCAATTTCAGCTCTATCTTTTGGTGGTAACATACCAACTAGTTTTCTTTCAATACTCTTTGGATTTGCGCTTGATTGAATAGCTAAAACCCCTTCAAATATAATATACATATTACTTATTTCTTCATGAGATTTTCTTTTTAGTCTAGAGGCAAAAGGATGACAAACTACGTAACCAACGAAAATACCATAAAGCGTTGCAACGAATGCTCCCGCTATCATGTGACCCAATTTTTCAGTATCATTTAAGTTTCCAAGAGCACCAATTAAACCAACAACTGCTCCTAAAACTCCAAGTGTTGGTGCAGCACCACCTGCTGCTGTAAAAATAGCAGCACCATTACGATGTCTTTCTTCTGTGCTCTCAATCTCCATTTCCAAAGTATCTCTTATTACTTCTGAGTCTAAACCATCCACTACCATTTCTAAACCTTTTTTCATAAATTTGTTTTCCATTTTTTGTACTGTACCTTCAAGCGATAATAATCCATTTTTTCTAGTTAATTGCGATATTTCAACAAGTTGTTTTATAATTGAAACTGGATCTTCACCTTTTCTTTCTTTAAAAAGAACACCCATAATTTTAGGAATTGAAAGAAACTCTTTTTTCGGAAAAGAGTTCATTACTGCAGCAGTAGTACCAATAAGAATTATAATAGCTGCAGCAGGATTTAATAATACTGCAACATTCGCACCTTTTACAATCATCCCTACAACTACTGCAAGAAGACCTGTAATAACACCTATAATCAAAAAAATATCCATGTTTATTCCCCCCGGAATATATGTTTTAAATTATGTAAAATAAATATAGAAAAACAAATTATATGTATTTCTAAATAAGACTTATATATTATAAAAAGCAATCTATATATTGGTAATATAATACATATATGTATTAAGATTAAGAGCGGCATATGTATTAAAATTACATATAAATTAACTTATTTTTTTATTAGTTTATTACATCTTATTATAAAATTTTTATAAAGTTATAATATCACAATATTTAAAAAGCTAAAAGTATATTTTAAAAGTATTTGGACAAAATTTCACATTATTATTAAATACTATATTTTTTAATAGATATTATATAAAAAGTTTATTAGAATATATGCCAATAAAGGGAGAATGTAAAAGTGATTAAATGATGCAACAAAAAAATTTTTAGTAATAAAAAATATTGGATTATTAGAGTGTTGATATATAAGGATTAAGAAATAATATTAATCATATATTAATATTATGTTTTTTAATTAAATTTGACTTACTAAAGAGCATATAGTAAACTGTACACATATTAAATAATAAAGACAGTTCGTGTAACCATCCTGTCTATAAACAAAACTAGGGCGTAACTACCCGTATAGGTAGTTTTTTTGTTTAAGGGCGGTTTTTGCCCTTTTTTATTTGCAAAAAAATTAATTAGTAGCCTATTTTTTAGTAGAATGTTGATATATGTATAAGTAAAGTTGGACAGAATAATTATATAGTTTATGCCCTTTATCAATATGTAAGGAGGTCTTGATTATGAAAAAAATAGGGTTAACAACAACAGTTCCAGTAGAGGTTCTTATTGCAGCAGGATATACACCTGTAGATTTAAATAACATTTTTATAACCTCTACTGATTATTCAAAATACATAGATATAGCAGAAATAGATGGGTTTCCTAAAAGTTTATGCGCTTGGATAAAGGGAATTTATGGCGCATGTATAGAAAATGATATTAAAGAAATAGTTGGAGTTATGGAAGGAGACTGTTCTAATACTAAAGTTCTTATTGAGGTACTTGAATTAAAAGGAATTAAGGTTTATCCATTTTCATTTCCACATAGTCATAAAATAGAAGATATAGAAAATGAAATAAGAAAGTTTATGACTATCTTTAATGTAAGTCTTGAAGAAATTGAAATAGTTAGAAAAAGACTAAATGAAATTAGGCAATTATCAAAACAAATTGATGAATTAACATATATACATAATAAAGCTAGTGGATTTGAAAATCATTTATATCAAGTAAGTTTAAGTGATTTTAATGGAGACTTAAATGTTTTTAAAGCAGATTTAAAAAAAGTTATTGACGATATAAAGAAAAGAGAACAACTAAATAAAAAACTAAGATTAGGATATATAGGTGTTCCACCTATGACTAGTGATATATATGAATTTGTTGAAAATTTAAATGCTCATTTTGTATATAATGAAGTGCAAAGAGAATTTGCTTTTCCTAGAGTAGATAAAGCAGTAAGTATATTTGAGCAATATTATGATTACACTTATCCTTATAACACTGAATTTAGAATTATGGAATTAAAAAAGCAAATTAGAGATAGAAAATTAGATGGAATAATTCATTACACTCAAGCTTTTTGTCATAGAGCAGTTGAGGATATAGTCTTAAAAAAGCAATTAGATATTCCAATATTGAATATTGAAGGCGATAAATTAAATACATTAGATGCAAGAACAAAACTTAGATTAGAAGCTTTTCTTGATATGCTATTGGATTTAAAGGAGATTAAAGAATGAGAATATTAGGAATAGATCTTGGAAGTAGGGAAGTTAAAATTGCTTTAATGGATGACAATAAGATAATAGAAATGAAAAAGATAAGTACCATGAGCTTTTATAGAGATTATTGCAGTTTTGATGGTAGGATAATAGTAGATTTAGAAAAGCTTAATATAAGACCAATTGATAAAGCTGTTTCAACAGGCTATGGAAAAAATAATACGGATTTAAAACTTTTTACTCCTATAAATGAATTAAAAGCTCATATTTATGGAGCAATTTATCAAACTGAATTAAAAGATTTTATACTTTTAGATATAGGCGGTCAGGATGTTAAAGTGATAAAAGTAGAGAAAGGCATTATTGAAGATTTAGAACTTAATGAAAAATGTGCTGCCTCTTGTGGAAGATACTTAGAAAATATGGCTAATGTGCTTGAAATATCTATTGATGAAATGAGTAAACACTCAGAAAATCCCATTGATCTAAATTCAACTTGTGCAGTATTTTCTGAATCAGAGTTAATTGGAAAAATAGCGGAAGGTGTAAGTATAGAAAGATTATGTGCAGGAGTTAATTATTCTCTTTATAAAAGACTATGCCCTCTTTTAAGTAAATTTAAAGGAAAAAAATTAATTATAACTGGTGGTGTTGCAACCAATACTTCAATAAAAAAATATCTAAAAAATGATTATGAAGAAGTAGTAGAAGTAAAACAGCCACAATTTAATGGAGCAATTGGATGCTGCTATTATGGGAGTAAGGTGCTATGTTAAAAACATAGATTTGAAGAAATATTCAATAGGTTATTGGAGGAAATAATTATGTATATTTTAAAAGCAGAACATAGTTTTGATAGTGCCCATTTTCTTGCTAGATATAAAGGAAAATGTGGAAATATTCATGGACATAGATGGAAGGTTGAAATTGAAATACAATCAGAAACCTTAGTAAAAGGTGGGCAACTTGATGGTATGTTAATAGACTTTGGGGATTTAAAGAAAGATGTTAAAGATATGGTAGATTATTATGATCATGCATTGATTATAGAAGAAGGGACTATGAGGAAAGAAACATTAAACTGTATAAAACAAGATGGATTTAAAGTAATAGACGTTAATTTTAGGCCAACAGCTGAAAACTTTGCAGCATTTTTCTTTAAAACAATGAAAAACAAGGGATATAACGTAAAAAGAGCTACAGTTTATGAGACTCCTACCAATAGTGCTGTATATGAAGAAAGTGAGGGGTGTTAAAGTGAATTTTAAAGTAGTTGAAAAGTTTGTTAGCATTAATGGAGAAGGCCGCCTTTGTGGGCAATTAGCAGTATTTATAAGATTTGCAGGATGTAATTTAAATTGTAGCTATTGTGATACAATTTGGGCAAATGAAAAAAATGTTTCTTATAAGTTAATGTCTTCTAATGATATATATGAATATATTAAATCAACAAAAGTTAGAAACATAACTTTAACTGGAGGAGAACCTCTTCTTCAAGAAGGAATAATAGAGCTATTAGAACTATTATTAAAAGATAATGAACTTTATGTTGAAATAGAAACTAATGGAAGTGTATTGATAGATCAGTTTTTAACTATGGAAAATCCTCCAAGTTTTACTATGGATTATAAACTTCCTTCAAGTAATATGGAAGGTAAAATGGAATTAGAGAATTTTAAATATTTAACTAATAAAGATACAGTGAAATTTGTATCAGGTAGCATTGAAGATTTAAAAAAAGCGAAATACATAATAGATACTTATAACCTTGTGGATAAAACTAGTGTATATATTAGTCCTGTATTTAGGGAAATTAATATGGATGATATAGTAGAATTTATGAAAGAAAATAATATGAATAAAGTTAATTTACAAATACAACTTCATAAGGTTATATGGGAACCAAGCAAGAGGGGTGTATAATATGGAAATCGATATAAAAGCAATTGAAGAACATATAAGGGGAATTTTAATAGCTTTATGTGATAATCCTGACAGAGAAGGATTAAAGGATACTCCTAAACGTGTAGCTAAAATGTACGAAGAAATCTTTCAAGGAATGTGTTACAGTAATGATCAAATTGCAGGTATGTTTAATACTACTTTTGAAGATGATTTATTAATAAAAGAAAATAATAATGATATAGTTTTTATGAAAGACATAGAAATATTTAGTCATTGTGAACATCATTTGGCACTTATGTATAACATGAAAGTTGCAATAGCATATATACCTAATAAAAAGGTTATTGGATTAAGTAAAATAGCTAGAATAGCTGATATGGTAGGACGTAGATTGCAGCTTCAAGAAAGAATAGGAACAGATATAGCTGAAGTATTGCAAAAAGTAACTGAATCAGAAGATGTAGCAGTTATTATACAAGGAGAACATGGTTGTATGACTACTAGAGGAATACAAAAGCCAGGTGCTAGAACAATATCAACTACTCTAAGAGGAAGATTTAATACTGACCCAATTTTAAATAACAAATTAATGATGCTTTATAAATAAGGTTTTTAGCCTCATATGGATTTTTAAACCTATTCTGAGGCTTAGAAACCGTTATCCATGAGTGTGTAGCTGTTATGAAATTACAGATACTAGCTATGGGATAGACAATAAGAATATATATACATATTAAAAGGACGGTGTACTATAAATGAATAAAGAAAAAGCAATAGTAGTATTTAGTGGTGGGCAAGATAGCACAACTTGCTTATTTTGGGCAAAAAGGAGGTTTAAAGAAGTTATAGCAGTTTCTTTTGATTATAATCAAAAACATAAGTTAGAATTAGAATGTGCAAGAGATATATGTAAAAAATATGATGTAGAACACCATATTTTAGATTTAAATTTATTAAATCAACTAGCACCTAATTCACTAACTAGACAAGATATAAATGTCGATAAAGATGCACCTAAGGAAGGGGTTCCTAACTCATTTGTAGATGGCAGAAATATGTTATTTTTAACTTTTGTTGCAGTATTCGCAAAGCAAAGAGGAGTAAATACTATTATAGCAGGCGTATCTCAAAGTGATTTTAGCGGATATCCAGATTGCAGAGATGTATTTATAAAATCTTTAAATGTTACACTGAATTTAGCTATGGATTATCAGTTTGAAATCCTTACACCATTAATGTGGATTAATAAAGCAGAAACTTGGAAAATGGCTGATGATTTAGGTGTGCTTAATATCGTTAAAGAAGAAACTTTAACTTGTTACAATGGAGTAATAGGTAATGGTTGTGGAAAATGTCCAGCTTGTAAATTGAGAAAAAATGGATATTTAGAATTTAAAAAAGAATATTTAAACATTTACTAGTTTTAAACTATACTAATATAGAGAAAAATATTTGCGAGGTAGATATGTCTATATATTTTGATGTCAAAACTATTAGAGAACTTATAGGAGATAATTATAGAGAACAAAGAGAATTTACATTAGAAGAATTAGCACAATATGATGGAAGTAACGGAAAACCTGCTTATGTGGCCATAGAAGGTATAGTTTATGATTTAAGCGAAAAAGCAGTTTGGGCTAACGGAACACATTTTGGACTTACAGCAGGTAAAGATTTAACAGAACAATTCAAATCGTGTCATGGAGTACCTAAATTTTTAAGTACCCTATCTAAAGTTGGGATACTTAAAGCAAATAATAGAATGAATACTGTAACTATGAACAGAAGTGAAATGCAAAACAAATCTAACTTTACTCCTGATGATTGGGTTAAATATATTACCCCATTAGTTAATCGTGCATTGGAAGAAGCTAAGGCAGGAATTAATCCAGAACATTTATATCAGGAATTTATTTTATCAGGTGTACTTGTAGGATTAGGAAAAACTCCTCAAGAAGCTATTGAACAGGTTGAAGAATGGGAAAAGACAGGAGTATCAAAGTTATTGGCAATGAGTAAGATGAACAGATTTTATTAGAGATTAAAAAGTGACTATCTAACAANNTTGTTAGATAGTCACTTTTTTTATTTACTATGTTTTAATTGAATGTTGAACTTTGTAAAAAAATATAAGCTCTACATCATTAAAGCAATATTAAATTTTATATATTTCTACCTACCTCAAAAGCATCCCAAATGGCAGTCAGAATATTTCTAACTTCTCTTGCATCTCCTAATAGGTACACTTCTTTATCATTAAATTTTAATTCATTATATAGTGATTTTTCAGAATTATAACCAACAGATAAAATTACAGAATCAGCAGGAATTGTCACTTCTTTATCATCTTCTATTATTATAGCACCGTCATCAGCTACTTTAGATAAGATAGATTTTGTTTTAATATCAACTTTATAAAAAGCTAATAAATCTCTTAGCATTTGGCTATTTGCATGACATATTTCAGGACCAGAAGCTAATATATCATCAAGAGCTTCAACTATAGTAACCTTCTTACCCTGTTTTACAAGCCAAAGTGCTGTTTCACAACCTACTAAACCACCACCAAGAATAACAGTTGAATTTCCAGGAGTTTTATTTCCTAAAAGTACATCTTGAGCAGTATAAACTTTATTTTTATTTCCTTCTAAATTTAATATTTTAGGTGTTGAACCTGTAGCCACAATAATTACATCTGGATTTAATTTATCAGTTAAATCTTTTGTAACTGCAATATTAAAATGAATATCGATGTTATTTTCTTTTAATTCATTTTCATACCATTTTACAAGAGCTCTGTCATCTTCTTTAAAATCAGGAACTCCTCCTGGTATAATATTTCCACCTAATTTATCTGTTTTTTCATATAAAGAAACTTTATGGCCTCTGATAGCACAAACTCTTGCAACTTCGCATCCAGCAACACCACCGCCTACAACCATTACATTTTTGATTTCTTTAACTGTGTGCAATTCAAAGTCCTTTTCTCTACCTGTAGATGGATTTACAGCACAAGAAATTCCGCCACCAGTAGCTAATCTTCCCATGCATCCATCATGACAAGATAAACATGGACGAATATTTTTAATTTTTTCTTCTTTAATTTTTCTAGGAATATATGCATCTGCTAAAAGTGGTCTTCCTAAAGCAATCATATCTGTTTTGCCAGTAGCAATAGCATCACTTGCTAGATCAGGATTGTCCATTCTTCCAGCAGTAATAACAGGAACTTTAAGCACTTGTTTTAACTTTTCATTTAATGAAAGATACATTCCCTTTTTAAAATACATAGGAGGGTGATTCCAATACCATGAATCATAAGTACCAGCATCAGAATTAAATGCATCGTATCCGGCCTCTTCTAGTATTTTAGCAACTTCAAGACCTTCTTTAAGATCACGACCTTTTTCGTCAAAGTCTTCTCCAGGTAAGGCGCCATCATTTAAGCCTTTTACATAACTTTTAACACTATAACGAAGAGATACTGGGTAATCTTCTCCACAAGCATTTTTTATTGATTTAAGAATTTCTATAGGTAATCTTAATCTGTTTTGTAAGCTTCCACCATATTTATCTGTTCTTTTATTAAACAATGCAATAGTAAATTGATCAAGAAGATATCCTTCATGAACAGCATGGACTTCGATTCCATCGAATCCAGCCTCTTTTGCTATAGCAGCTGATTCACCAAATCTTTTTATATAAGTTTCAATTTCTTCTATTGTAAGTTCTCTACATTTTATATCAGGTACCCATTTATGAGGTATAGCAGATGGTGCTATTGGTTGAACGCCACCAACCATGCTAGGGATACTAACACGACCAAAACCCATAGTTAATTGTAAAAATATCTTTGAATTGTATGCATGAACTCTTTCTGTAAGTACTTTTGCTGTTTTTATAAAATTTCCAGGATTAATAGTTGGACAAGGCATAGAAGGCATAGTACATTTTTCAATTTCATTTTCAACATAAGTAATACCAGTTATTATTAAACCAGTACCACCTTTTGCTCTTTCAACATAATACTCTATTCCCTGTTCATTAAAACTACCATCTTCTGAGCATAATCCAGCAGGTCCCATAGGGGCCATTACAAATCTGTTTTTAATTTCTATATTACCAATTTTTATTGGTTCAAATAAATTTGAATATTTAGTGTCCATAAAACAACCTCCCATTTGAAAAAATTTACCAAATATATTCAGTATAGTCTAATGCAATGAAAACGTCAACATAGAATAACCAAATATTGTAATATATAGCCTTAAAGAAGAAATACATAATACCTTAATATATGTTGTAAAAGTATTCAAACCTTAATAATATAGTAAATTTTCCAACTATATTATTAAGGTTTAATTTATAGTAAAGTTTATTTTTTACTGTAATTAAATTAAATAATATATAAAAGCTGTACTAAGATTTTAGTACAGTTTTTTAGTGATGATTATGCAATCAATAATATTTTCTATGACAACTATTAATGAACTTAGTTAATAAAAGAACTATATTGTATAAATTTAATATTTTTATCACTTATTTATATTGGTATAATTTTTTATAATTTTAATGGAAAAATCTTTTTTAGAGCAATCTTCTTTATCAGCAAAAACAAAATAATAAGTAGGGGTTTTAATATCACGATATTTACACATTCCATCACAATTACCAGTGTAAATTTCTTTTACTTTAAATGCTCGTAAGATAGGTCCTTCAAAAACTAAAACTCCTACAGCTAAATTTTTATCACATAAAATATTTTTTAAGTGTACTTTAACTAATAATAATTTCCCAGTGTCCTCTAATGAGGTGTTGATTTTTTTATTTAGACAATCACAGTATTTGGGAAATACAATATGCTCTACTTCAGTTGGAATATCATAGTCATTTGTTTTCACTAGTAGTCACCTCCATATAATATTATATTTTATGTCGAAAATAATATTAATGTTACAAATTGACTTTAAGGAATGACGATAAATAGAACGTATATATTTTAAAATTAAAAAGTAACATTGTAAGTATATTAGAATAATCTAAATAATAAATAACATTTTGTCATATAAAAAATAGTATATATTAAGATGAAAAATATCTAAATTATTCAAAGGAGAAAGATATCATGAATGATAATATTAATTGTGAAAATACTATAGATGAAATTAGAAATTTAGAAATAAGTTATTGCTACAGTCCAACTTTAGTTGATAAGTATATGAATCAAGAAACAAAAAATGTAAAACAACCTACTACTTTAGTTGCTTTAGATTGTTTTACTACTTTTGATAACCCTGATACTGCTTATACAGCAGCTACAAAAAAAATAGATATTTCAGGTATATCACAAGGAACCTTTTTAAACTCTATAACTGATGGTACCCAAACAGTTACTTTTAGTTCAAATATGCAAAAACTTAATGTACCTTCAGGTTGGAATAATTGGTCTTCACCTCCATTATCTGAAGATTCCACTCCAGATGTACTATTTTCAAACTTCCAAAATTCTATGACTATAACTTTATCTGAACCATCTTGCATTTTTGGATTTGAAATGGAAGCTAATCTTTTTGGAACATTTCCTCTTACAGTTGAATTTTATTCAGGAAATGAGTTTGTAGGAAATATAGTTAGAACAGTTACTTCTCCAAATGGTGCAAGGTTATTTGCTGCAAAAACATGTTGCGATACTCCATTTGATCGTATTGAAATTATAGTACCACCGGCACTTGGATTTGGAATAGCACAAGTTAGGTACAGTACTGATTGTTCTTCTGAGTGTGATTGTTGCTGTAACGAAGCTGTTGATGCTAACTTTGTAGGTTGTGAAGAATCTAGAAATGTTCCAATAGAAATTACTAACTTAAAATGTCAAGGAAGATTATTAATAGTTGATGTAACAGTAACTGCATGTGAAAATAGAAAAGTAGCTATAGGCGTATTAGTATGTGATGAGGAGGAGGAAGATGTTTTAAGATTTAAGGTTTGTGAAGCATGTATGCCAGAATCAACAACACCTGAGATACCTTGTGTAGAGAATACATTTAGGTTCTGTTTTGGATTTGAAACTGATTTATGTGATCCACTTTCATTAAAAGTAAAAACTTTTGCTGAGTATGCTTCTTTTAATTTTGAATGTGATTGCTAAGTATCATAAATTAAGGTCTTGAAATAATATAAATATTTTAAGTTAATATAATAAAATTAACCTATAGAGTAGACAAAACGTCTATTTTATAGGTTTTTTCTATTTACAAGTAAGAAAACCGATTCTTTAATAGCTTAAAAATATTAGTGTTAATAAAGTATAATTTTTTACTTATAAATATAAGTTATATAAATGAGGATTCAATATGACTATATAAAGCTAATGCATTTTAATATAGTATGTGTTAATTATTTAGAAAAAGTTACGATAATAAATATAAGCGAAGGATAACAATAATTGATTATGATTTAAACAAATGTTGATATATACATAAATAAAGTTGGAAGCTATGAAATATGCTAAAGAATTATCAGAAGAAGATGGTGAAATTAAATTAGAAAAAGTAGATGTACCAGCAGGAAGTTTTTTTATAAAAATATGTAGTAATTATTATTAGGAATTTCAAGATGACCACGATTTCATATAAAACTACAGAATTTTATATAAATTCTTTTAATTGACATATTTTGAAAAATAATGTAGAATCTCATATGTTATGCCAAAATATGTACAATTAAAGGAGGGAAATTAAATATGACAGAATACAATGAACAAACACATTCAATTTATGAAGAGAATTATCAAAGAAGCATATGTCATAAATGCGGACAAGTTAATGCAGACACTTCACAATGTAAGAATTCAATATTATGCAATACATGTAGAGAAGAACAAATTCATTATCCAATTCCAAAGATCTTTGCAATTCTTGCTATAGGACTTATTATTCTTATAGGAATTTCATTTTTAAAATTTCCAAAAGTATTTAATAGTTATAAAATATATTCTGCGGCAGAAGATAATGCAAAAAAAGGAGAAGTAAATAGTACATTAAAAAATTTACAAAATGTATTAGAAGAATATCCTGATTCGCTAGATACCGCTGTAAAAATTATTGAAATAGCCATGGAAAATGGTAAATATAATTATGCAGGATACATAATAGATACTTATTTATCAGGAAAAGAAGCAGATAACTCAACATATACTTTAATTACTGAATACACAAAATATATTGATTCATATTATAAAACTTATGATGCATTTGGAAATATTGTAAGCAATTTAGATGAAAATGCTAGTCCAAATGAAAAAAACCAACTAATATCAAATAATTTGAAAATTTTATTAAATGATAAGAGTCAAAATAAATCATTACTATATTATTATTTAGGATCTACATCTAATGATAATAATGCAGCTAAAGAATATCTTAGTAAATCTATTCAAGAAGACAATAATATAACTGATAGTAAAATCCAATTAGCTAATATTTTACGTAGAGAAAAAGATTTTAATAGTGCAAGAGAAAAGTTTAATACTGTATTAAATAAAGAAAATGATAATGCAGGTGCATTAAGGGGATTAGCTATAGTAGAAATGCTTGAAGGGAATAAACAAGAGGGAGTAAATCTTGCTAAAAAAGCTTATGATGCAGACCCACAAGAAACTTATGTATTAGAAACTTTAATTATTGCTCTTATAACAAATGGACAAGACGATGAAGCTGAGAAATATAAAGAAGAATATACTTCAAATGGAGACGGATTTGATGATGATATAATGAATTTCTTAGATGGAAATAGTACTATTGATGATTATTATTTAGGATAAATAGGGGGATTTAGATTATGTATTTTATACCAGGTTTTTTAATATCAGCAGTAACATTTCCAGGTGTTATTGTACACGAATTAGCACATCAAATTTTTTGCCGTTTAATGAGGGTTCCTGTATATGAAGTAAAATATTTTCAATTTAAAAATCCTTGTGGTTATGTTGTACATGAACCAGCAGATAACCCATTAAAATCTTTTTTTGTTTCAATAGGACCATTTTTAATAAATACCATTTTGGGAATGTTTATTATGTTGCCTGTATCAATAGAAGTATTTGAATTTAAAAATTATAACAATTTGTTAAATTTATTTTTAGTATGGATTGGAATATCTATATTAATGCATGCATTTCCAAGTAAAGTTGATGCAGAAAATATGATTGAATCAATATTAAAGAATAAAGAAGTGTCTATAATATTTAAAATTTTAGTAACACCAGTGATTGGACTAATTTATATTGGTGCATATGGTTCAATAGTTTGGCTTGATCTAATATATGCAATAGTAATTTCTATATTATTACCCCAAATATTAGTTCTAATATTTTAATTATAAGAATACTATAAATTAAAATTATTATTAATAGCAAATAATATTAAATAAAAACTCCTTTAGATACATAAAATATCTAAGGGAGTTTTTTAATAATACAATTAAAAATAAAGAATAAATATTTAGAACTTGAACAAAATAGTAGTATAAAATTATAATAAAAATTTATTTTAGGAGCGATAAATATTATGAGTGAAAAACATGATTGTTCTTGTGCAAGCCAACAAGAAAAGGAGAAGAAAGCTAATAATTGTGGAGTTAAACATAGTAAAAAGACACATAAAAAAGATTAATAAAAATTCCTTTAGATACACAAAATATCTAAAGGAATTTTTTATTATTTAAGAAAGTACAAAGCGCTGAAGTCTTTAAATAACTTAAATTATAATTTTAGCCAAAGATTAAAAAATGTAACCTAAAAAGCATATACATGATAGATTTTTTTATTTTTACTTATTGCTAAGTGATAAAGTCACAGAAGAAAATATATCTGTTAATTATAATGAAATTAATAAATTATAGATGAGTTTGTATAAGAAATAGATATTTAAATTTTTTATAAAAGATTAATATAAAACACAGGAGGAAGAATATGTTTGGATTTTTAAAAAGAGAGAATGGAAAAGTAATTAATGTTAATGATATTGATGATTTAATAGGAAAAGTTGAACTTATTGATATTAGAGAAGATTATGAATATAAAAATGGAAGCATAAAATCTGCTAAAAATATTCCAATGGGTACCCTTTTAAATGAACCTAATAAATATTTAAATAAAGATAAAGAATATTACATAATGTGTCAATCAGGTGGAAGAAGTGCAAGAACATGTAGTAGTCTTAGAAAACAGGGATATGATGTTATTAACGTTTCTGGAGGGGTAGGATCTTATGTTGGCTCAAAAAAGAGGTAACTTAAGTTAATGTTTTAAAACAGTGTTGATATTATAGTGTAAAGTTAAAAATCAAGTTACATAATAATTAGGAGGATGATATTATGAAAAAGAAAATATTAATAGTAGGTGGAGTTGCGGGAGGAGCCTCAGCAGCTGCAAGACTTAGAAGAAATAGTAAGGAAGATGAAATAATAATGTTTGAAAAAGGACCTCATGTATCTTTTTCAAATTGTGCACTACCTTATCATTTAAGTGGAGTAATAGATTCTCCTAATAGATTAGTTTTAATGAGTCCAGAAAAATTTATATCACAATATAATATTAAAGCAAGAGTAAATAATGAAGTTATTTCAATTAATAGAAAAAATAAAACTGTAGATGTCAAAGATTTAATGAGTGGAGAAGTTTACAAAGAATCTTATGATAAACTTATTTTATCTCCAGGAGCACATCCAATAGTACCTAATATACCTGGCATTGAAAAAGTTAATGTTTTTACAATAAGAAACGTAGTTGATATAGATAAATTAAATAGATATTTAAAGGAGATAAATAGTAATGATGTAGCTGTAATTGGTGGTGGTTACATAGGGGTAGAAGCCGCTGAAAATTTAAGAAAAGCAGAATATAATGTATCACTTATAGAAGCTACTAAACAAATTCTAAAACCTTTTGATTATGATATGGTACAAATACTTCATAAGGAAATTTATGATAATGGTGTAAATTTAATTGTTGGAGATAAGGTTGAGCGTTTTGAAGAAGATATTATAGTTTTGTCATCAGGAAAAAAAGTGAATGCAAGTGCAGTTATTATGACAATAGGAGTTGTACCAGAAGTAACTTTAGCTAAGGATGCTGGAATAGAACTTGGAGAAACAGGAGCAATAAAAGTAGATAAAAACTATAAAACAAATGATGAAAATATTTATGCTGTAGGTGATGCAATTGAAGTGTATAATTCACTTACTCATTCTATGACTAAATTATCACTAGCTGGACCAGCTCAAAAGGCAGCAAGGAGTGTAGCAGATAATATAAACAATAAAAGTACAATAAATAAAGGGTATATAGGATCATCAGCTATAAAGGTATTTAACTATAATGGAGCATCAACAGGATTAAATGAATCATTAATAAAAGCACTTAATATGAACATAAATTATGATATAGTGAATATAATTCTTAATGACAAAGTTGGAATAATGCCAGATTCTTCGCCAATACATTTCAAAATGATTTATGAAGTACCAACTGGAAAAATATTAGGTTCTCAAGCTATAGGTAAAGGAGATGTTACTAAAAGAATAGATATAATCGCTACAGCAATAAAATTTGGTGGAACAGTAGAAGATTTAAAAGATTTAGAATTATGTTATGCACCACCATTTTCAACAGCAAAAGATGTTGTTAATTATGCAGGATATGTTGGATCTAATTTATTAAATAATGATTTTAAGCAAGTTAACATAGATAAGGTTAGAGAACTTGTAGAAAATAATGCTGCAATAATAGATGTTAGAGAAAGAAGAGAATATGAAAATGGCCATATAAAAAATTCAAAAAATATACCATTAAGTGAACTTAGAGAAAGAGTAAATGAAATACCAAAAGATGAGCCAGTATACCTTCATTGTAGAACAGGACAAAGAAGTTATAATGCAACTTTAGCACTTCAAAATTTAGGATATACTAATATTTATAACATAACAGGAAGCTTTTTAGGACTATCTTTTTATGAGTATTATAATGATAAGACTATGAATAGAAATAGTATTGTTACAGAATATAATTTTAAATAATAGAATAAAATCGCCTAGGCGACTTTAGAGACGGCGATTTTTTAGCAATGTACCATTTCCAAACGTAGTGCAGGAATAATGGTGTGGCATAATTAAAAATATATAGTAATAGGTAGTCTAAATTTAAATTAGACTACCTATTAAAGTTTACATCAATTTCTGCTAATAATGAAAGTTCAGGAATATAACTTTCAGAAGTTCTAAGTTTAGCTATTAAGTTATGTTCATTTCCATCAGAATGTTCAGCAATCTTAAATGCATCTTTAATTAATAAATAGTTTTATAATCTTTTTTAATTTTGTTTTAAATAGTATAATGCTAGTAAATAATTGTAATAAAGAGCATTATATTAAAAACGACTTAAATTATAAAGCTAAAATAATATATTTTTAGATGGAGGAATTATGGAAAAAAGTAATTTTGCAAGTAATGTTAGAGAAAAGAACTTAAAAGAATTTTATGAAATTTATAAAGTTTTAGAGTATATTGACAAAGAAAATAATAAAATAATAAGTAAAAAAGCAAAATTTAAAACATTAAATGCTGATGAGTATATATCATCTGGAAATTGTACCTGTGAAGGGATCATATTTGTTATAAATGGAACAATAAAAATACAGAGAATTAATGAAAATGGAGAAGAAACAAATCTTTTTAATATTAAAAAGGGAGAACTATGTCATGAGGCATTAAGCTGTCTTTTAAATTTTAAATCATTAAATATTATAGGAAAAGCACTCCAACAATCTAAAATATGTATAATTCCGTTTGAAATAGTAACAGAACATCTATTTAAAGATAGTGAGTTTTTAAAATATATGTATAAAGATATATATAGTAAATTTAATACTGTCATAGAAAAGAAAGAAGAAAAGAGACATGATTCATTAGAAACTAGAATTGCAAAGCTACTCATAAGTAAGAAAAGCAAAATTGTTTATAGCACACATAAAGAACTTGCTTTTGAAATTGATTCTACTAGAGAAGTTGTTAGTAGAAAGTTAAAGAAATTTGAACAAATGGGATATGTAAATTTAGAACGAGGAAAAATAATTATTTTGAAGGATTTAAATGAATTTATAAAGTAAGAGTATGAAAATATCATTTTTTAAAGCTATAATAGTGTTTTTAGGTAAATATAAAGAATATTGGTTGTTTAAGCATTAATTAAAATAATTTGTCAATATAATAATACTATGATATTATATAAAACTGTGAGAAATTTTTGCTATTTAGAGAGCAAGTTTACTAAAGAAATAATAACTTGAAATTTTATTAATATTTAAAATAAACAATACAAAAAAAGATGTGAATTACTATTTTTATGAGGTTAACAGCATAAGAATGGTTTTTATATATTAAATTAATAAACAATGGAGGAAATGAATTTTATGAATACTTTACCAAATTGTCCAAAGTGTAATTCAGAATATACTTATGAAGACGGAAATCTGTTTATTTGCCCAGAATGTTCTTATGAATGGACTTTAGAATCAGAAAAACAAGCTGCAGAAGAAACTTTAGTTAAAGATGCTAATGGAAATATATTAAATGATGGTGATTCTGTAACAGTAATTAAAGATCTTAAAGTAAAGGGAAGCTCATCATCTATAAAGATAGGAACAAAAGTTAAAAATATACGTTTAGTTGATGGAGATCATAATATTGATTGTAAAATTGATGGATTTGGAGCTATGCAATTAAAGTCTGAATTTGTTAAAAAGATATAATTTTATCATAAAACTAATTTAAAACATAGCCTAATAATAAAATAATCCTTGTTAAGTAGATGCAGTAAAAGTGCTGCCATAAAATCTATTTAACAGGGTTATTTTTGTGTAGAAAAATATATTTAGATATAAATAATTTTTTCTTTCAATTCACAGTGAATCAAAACTTTACATAGCGTTACATAATATAGTACAATTAGTATATGAAATTTCCAAAAAATAGAAATAATTAGATAAAGAGGGGTAGAAATGCAACTTAATATAGAACAAAAAAGAATAATTGCAAATAAACCAAATGGTCATTCATTAATAAAAGGGGTAGCAGGTTCTGGGAAAACTACTGTTGCAGTAAATAAAATTCCACTATTATTAAGACATTATTGTCCACTTAAAGATGACAAAGTACTTATGGTAACTTATAATAAATCACTAAAACAATATGTATCAAATATATATGATAAAGTCAAAGATAAGGTTAATGTTCAGGTAAATCTATTTGATGAGGACAACAGTTTGAAGTTATACATTAAAAGAATAGACGATATACTTTTTGATTATTTCAATGAATATAAAAAACAGAATAATATAAATATAGAACTTGCTTCGCGTAAAGAATGTAAATGTGAACTAATTAATGCTATAAATTTTATTGGTAATATATATAAAGATGTAAAAATCATAGATTCTAAGTATCTTCAGTTTATTAAAGAAGAGATTATGTGGATAAAAGCATGTAATTATATAGATCTTGAGGAATATCAGTTGGTTGATAGAATAGGAAGAATAAGTAATATAAATAATGATGGTCCTCAAAAACTCAGAAAAAATTCAGAAAAGAGAAGAGCAATATTTGAGGTCTTGTTAAAATATAATAGTAATTTACAGAATATAAATAAAGTTGATTTTCAAGATATGGCACTATTAGCATTAAATCAAGCAAAACAATATCCTATTGAAAAGTATACTCATATTTTAATAGATGAAAGTCAAGATTTAACTAGAGTTGAATTGGAATTTTTAAAGACTTTGTATGATAAAAAACCATATTCCAGTATAACATTTATTTCAGATGCAGCTCAAAGCATATACCATCAAGCTTGGTTAATAAAAAATCGTTCATTTGCTAGCTTAGGATATGATATGACTGGTAAATCTAATTTATTAAGTAAAAATTATAGAACAACGGCTCAAATAGCTGAGGCAGCATTCAGTTTAATTGATATTCATAAAGATTTACTACAAAATGACAACTTAGTTAAACCTAATTTGATAGACAAGCAAGGTGATTATCCAACCTATGAAAATTTTGAAAGTAAATTTGAAGAATGTATATATATAGTAAATTTAATAAATGAAACTCTCAAAGAAGGATATAAATTAAAAGATATAGTAATAATTGCTAGATTAAAAAAACAGTTAAAAGAATTTAGGAAATGCTTACAAGCTTATGATATACCATGTTCAATTTTTAATGATAATGATGAAATAAACTTTTCAGAAGATGAGGTAAAACTTGTAACTATGCACTCTGTAAAAGGACTTGAATTTAAAGTTGTTATAATTGCAGGTCTAAATGCTAAAGTAATGCCACTATGTCCAGTTAAAAATGAAGAAGAGGATATGGACATGCTAGAATTTAGAGAAAGAAAGTTACTTTATGTTGGAATGACAAGAGCTACTGAAAAATTATTTTTAACATCACATGGTATGCCTTCTAAATTTATTAGAGATATAGATGATAAATACTTAAGAATGAATATAGATAGTAATATGAGAGAAAATTGTAAATAAAAAGTATATATAGTATAATTTTATATGTAAATGTTTAAATAGGTAAATTTAAACTTAAAGCATATAAGGGGGATTGTAAATGGATTTTCGAACATATTTAAAGAAGTATCCAGATAAAAATGGTCGTTTTGGTCAATACGGTGGGGCATACTTAACAGCTGAACTAATTCCAGCTTTTGAGGAGATTGCTGATGCATATCAAACGATTTGTCATTCTTCACAGTTTATTAATGAACTTAGAAGAATCCGTAAAGAATTTCAAGGTAGACCTACACCAGTTTATCATTGCGAAAGACTATCTAGAGCAATAGGGAATTGTCAAATTTATTTAAAAAGAGAAGATTTAAATCATACAGGGGCACACAAATTAAATCATTGTATGGGTGAAGGATTACTTGCTAAATTTATGGGGAAAAAGCGTTTGATTGCAGAAACAGGAGCAGGACAACATGGTGTGGCGCTTGCAACAGCTGCTGCATTTTTTGGATTGGAATGTGAAATTCACATGGGAGAAGTTGATATTGCAAAGCAAGCGCCAAATGTAACTAGGATGAAAATATTAGGAGCTAAAGTTGTTCCGGTAACACATGGTTTAAAAACTTTAAAAGAAGCTGTGGATTCTGCTTTTGATTCATATGCTAAAAATTATAAGGATTCAATTTACTGTATAGGATCAGCATTAGGTCCACATCCATTTCCACTTATGGTAAGAGATTTTCAAGCTGTTGTTGGTTATGAAGCTAAAGATCAATTTAAGGAAATGACAGGTTTTTTACCAGATGTAGTTACAGCTTGTGTAGGTGGGGGAAGTAATGCTGCTGGAATGTTTATACCTTTTTTAGAGGAACCAGTTGAAATAATTGGAATAGAGCCATTAGGTAGAGGTGAAAAATTAGGAGACCATGCTGCCTCTATGAAGTATGGAGAAAAAGGCGTTATGCATGGATTTGAAAGCATAATGCTAAAAGATAAAAATGGTGAACCGGCACCAGTATATTCTATAGCTAGTGGTCTTGATTATCCATCAGTTGGTCCTGAACATGCATTTTTAAGAGAATTAGGACGAGTAGATTATAAAGTTATAAATGATGAAGAGGCTATGGAAGCGTTCTTTAAATTATCAAGATATGAAGGAATTATACCAGCAATTGAAAGTTCACATGCTGTTGCATATGCAATGAAAAAAGCTAAAGAAATGAAACAAGGGTCTATTTTAGTTTGCTTAAGTGGACGTGGTGATAAAGATATTGATTATGTTGTTGAACATTATGGATATGGAGAACAATATTTAAAATAAGATTTAATTAAAAACCACTTAAATANNTATTTAAGTGGTTTTTAATTTATATACTAAATTTTTATTACATATAATCTCATCAGAAAGATGGATAAAATGTAGATTAGAGTTGTAGATTTAAATAAGCTTAATATATTTAAGTATAAATATATAGCAAACAATATATTATACTTAAGATAGAGAGATAGATTAAACTTTTGTAAGAAATCTGAGAGGATGAAAAAGTAATGAAAAAATTCAATCTGGAGAATTTTATATTATCAATATTAAGGTTAATAGGAAGCATAGTTATTATATATGTGCTTATTCATATATTTTATAAACATAAATAATAAGTTTTATTTAAGGTAAGATTTAGGTAGAGGATAAAGATTTAATATCTAAATAAAAAAAATGAGGATAGTACATTTTTAATAATATTTTTAAAAATTATAAGTGATAAAATGAAAAAACAATTGAAATTGGAATAAATGTAAAAATATTCTTGACATTATAAATCTACAAGTGTAGACTTAAATTAATAATTTACATTTGTAGATTTAAAAGAAAGGAGATGTACTTTTTGAGTGAAATTCCTAAAATATCAGAAGCTGAATGGGAAGTAATGAAAACTTTATGGAAAACAAATCCTTTAACATCTGAAGAAATAATAGAAGCATTGAGTTTAAAAATGAGTTGGTCAAAACAAACTATAAAAACTTTTATAACAAGACTTATAAAAAAAGGGGTTATAGGTTTTAAAAAAGATGGTAGAGTATATAATTACTATCCTTTAATTTCTGAGGGAGATTGTATGAAGTTTGAAAATAAATCTTTTATTAAAAAAGTATATGATGGAGCTTTAAATATTCTTTTTAGTAGCTTCTTAGAAGAGGAGAATCTATCTATTGATGAAATTGAAGAATTAGAGAAAATTCTTAAAGAAAAAAAAGAAAAAATCAATATAAAAGATTTTTAACTAGATAACGAGAAGGGGTATATTTTTATGGGGAGTTTAGAAAAGGTTTTTTTATGGTTTTTTCAAACATCTTTAACAGCAGCTATCATTATTTTAATAATAATTCTGATTTTAAAAATGTTTAATAATCATATTAGTGTGCGGATTAAACATGGATTGTGGATTTTAGTAATGTTAAGACTTCTTGTGCCTGTAATTCCAGAGGTAAATATAAATTTATTTGATATTTTTAGTGATAAATATACAAATAGTTTACAGGAAATGATATTAGATACCTCAGGTAAAAATAGAGAAATTTCCATAGGATATAATAATTACAATAATGATACAAAGAAGATAGAAAAAATTAATGATTATGAAAAAAATAAAGAAGAATCTATAAATAAACAAATATGGATTTCTAATTTTATAAAGATAGCTTCTTTAATTTGGATTATAGGGATAATTGTTTTAAGCTTAACATTCATATTATCTTTAATGAGATTTAAAAGAAAAATTATACCTTTAGAAATATATAAAGATTTTAAAATTAAATCTATAATCAACAATTTAAAAGATAAGTTAAATATAAATTCAAAAATTCAAATTTTTATATATGATGGAATAAAAAGTCCTGGAATATTTGGAATTTTAAAGCCTAAAATTTATATACCACAATATGTTTTGAAAATGGAAGATTACAATAAACTATCCTATAGTCTATTACATGAGCTTATGCACTATAAAAGAAAAGACTTATATTATAACTTTCTTAGTATAGTAGTTCTTTGTATACATTGGTTTAATCCTTTAGTATGGATTGCTATAAATAAAATGAAGTTGTATAGAGAATATGCTTGTGATGCATGTGTTTTAGAGTGCCTTGAAGAAAAAGAAAGAATAGATTATGGTATGACGCTTATAGATTTTTCAAGAATGTTTTTTAATAAAAAAGAGCAATCTAGATTGCTAATTTGTTTTGAAAATAATAACCAAATAAAAAGGAGAATTAAAATGATAAAAGACTTTAAAAAAGGTTCATATAAAGTATCAACAGTTGCTATATTAAGTTGTTTAGTAGCTACAATAGCAATATTTACAAACAGTATTCAAGTAAAAGGATTTGATAATGATAATGTTTCAAAAATAATATCTAATAAAGAAGAAAATTCTAAATTTTTAATTGATGCACCTTTAAAATCTTATGATGATATTAAAAAAGCACAAGAAATAGCAGGATTTAAATTCAAAGTACCAGATTATATTTTAGATGGAAATGAAGTTGGAGCTGGATTTCAAGTCATAAAAGTGTCTGATAAAGAAAATGCAGTACAAATGTTTTTTGATAATAACAATGAAAGAAACAATGAATTTTCATTAATCACAGGAGTATCAGATCCAATAGAGATAATAAAAAAATCAGAAAGCTTACGTGCACTACAAGAAGAGTTTAAAGTAGAAAGTGAAAGAAATTTAGTAGACTTTAATGGAATTCATGGAGAAGAGGTTACTGTTACAATTACTTCTCCAGAAAGAAAAATAGAAGATATTGATATTGTGATCAAAGAAATGAAGGAAATAAATAGATATTTTGTGTGGAAAGATTCTGGTATATGTTATATCTTAAATTATAATAAGCAATGTAAAAATGAAGATGAAATTAATCAATGGACAAGTATTGATAAAGATAATATATTTAAAATAGCAAAATCTTTGAAGTATTCAGAAGATATAAAAAACGTAAATTACTATCCAACAAGAGAAGTTTCAACAGAAATAGGAGTAATGAGTATATATGATAAAGGAGATTTAGAGAAAGCTGAAAAAATTCTTGGATTTAATCCTAAATTTCCATTAAAAGTAGATAAAGATATAAAAATAACTGGGTCAGGAGTTGGGATAACAGGAGATTCTGATATAGAAAACAATATTATAAATTACGAAATGAATAATTTTTATGTTAGTAAAAATTTGAGAATTACTTTTACAGCTAAAAAAGATTTAAAGTTTTATGATGATATAAAGAAAAATGAATATTTTATTAATGAAAATACAGAAGATAATATACCTAAAAAGATTAATGTAAAAAAATTAAACATTAATAATAATGAGGTATTTAAATACGAAGAAAGCAATGAGTATAATTATTGTTTAGTATATATTTGGAAAGAAAATGATGTTTGTTATTCAATTGCTTTATTTAATGAAGTTGATAATCCAGATAAAATAGCTGAAGAATTTGTTAATTCTAAATCAATAGATTAGTTAGTATATTAATAAAAAATTAGATAAAATTAAGTTTTTATAAACATATAAGATTATAATAAGTATAATATTCTCATATTAAATTATTTTGCTAGCAATAATTTAAGAGAGTATTATACTTATTTTAGCACTCTTTAATTATCAAAAATTGTATTATAAATATAAGTTGCAGTTTTAAAGTTATGGGTTAATTAAAGAAAATTATATATGAGGAGATAGAATCTTATAATATTATAAGATTTATCATTAAATTATTTTGAGATTCATATAATTACTATAGCAATCATATCTAAATATATCACAATGTAGAACTATTAATATATGAGCATATATTAATATAATTCAAATCTTAACAGTTTAAGAAATTTTCACTGAAAATCAAGTTTTGTATTATAAATTAAAGCCAATAAAGTAAAGGAGTTGAAAGGAGTTGAAACAAAATTCAAATTATAAACATAATAACTCTCATAATAGTAGAAAATATAATGAATATACAAAAACTAATAGCACAAAAAATTTCACTGAAGATGATATAGAATTATTAAGATTATTAGATACACAAAAATGTGCTCAAACAATATCTATATATGCAAACATACTTTCTTATATATCAACACTAGAAGGTATTGAGTTAATTTATAGTAAATATAATAAGGGAGTAAATTCAAATGAGTTACCTAATCCTGATATTCCAGCATTACAATCAGTTTATCTTGGTTTAATTTCAAGATCAATGACTACAGAAATAGGATTTATTAAATACAATAAATTATATAAAAAATATATTAATGGAGAAATTACTTATTCACTTAGACCTAATATAGATATTAATTTAGGAAATATTTTTGGCTTGATATCTTCATATTATACATTAAATGGTACAAAAGGTATTTATAAGAGAAATATTGATCAACCTATATTTGGAATTTAAGATTATCTATCTATAATATAGATTAATTATTAAAAACTTAACTATAAAAAATAGAAAATTATAATGATTTCAAAAATAAAAAACGAATAATGAGAAAGATAGATATATATTAATATTCGTATAAACATCATAAAAAGCGAAAATAAGTACTAAAATATCGTAAAATATTCACAAAAGTGTTGCAATATATCGAAAAATAACTTATTATAGTTCAGGTGGAAAAAAGATTTACGAAAGAGTGGTTTTATGAAGAAATTATTTGAAAAGAATGGAATGTTAGATAACTATTTCGGACTTACTGAAAAAAATACAAATGTTAAGACAGAAATTATAGCAGGTATTACTACCTTTATGACTATGGCGTACATATTAATAGTAAATCCAACTATATTATCAGCAGCTGGAATGGATAGTGGAGCAGTGTTTACTGCTACAGCACTATCAGCAGTAGTTGCAACTTTGATAATGGGTTTATATGCCAAATTACCATTTGCTCAAGCGCCAGGTATGGGTTTAAATGCATTTTTTGCATTTACAATAGTTCTTGGTATGGGATATTCATATCAATTTGCATTAACAGCAGTACTTTTAGAAGGTATTATATTTATTTTATTAACCTTATTCAATGTGCGTGAAGCTATTGTTGATTCAATACCAGAAAACATTAAAAAAGCAATTTCAGTTGGTATTGGTTTATTTATTGCACTAATAGGTTTTGAAGGGGCAGGAATTATAGTTCACCCTGAAGATAATTCAACAATTCTTGCACTTGGGAATATAACAAGTGGAACAGCACTACTTGCAATAATAGGTATCGTAATTACAGGTATTCTTTTAGCAAGGAATATTAAAGGTGCATTATTTATTGGAATGATTGCTACAGCTGTAATAGGAATTCCTTTTGGAATTACTCCAACACCTAATAGTATAATGAGTGTACCACCATCAATTAGTTCAGTTTTCTTTAAATTTGAGTGGAATAATATATTTTCTTTAGATATGGTAGTTGCTTTATTTACATTATTATTTATGGATATGTTTGATACAATAGGAACTTTAGTTGGAGTAACAACAAAAGCAAAAATGTTGGATGAAAATGGAAAAGTTCCAAATATAAAGAAAGCTCTTTTTGCAGATGCAATAGGAACTACGTTTGGAGCATGTGTTGGTACAAGTACAGTAAGTACATTTGTAGAAAGTGCCTCAGGAGTTGCGGAAGGTGGAAGAACAGGATTAACAGCAGTATCTACTGCTATAATGTTTGGATTATCATTATTCTTTGCACCTATATTTGCTTCAATTACTCCAGCAGTCACTTGTTCAGCATTAGTATTAGTTGGATTATTTATGATTGAGCCAATAAAAGAAATAAATATTTCGGATTTTACAGAAGCTATACCAGCATTTTTAACTATAATTATGATGCCGTTATCTTATAGTATATCAGATGGTATCGTATTTGGAGTTGTTTCATACATACTATTAAAATTATTTACAGGAAAAATAAAGGATATAACTTTAGCTACAGTGGTAATAGGAATAATATTTGTATTAAAATTCTTAATCTAAAAATATTTAAATAACAAAAAACTTCCTTTTAATAAATTAATATTGAAGGGGAGTTTTTTTATAATAATAACATAATATGTCAAATATTGTTGAATTTTAATGTTTGATAATATATACTTAAAGTAATATTATTTAATACGGTTTCAATTACAGCTTATATCAAAATATTAAAAATGAATAATTTGATTATATATAATATTAACGAAAGCTGGGATATTAAAAATTAATTTTACAGATATGGAAGGAGAGTATATAATTATGAAAAAATATAGAAGTATACAAACTAGATTTTTACAACTATCAGTAGGAATGATTTGTTTGTTTTTGGTAATAATGATGACTTTTATTTCTTATAGAATAAGTGTACAAGCTAAAAGTGAATACATTAATAACTCCAATGAACAAATGAACATTGTATCAAGTGCAATTAATAATTTCTACAATCAAGTTGATGCTAATATTAATATGATGGCCACAAATCCTACTGTAATGAAAGGTGATGCAACTATTACTAAATATAAAGACAATAGTACTAAAGTTGACATGACACCTTCCATAAATGGAGGAATTGAACAGGAAATATATGAAGTTTTCGATCAATACGCTGCAAGTCATCCAGAAACTAAATATATTTATTTAGCTACAAAAGATGGTGGATATATTAATTGGCCAGAAACATATATACCGGAAAAATATGATCCTACAATAAGACAGTGGTATAAACTTGCTATTGATGGTAACGGAGAAATTAAAAGGACAGAACCGTACATAGATACTACTAATACAATGATTACAAGCAATGCCAGAATTGTTAAAGATACTGATGGAAACGTTATTGGTGCTGTGGGGATTGATGTTGAACAGTCTTCTATAAGTAACATATTAAATAATATGAAGACTGGAAAAACTGGATTTTTTATGATTGTTCATAAAAATGGAACAATCATGGCAGATGGAAACAATGAAGAAAATAATTTTAAAAACATAAAAGATGTCAATATAGAGAATTTAGATAATTTATTAAAAGGAGATTCTAAGCAATTTAATGTTAATATTGGTGGAGAAAAATATTTTGTAAATTCTAAGGGAGTTGAAGGTACAGAATGGAATCTGGCAGCTCTTATTTCAGAAAAAGAATTAAAACAAAATATGATACAAACTAACATTGTATTTTTATGTATAGCTGTAATTATGGTACTAGCTATAAGTGTGATAATTATTAAAAATGTAAAGAAAATTACTAATCCTATCAAAGAAGCTGCAAATTATTTAGCCGAAATTGGTAAAGGTAATTTTATGATAGAAGTAAATTCTAAGTATCTTAAAAGAGAAGATGAAATTGGAGTTATAATAAATGGCATTCAAGATATGAGAACTGCATTAGTAAACTTAATTTGTAAAATCAAAAGCGAATCAAACTCTATAGAAAATGAAGTTAATAATGTTATAGAAGATGTAAATGTATTAAATTCTAATTTAGAAGATATATCTGCAGCAACTGAAGAGTTAACAGCTAGTGTTGAAGAAACAGCAGCTACTACAGATGAGATGACTACAACTTCAAAAGAAATAGAAAAAGCAATTATATCTATTGCAGATAAGTCAAAAGAAGGTGCAAATAATGCAAAAGAAATTAGTAATAGAGCTAATATAACAAAAGAAAATGTTATAGCATCTCAAAAGAAGGCAAATGATATTTTTATTAATACTAAAGAAAAACTTGAAGAAGCTATTGAATCTTCAGGGGTAGTTAATCAAATTAATATTTTATCTGACGCTATTATGAAAATTACAGAACAAACTAATTTGCTTGCATTAAATGCAGCAATAGAGGCTGCAAGAGCTGGAGATGCAGGAAAAGGATTTTCAGTAGTAGCTGAAGAAATTAGAAAGCTTGCTGAACAATCAAAACATACTGTTTTAGAAATACAAGAAGTAACTAGTAAAGTTACTGGTAGCGTAAATAATCTTTCAAGTAGTGCTAATGAAGTTTTAAAATTTGTATCTATAGATATAGATAAAGATTATAAAACTATGTTAAATGTGGCTAATGTATACAATGAAGATGCTAAAACAATAGGTGATATAATTACTAAATTTAGTATTATTGCTGAAAAACTGATGTGTTCTATGGGAAATATTATGCAGTCAATTGAAGAAGTATCACAAGCATCGTCACAAGGTGCAACTGGAACTGCTGGAATAGCAAATAGAACTTGTGATGTTAATAATAAATCAGTAGAAGTTGTTGAAGAAGTTTCAAAAACAAAACAACATATTGATAAATTAAGAGAAGAAATTTCTAAGTTTAAGATTCAATAATTTAATTAATAGTCGCAATTTGATGAAAAAATTAAATAATAAAGAATAATAGGAGTTTTCTTGATGAATTTAATCAAGAAAATTTCTATTTATTTTCTAAAAAAGCATATTTTTTCAAAAAATATGTTGAAATATCATGAAGTATATAGTAAAATAAAAGAGAATTAAGTAATACATAATGCTAATGAGATTTTAGCATATCGAATTATATGACTAATGTTGTATAATAGTGACATATTAGTAAAAATTATATAGTAAGATTTTTACCTGTTGAGACATAATAGAGAAAACACAGGAAAATATTTAAAGTTTTTATATATTTTCTAGTTGTGTTTTTGTTTATTATGTTTTTTTTATATTATTTATTATACCTATAATATCATAATATTGATTTACAAAAAAAGGATAATAAGAATTTTTGTAGAATTATATTTTTAGGAGGGTGAGGTATTATGAATGAAGTAGATGTAGTTGATTTAAATAACAAACAATATAGGAAATTAATTAAAGTGCAAAGAGATGCATATAAAAAAATATTGAGTTTTTGCATAAATAATATAAAAGATATAGAAAAAGCAAAAAAAATAGAAAGGTATATAGAATCAATGGATAAAGCTATAACCAATGAATTGGAGAATATTAGAATAGATAATGAAAAATATATGGATATTAAAATGTAGTTATTTTGTAAACGATTAAAAATATTTTAAAATAAGGCTAACAAATAACTTAAAATATATTCACAATTAAAATAACTTAATGCATTTGTAAAAAAATAAATGTGTTAGGTTATTTTTTTATTTGTCTATGTTTTAGCAGCGTACTGATATATGCATAAGAAAAGTGGACTGAATAATTGGATATATCAACACATATTTAAAACATAGTCTTTTATTTTAAATTATTAATATTTAATATTAAACATAACTGTGATAAAATAGTTTGAAAAGAATTATGTGGAATTAATATTTTGTATTAAATTTAAAACATAGTCTAAAAATATTAAAAGATTAAGGTGGTTTACTGTTATGTCAAAGTTTAAAGAAAACAACTTTTTAAATACAGTTTTTTCTTTCTTAAAATCAAAAGAAGATAAAGTTGATCAAATCGAATTAAATGATAGTGTTGATAGCATAAATTGTCCTATAAAAAACACTAAAACATTAAACCGAGTATGGAAAAAGGATTATAATCCTTTAAGAAGCATAGTTTTATGGGGATGGGATAATAACAATAATCCAAGTTTTCTTATACTTTATGGAAAACATGAGTTTAAAAATACTCAAAGTGATGGAGAATCTGTAACTAGTATTCTTGAAGACGAAGTTAAATATTCTAGTTATGCTATATTTAATGGATGTGAAGGACATTTACCATCTTTTGAATCAGTAAAAATTATACAAGAAGATGGATATTATAATAGGAATAAAGATGAAGAATTTCCTAGAATGTATTATAAAAATGGAGTTGATTATAGTTGGTATTGGAAAAGAGATGAAAATTATTTAGTTAATGAATTCAAAAACTTAGAAGAGGAAAATAAAATAGTATTACCTTACTTTAAAGAAATATCATATGAAGACTGCGTGAAAAATGTACAAGCTAAAAATATAAGTTTTCCTAATTTTAGATTAGCTAATCATCCTAATGAAGTTTTAAATTTGGATGAAGAATATCATAAATACTATTTAGTTATTTATGATATGTTTAGCAATAAAAATATTTATATGAGAAAAAAAAGATTATCTCAATTAATTGAAAGCAATCCACCAAAGGAAATTTACAACTTACTTTTAAAACTTGGAAGTACTGAAATGATATCAGGTTTATTCTTAGAGTTTGCAAGATATAATAATTCATTATTAATAGAAGAAGCAAAAAATATTTTAAAATCAAATATAAATTGGGGCGGCGAAAATTATACAAAGGGTGTAAAACGATGTGTAACAATATATGTAAATACAATAACAGAAGAATTAAGACAAAAAAGAGAAAGCTTTATACGTACACATTTATCAGAAATGGATTTACATCTTATTAATATTAATGGTAAAGATATTCCTTCTAATAAAGTACTTGAAGGAGCACATTATAGAAAGTATGCAGCTCAAGAGCTCTTAAAAGAATACTATGGAAGATATGATTATGAAAAGGGTGAGTGGGTAGAGTCTAGATCTCCTCAGCGTTATAAAGAAGGGATTTACACTGATGGAGTAATGTTAAATACAATTGAATTTAAAAATACAATTCAAGAAGCAGAAGCATATGGATTAGCAGATGTTATTGGTAAAATAGCTTATTATTTAGATGCACCAAGATTAACATATTATTTTAAAGGTACTGGTAAAGGAAAAGAACTAAAATACTTTAAGCGATATGTAAGAAAAATTATGGATTCTTATGCAAAAAATGATGAAGAGAAATTTATAATAGCTATGAAATCTCTTCTAACAAGTTATACAAAGCATGATTATGTATGTAAATTTAAAGGGAATTTTCAATTCAATGATTTTATAAAATATTATTTATATAATGATTTTAAAGAAAAACCTCCAATAGGCTGGGATAATTGGCAAGCTAGAAGTGAGTGGATGCAAAATGATCAATTAATGAAACTTCAAGGGCGATATGAATTTGTTAAGGAAATATGGGACAATCACTTAGATGATGTATTATACATAGCTATAAATTCAAATATTAATCCAATATTTAAGGCATGTTATTATATTTTAAAAGACTCAGAAAGAACCAATGAACTTATAAATAATATGTCATATAAAGAGTTAAGTGATTTAACATTAGTTTCTTATGAACCACTTGCCAACATGTTTATGAACATTCTTACAGAAAAGTTAAATAAACTAGATGAATTTGATTCAAAATTAATGATAGATTTAATCAATAGTAAAAATGAAAATGTTCATGAGCTTGCTATTAGTTTTTTTGAAAGGACTAATGGAAAATTTAAATCTAGTGATATAGTGAATTTCATGTTTTTAAATGATCTTGATAATTGGATAAACTTATTTAAGGAAAGCATTTTATCGTTAAATGAAAAAGAGTATTTAAACTTTGTGAAAGAAATTATAGATAATTCTGATAGATTTAGAAAGACCAATGTTACTTTATCTAAAGAAATTAGAGACTTGCTTTCACTTTCAGTTAATAAACTTAAAGGCATATCTAATAATGAAAAGATGAATTTAATATCATATGTTATTTCATCAATTTTTGAAAAATCTAGTATGCCAGAGTGGGCTGAGATATTTGTAGAGGAAGCAATTTTTTCACTTTCATATGAGGAATTAGAGAACCTACTTAATGGAGTTAATATAAAAGATACACAAAAAGCAATTTCAGAAAGAAATAGACAAGTTGTTTCTCTATTAGAATCAATAAAAAATAATGAGATACCTAAGGATTCTCAATTAGTAAGTATATTAGAATCTGCTACAGCGCAAATGATTAAGATATTGTTTGGCATTATTGAAAGAAATAGTGAAACATTAAGTAAAAGATTTTCTACCCTATTAATTATGTTTGAATCTGATATAACTATACTTAATAAAAAAGCAGAAGAAATTTTTGAGAATATGATTAATGAGGAACAAAGGAAATTACATGGAATAATAATCGATTCTCCAGTAAACAAAGTTTATCTATTTGGAATTAAAAAATTAAAAGAGATATATGGCGACTTAATTCCTAAAGAATTTATAATTCAAATGTTAGAGCATACTTCAAGTGAAGTAAAAGAATATATTTCTAATAAAACAACTGAGATACTTGCAAACTTAGGTGATGGAGATGAGGAACTTTTTATGTATTATGTAAAAACATTGATATTTCTTCCTAATAGAATTTCTAAGAGCAAAGACAGTATATATGAGGTTATACCTAAATTTGCAACTAAATATAAAAATAAATTAAATGAAATCGAAGATATGTTACTAGATATCGGAGGTTCAAATATTATAGTAGATTCAGAACGTGCACTTATGGCATTAGCTAAAATAAGAAAGGGGGCGATGTCTCTTGAAGGTTAAGTATGAATATGCAAGTCCATCTATGTGTCTAAATAAAGGAAATGAAACAGTTTTGGGACTTAGTCCAGATCTTTCAAGAAATGAGAAAGTATCTTTTTTAGGTAAGTTAAAGCATCCACTTATTTTTAGAGATGCAATGCTTATGCTTCGTGAAATTGTTATTTCTGATATGAGTCAAAAAAAGAAAGAAAGAGTTGAATTCTTTGAGTGGCTTGACAAAGAAATTGAAAGAAGAATATTAAAACATGATGAGTATTTGCCAGAAATAAGAAATAGTCTTAATAATGATATGAATACATTATTAAATTCTATTGAGGATAAAAATAAAGAAATATTTAATTTAATTGATATTAAAAACAATCTAAAAAAAGAAATTGATAAACATGATATATGGAAAGATTATTATAAGATTGAAAAAGACTTTTGGAAATTTATAAAGGATAGAGATATGGACCTGTGGTTTGTTTTAGATCCTGTAATAACAGTTCATCCTGATCAAGTATCTTTTGAAGCATTTTCTGTAGATGAGTCTACATATGGATGTTTATCAATTGATATGGAAGAATTTGAATTACTACAAAAACCATCTTTAGGAACAACTAATATAGATTTTTCAGCTAAATTAGCTAAAGAAATTGAGAGATTTAGAACCTATAGTGATGTAAATCTATCTGTTAATCCAGAGGGTTTTGGAGTAGATAGTGGAGTAATGCCTGAACATATGGAAAAGAAAATAGAGCTTCCTGAGACATGGATAAAGGGGTTTAATCAAGTTTCTTCAGCTGCCAGTTTAGGTGGAGTGGATGTTGAGTTATCACCAATAGATATGTATGATATATGTTCATTTTTAAGAAGACATAAAGCAAAAGAAAGTCCAAGATATATGAAGTGGATATTAGAACCTGATAAGCCAATTAAAATTATTTTTGAACCTTTTGGAAAGACTCTTACTCTTAATTCAATTTATAATGGAGAAAAGAAAAGAGAAGAAAAAATATGGGGAAGAAGACGTTGGCTTGTTTTAGAAAAGATAATTCCTTTAGTTAAGTCTTTTAAAGTAAGACTTCTTGGATTTGGAATGCCACAATTTATTATAGGAGATATGGGAGCGATGAAGATGACTATAGGTTTCTCATCATGGTCTTCTAACGATTGGGTAAAAGGGACAGCATTTAACATATTAGGTGGATTTATTGGAGAAGGAAATTACGATAAAGTTTATGAATTATTAAAAGAAAAACGTTTTGCTTCAATAGATAAAATTTATGAAGATTTAACTGAAAGTTCAAAGAGTGAAAACAAAGCAGGAATAGGTATGCTTTTAAGACGTGGAGAAGGTTATTATGATGCAATAAATGACTCTGTAAGATTTAGACGATTATGCAATGAAGAAATTCCAAAAGAATTATATGAAACAACACCTATGGAATTAAAGGTCCAAGAACATATAGATGAAGGCATGGATAACTTTAGGGTGACAATGACAGAAGATAATGAGTTTATTTTTACACATTCGCTAAAGACGCCAAATCCTAAATATAAAAAGTGGAAATATTACAGGACAGATGATTTTAATAGAGAATTTGATTTTACAGAAACTTTAATAAAAATAGATCAAGAAGGGCAACTTTCAAAAGTTAAATGTGACTGTAGAGATTTTAATAAAGGACCTAGAAATATTTCAGCTCCTTGTTCACATATTTTAGCTTTATATTTAATTTCTACAAAATTTTTAAAGCTAAAATTAGAACCAAATAAAGAATATAAAATTAATGATATTATGGAGACGGTACTATGATGGAGAACCAAGAAAATAATAGAAAAGATTATAGAGAAGCTGTAAATGCAATGGGTAAAAAGGAATTTACCCTTATAAAGATGCAGGAATATGGGTTTTGGCCACAGAATCTACCTACCCCTTATGAAAGACAAGAAAATGAAACAAGTGAACAGTATGAAAATAGAAAAAATCTATTAGAAAAATATGAAAAAGTAATTGATGAAATTGCTAATTTATATGAAGAAAAAGACAAGATAAATTCAAAATTAATAGAACTTCAAAAAAAGTACGATGAAACATGGGATTATGAGAAAATAAGATTGGATGTATCTAAGACTATTATGGAGGAATCTATTGCAAGGCGTGCTGAAAGAAAAAAACAAAGAGAACTTGAAAAAAGACAGCGCTCAGAGGAATGGAAAAAAGAAAAAGAAGATAAAATTGTATTTATAGGAAAAGGATATTCTAGTTTACTTAAAGATAAAGAAACTCATAAGGAAAAGTTATTAGCACAAGATTTACCTATTATAAATGATGACAAAGAACTAGCTGGTTTTCTAGGAATAGAATATAAGAAGTTGAGATTTTTAGTTTATCATAGAGATGTAGTATCTGTTGATCATTATTATAGATACACTATTCCTAAAAAAAGAGGAGGAGTTCGTAATATTGCAGCTCCGAAATCAGTATTAAAGAATTCACAAAGAAAAATTTTAGATGACATTCTATTAAAAATTCCTACTAGTGATGAAGCTCATGGATTTTTAAAGGGAAAATCTGTAGTTTCAGCGGCAGAAAGTCATTTTAAACAACCTGAATTGCTTATTAATATAGATCTTGAAGATTTCTTTCCAACAATTACATTTGAAAGAGTAAGAGGAATGTTTAAATCCTTTGGATATTCTGGATATATTGCATCTATGTTAGCAATGATTTGTACATATTGCGAACGTATGAAAATAGAGGTTAGAGGAGAAGAAAAATATATAAAGACATCAAATAGAATTCTTCCACAAGGTTCACCAGCAAGTCCAATGATTACAAATATAATTTGTATAAAATTAGACAAAAGATTAAAAGGACTTTCCTCTAAATATAATTTTACTTATACAAGGTATGCCGATGATATGAGTTTTAGCTTTAATGGGGATGATGATGAATTAAATATTGGCAGATTTATAGGATTAGTTTCAAAGATTGTTAAAGAAGAGGGTTTTAATATAAACAAGGATAAAACAAAATTCTTAAGAAAAAATAATTGTCAATGTATAACAGGTATTGTAATAAACAACGAAGAAATTGGAGTACCTAAAAAATGGATTAAAAAATTAAGGGCTGCTATTTACAATGCTAATAAAGATAAAAATAATGGTGAAGTATTATCTAGTAAAGTTATAAATGAAATATCAGGAATGACATCATGGATAAAAAGTGTTAATGAAAAAAGATACAAAGCTATTATTGATTCTGCAATGGAGTTGATTAATAGTTAGTTATAAAGTTGTTTTAAAAATTATAATATATTAGGTTAATCACATTAGGGGTGATTTTGCTTTTATTAAAGGCTATGTTTTAAAACAGTGTTGATATTGTAGTATAAAGCTCATGGACAGAGGAAGTTACTTTAAGAACTCTAAAATAAAGCTTAGTCCAATTAATGCATGTTCCCAATCAAAGATTGTTGACAAGCAATTAATTGTACAAATCTTCATTAAGAGTTCTAAAAAGCAAATTCCAATGCCAGTTCGCCCTTATACTAAAATATCAACATTCACTTAAAACATAGCCTTATTAAAAGTTCAAAATTTGCTCAATGAATAAAATTTAATTTATATTTTAAATAACCGTATAATACATATACACGCTTAAGAAAATTAATAAACTGTGTAATTTTAAATTTAAATATGAACTAGACTAAATTTTATAGAAATAATAATAAGCTAACAGCCATTAGTATCATACCGCCTACTAGTCCATATATTGAAAGATGATGTTCCCCATATTCTCTTGCAGAGGGAAGAAGTTCATCAAGTGATATAAAAACCATTATACCAGCTACTGCTCCAAAAATAATACCTAATACCGCATTACTAATAAAAGGCATTAAGATTAAATATCCGATAATAGCTCCTAAAGGTTCAGATAATCCAGAAAGAAAAGAATATACAAAAGCTTTTTTCTTATTACCAGTAGCATAATAAACAGGAACTGATACTGCGATACCTTCTGGTATATTATGAATTGCAATAGCTACGGCTATTGGAACTGCTATAGATGGAGATTGAAGGCCAGAAATAAATGTTGCAAGCCCTTCAGGAAAATTATGAATTGCAATAGCTATTGCAGTAAATAATCCTGTTCTTAAAAGTTTGTTATTTGAATTAACTTTATTTGCATTTAAGTCTTCAACTTTATATATATCATGTGGATTTTCTCCAACTGGAATAACTTTATCAATAAGTGCTATAGTAAGCATTCCTCCAAAAAATGATACTACAGTAAGCCAAGAACCAGTCTTTATTCCAAATTGTTCTGTAAGAGCATCTTTAGCTTTAAAAAATATTTCAATCATTGATACATAAATCATAACACCTGCTGAAAAACCAAGACTTATAGAAAGAAATTTAGTATTAGTTTTTTTAGCGAAAAAAGCAAAAGCACTTCCTATGCCTGTACATAATCCTGAAAAAAGAGTTAATGAGAAAGCAAATAAAATATTATTCAATATAATCCCTCCTTTGTAAAAACAATATGTATAATTCAATTGATATTCAATATCAATTGAATTATATTTTATATTATAACTAATTAAAGAATTTTAATCAATAAGATTATTTTATTAAAAAAGTTAAAAAATGTTGAAATTTGGTTTTGTATATGGTATAATTTGATAAATAAGAAAATTAAAAAACATAGATTTTTTGGCCTTTATACTGTGGTGTTGCGCCATGGTGGAGATTTGTCAGACACACATCATTAGGTTGCGCGCAATTCGCTACGCTACCAATACTGTGCACATTAAAAATCGATCCTTCGGTTATGTGACAGTATTGGTGCTACGCTGAAGTGTCACAACCGAATATAAGAATTGTTAGCAAGAAATCTATGTGGTTGTAAAGAGACTATCTTTTATTTTTATAATAAAGATGGTCTTTTTTTTTATAAAGTACAGATACTATATATTAAAGAATGATAAAACAGAGTTGATAATAATTTAATAAATGAATTTTTAAAACAAGCTGAAAAGAGGATATTGCTATGAAGGTAATGACTTTTAATTTGAGATGTGATTTTATTTTAGATTTTAATAATAGATGGGGTGAGAGAAAAAACTTAGTGTTTGATATAGTAAATAAATATGATTGTGATATTATAGGTACTCAAGAAGTAACTGAGAAAATGTTTAAAGATATATATAATAATATCAATACATATACTATTGTAGGCAATCCAAGAAGTAAAAAGTTGTTTTCAGAGAGAAATGATATTTTGATTTCCAAAAAACATAAGATAGATAATTATAAAACATTTTGGCTATGTGATAATCCAGAAAAGATAGGAAGATCAAGATGGTATTCAATGTTTCCAAGAATCTGCACAACAGCCATAATTGAATTAGAAAATGGGAAAAGAATACGAGTTTGTAATTCGCATTTAGATTGTCTTTTGCCACAAGCAAGAGCACATGAACTTAAAAAGATTGCAGAGTTTATAAAGAAAGAACAAGAAAAAGAAAAAGAAGAACTTCCATTAATAATTATGGGAGATTTTAACGCTAGTCCTAATAGTAAATTAATTAAGAATTTTATAAATGGAGATATTTTCAATAAAAGACTTGTAGCTGTACAAGATATGAATAAGTCATTATATAATAAAGCTACTATGGGTCATTTTAAAAATAAAGAAAAGGGATCACATATAGATTATATATTTGTATCAGAAGAGTTTGAAATAATTGATGTAGAAATAGTAAAATATAATATTAATGGTAAATATCCATCAGATCATTATCCTTTGATGGCTGAGATAAATATTAAATAAAAAATAACAGTAGGTAAATTTATAATAAGTACAAATTTACCTACTGCTATCTTTATTCGCCTTTTGTATCTTTAGCTAGTACAATAGTTGCAGTTAATATTAATGCAGCTCCAATTACTAATTCAAAAGATAAATTTTCATCAAGAAGTAATACACCAAAAATTATGCTGACTATTGGTTCAAAAGTTCCTAAAATAGATGTTGATGAAGTTCCAATTAATTCAATAGCTTTAAGTAATAAAATTATAGATACTATAGTGGAGATTAATGATATTCCTATGTATGATCCTACTATTTTAGTATTAAAACTCAATACTATTGATTTTGTAAATAGACCATATGTAACCATACCTAGAGTAGCCCCTACACACATATATAAAGTTGAAATTTTATTATCTACTGATTTTATACAGTCAAGTCCTAATACAATTAAATTAATTGCATAAGCTACTCCGGAAAATAATGCTAAAAATATTCCTAATGTACTTAATGATTTACTTTCAAAAGCAACAAGAGAATAAACGCCTATGCCTGAAAGAAATAATGATATTATTTTTCTTTTACTAATCTTCTCTTTAAGAAAGACAAAACCAATAATACATACAATTGCTGGATATATAAAATGAAGAGTAGTAGCTAGTCCAGCACCTAAATAATTATAAGACATAAATAAAGTTTGTGTTGTAATAGTGTATGCAATAATCCCAATTGCTAATAAGATTAACATGGGTTTTCTTTCAATTTTAATTTTAACTTTTTTATATAAAAGATATATAAATATACTTATTGATGATAATAAAAATCTAAATATTATGACCGTTGTCGGATTAGATCCGTTTTTGTAAGCTATTGATGCAAATATAGGCATGAGCCCAAATGCTACAGATGATAAAATAGCATATAATAGTCCTCTATATGTATTCAAAAAAAGTCCCCCTCTTGATTTTGATAAAACTAATTAAAGATTATGTTTTTAAAGTAAATGTTAACATCATACTTTATAGATTATAATTAATTTTATTTTTATAATCAACAAAAATCGTAATACTATTAAAGTTAATATTAAGATTATTGTATAAATATTAATTTATAGCTTAGAATTATGTAGTACTAAAAGAAATTTTCTTTTCATATTATATAATATAAGATTTGAGGAGGAAAATTTTATGAATGATGCTTATGTCTTTAAAGAGGAAAATAGATATGAGAAGTATTGTGAGACAGTAAATATAGGAGACATAAATGCTAACTTTAAACCAAAAGAGTTTATAGAAAAATTTATAAAAAGCAATTACAACATTAAGAAGATAAATCTGAATTACACAGTATTTCTTGGAACAAATACCTTGGAAAATGGGAAGAAAATAGACTATTATTACAAACCATATATAATTTTAGAAAAAGATTTAGAAGAAAATTATGAAAATTCAGTTCAAAAAATATCCATGGCTGATATGAAGATAGCATCTGAAGAAGCACAAATAAGAAAAAATGACTTTATAGCTGATTATACTTATACTAGAGCAAAAAGTGATATAAGGCGTAGTGTTGTTGAATATGAAGAAAATCCATTGTTAGTTAAAATTATAGATAATGTTATTTATAATTATGAAAGAAAATTTATGAGAGAGCTAAAAATAATATCTATTGAATCATTTTTTAATAAAATAGTTCAAGAAGGTGAAATAGAAGTTAAGAATATATATAACACGTATGTAAAAATACACAATACATCGTATTATAAAGAGAAGTTTAGAAAAATACCTTCATTTAAAATAAGTAGAATAGGAATGGAGTATTTTTATAGTAAATATTAGCTTTTAAAAGACTATTAGATTAAATCTAGTAGTCTTTTAAAAGCTATTACACTTATTTTGAAAAATAAATGTAAAGAGATGTATAATATTTACGATAGATACATTATAAGTAGATTTAGCTATTAAGAATAATAATTTTAAAGAATTTATGGAATGTTTTTTGGGAGTTACTCATAATTGTGGAATATAAAAATAAGTAAATAAATTTAGATAGTTATATTTAAAAGTATAATTATATAGATTAAAAACTCATAATATATTTAATCAAGAAATAGACTATTTAATTCAAAGATACAATAATAAGGGGATATTAACATATGAGTAAAGTTGTTAAAAGAGGATATGTAGCTACTGATGAAAAAGAGTTTAATGAAAAATCACTTTTAAAATTATATAAGGCTGGACAGGATTTATATTATCTTTTAAATCAAAGATATAACATAAAAAGTGCCTCGGTGTTTATAGGAAATCATTATCTATTATCTGAACGTCAAAGATTAGCTTTAGTAAGAGCTGTTTCTGCAAAAAATAGAATTTTAATCAGAAAAGCTAAAGAAATTAAAGGCAATTTAGATGGATGTGTTGTAAATATAGATGGATTTAACACCATAATAACATTGGAAGTTGCATTATCTAATTCATCTTTATTAAAATGTATGGATGAAACAATTAGAGATTTGGCAGGATTGAGAGGCACATATCGTATAATAGATAAAACTGAAACAGCAATTACACTAATTGGAAAAATGTTAGAAGAAAATAAAGTGAGAAAAGCTATTTTTTATTTGGATGCGCCAGTATCTAATTCAGGAAAGTTAAAAGAAAAAATATTAGAATTATTAAGTGAGTTTAATTTTGATTTGCAAGTTGAAAATATCAACAATGTTGATTCAATATTAGAAACTTTAGATAATGTTATAACAAGTGATGCAATTATTCTTGATAAATGCAAAAGTTGGCTTAATTTAAATAAAAAAATTATAGATAATAACATTAATGACTATACATGTATTGACTTTTCTTTATTAAATGATTGTAATAAAGAGATGTAAAATTATAAGTGTTACTCTATAGATATTAAAACATATCTATAGAGTGTTTTTTTTATAATATTTTTTCCTTAATATTATTTTTATTACATGGGCATAATATATGTGAAGCAAATTATCATTATAAGGAGGAATATTTATGGAACATAAAAGAAAAACTTCAGATAGTAATAGTGCTTTGAATTGGTTAACAAGATTAGCACTAGTTGTAATCATTTTAGGAATAACATCATTTTTAACACCAGGATTTAGTATTAATGGATTATGGTCATTTTTATTGGCAGCGGTTGTAATAACGGTATCAGATTATGTAGTAGAAATGTTTATGGGAATTGATGCATCACCTATTGGAAAAGGTGTAAAGGGATTTATAATTGCTGCTTTAATAATATATTTAGCACAATTTGTAGTTCCTAATATGAGAGTATCTATGATTGGAGCATTATTAGCATCTGTAGTTATTGGGATTTTAGATGCAGTATTGCCTGGAAGGGTAATGTAAAAATAAATATTAATTTACAAAATTAATTAGGACTCTAAAAATAGAGTCCTTTTTATTGTTTAATTAAAATAAATTCATTAATAGTAACATTTGTTACATAATTAATTGAGTAAAAAATGTATACTTAAATTACAGCAAAACATTAATATAATAAATTATTCAATATTGGAGGAAAAGATATGAGTTTATTTTTAGGAAAAATTCATTTTTGGTTATTTAATAAGATTTTATGGTTTGAAGGATTAGAAAATGAAATAATTGATGTTGCAAAAAGCCAAGGATTAGATATTTCAAAATTACAAAGAGAAATTGAAGGTAAGTATGGAGATAAGCTACCGAATAAACCTCTTGATGAAATTATAGATACAAGTAATATTCATGGATGGTTACAAGAAAAGATACATTCATCAGAAGGAAGAGTAGCGGCTTGGACGACTATCATAATAGATAATAATATAGAAGCTAAAACAAAACTAGAACAAGTGTATATTAATCAAGGGATCATGGCAGCAAAAGAAGTTAAAGAAGAGGGATTTATCTTAGATAGTGCAGAAGATATATTTAACAAAGTAAATGATTATATATTAGATGGAATGCCATGTGACAGAGTAAATGAAATTATAAATAGTAATGAAAATTTTGTGGAATGGACTAGAAGGAATTGCGTACATAAAGAAATTTGGGATAAAGAAAATGGTGATGTAGACTACTTTTACTTTTTAAGAAGTTTATGGATTAAAGCTTTTGTAAATGAAATAAATCCTGAATTTGAGTATATAGAAGAGATCACTGGTATAAAATCTATAAAAAGAAAATAAGAATTTTTGTAAAAAGGTAGATGACTTATGTAAAAGTTATCTACCTTTTTGAAGCATGTTATATTTAAATGTCAATTTTACTTATTTGTTTATATTATTAACCAATTTATTTTTAATCTAAATCCAACATCTTTAATATGCAAAGTACAATAATAGCATATATTTTTACCAGGTGATTATTATATTAAAATTGCTGCAGAGCTAGGTAAATACAAGAGTTATATAGGTTGAGGAATGAGAATAATAATATTTAAAAATCACTTGGTAAAATTTTTATAATGTGTTACTATTACTGTATTAGAGGAATTTTAACATTTTAAGAATGGCTTATTTTCAATGGATTAACATTAACATGAGATGTATTTAAATACTCTAAACTATTTACTTGAAAACAATATAGCAAAAGATTAACATTAACATGAGATGTATTTAAATTCTACAGGAGCTTCATTGGAATGGATTAATAAGAGGATTAACATTAACATGAGATGTATTTAAATAATGAAAACAAGATTAGATCCTATGAAGCTTCTAAAAGATTAACATTAACATGAGATGTATTTAAATAAATATTGCTAGAGCATGGTTTACTAATCCAAGAAAGATTAACATTAACATGAGATGTATTTAAATATTTTAACCACCGTTTTATTTGATACTATTAATATGATTAACATTAACATGAGATGTATTTAAATGCAGTTCCAACATCGAAAAAACTTTTTAATGCATTGATTAACATTAACATGAGATGTATTTAAATTGTAATTCTTATGGTTAATAGTACTTATTTTAAAAAGATTAACATTAACATGAGATGTATTTAAATACTTTCAAACATATAGTCAAATAAAATTGGAGGTTGATTAACATTAACATGAGATGTATTTAAATGATACATTTACTTCTCCAGGATATATAGATTTAAGATTAACATTAACATGAGATGTATTTAAATCGTATATTTTGTTCAATGTATTTGTAATAGTCTTGTGATTAACATTAACATGAGATGTATTTAAATTCAAAATAAATATCATGGCATTGTAACCATAAACCAGATTAACATTAACATGAGATGTATTTAAATTATTTTCTCATATAATCACTTCCTTAATATAATTATGATTAACATTAACATGAGATGTATTTAAATTTGTCCAATTAACTAAATTACAATAGAATAATATAGATTAACATTAACATGAGATGTATTTAAATTTGGTACGGTGTAAATCAAGTTACTTCAAAGAAATTTGATTAACATTAACATGAGATGTATTTAAATAGAAGGTTTAGATTTTAGTTGTTCTACTATCCAAGGATTAACATTAACATGAGATGTATTTAAATTCCACTGCAGCTGGAATGTTCAGTTTTTCAGTATGGTTTAACCTTAACATGAGATGTATTTAAATGTAATATAATAAT